>NZ_JBHEEO010000026.1:0-51868 GCF_041929965.1 Brucella oryzae | reverse complement strand
CGCTGTCGCAAAACGCGGCCCCTCCTAAAAAACAAAACCCGCCGAAAAATATCAACGGGTTTGTCAGCAGCCTGACGGCATCCCGCAAGGGATGCCGTTTTATCTTCTCTCTAACGCTGAACTTTTACGCCGAGATAGACGCTGTTAGCCTTATATTCGCGGTTGGAAATCTTGCTCGTCAGGAACTCGTGACGCAGGCGTGCATCGAGTCCGACGAAACGATTGATCCAGTAGGTTGCTCCGATCTGTGCGCCGATCGTGTAATCGGTTCCGGTGCCATCCTTGTTCTGCCGGATATTGGCGTCGAGCCTGCCATTGAGGCTAAGGTCGGAGCGTATGCGACGGGTCACGTCGAGGCTTGCGAAATGAAGGAGTGACCCGGCAATGCCGGGTGTGGTCGAAGTATCGACAGTGGTCTGTGCATAGAGGCGTACATCGGTTCCGCGCAACGGGGACCAGTTGAGCGCCGCATTGATCGACGGGCCGCTGATGTCGCTGAGACGAGAATCATCGCTGTTTGCACGCATGTAACCGGCGGCGAATTCGCCGCTCAGCTTCTCGCCCATATCCAGCATCATACCGCCGCGCAGGGCAAATTGCGATCCACTGCGCTTATAGCCATTGCTGTCCACCTTCTCGTCGAAGATGCGTTTGCCCAATTCAACTTCGGTGAAGGGCTTGATCGCCGGGGACAGGCTGAAGCCGCCGCGCAGCGTAATACTGGCATAGGTGTTGTCGCGGTCCTTCTGGCTGACCGTACCGCCGGATGACAGCTCCGCATCGCCGTAGATATTGTGCTCGACCCGCCCGGTTGCACTGCCGAAGATCAGGCCCATATCGCGTTCGACGCCGAGACTTCCGTTGAGGGTATGAACCAGAGGCCGTTGCAAGGCGCCGACGATCCCGTTCGGACTTGATGCGCTTTCACGACGCAGCTGATAGCCCGCACCGGTGTTGACGGTGGTTTGATCGCCGAGATCGAAGCGTATTTTACCCTGAATATCGACCCGCGGTTCCGAAACGTCTTCGCCCGAAATGGACTTGGCCCAGGTGCCGGATGCGTCCAGCGTTGCCTGATGGCGCGCCCAGTCCGACTGGGCATTGAGCCGCAATGTAGTTTCGTTGAGCACCGCACTGGAACCGGTTGCGCTGTTGTCGCCGTTGGTCGTAGCACGGATACCTTGCTCCAGCGATGGTCGGAGGATAAACGAACCCGTGCGAATGCCGACCGGCGCGAATGGATCGGCTTCCTGCGTGGAGCTGCGCCCTTGTTCGGGTAATTGACGAAGATTTTCGCGCTGTACACGCACCGCTTCATCGCTTGTCTGGCTATCAACCGAGCCGACACGAATATTGTCGGGCTGCAGCGACTGGCGATCTTGCGGTATGAGAGCTGCGGGAGCCGGTTGCACTGCGGTGGTCGGGTCTGACGCTGTCGTGTTTTCAGGCGGCGTGTAGCTTCCGTCGGTCGTCTCGCTGGCGCCGTCATCATATCTGGGCGCGGCAAGTCCGCGATTTGCGAGCGTTTCAGGCGAGGAGGCTGAAAGCACATCCTCGGCGACGCTCCCGCGTAGGTAGGCATCCTGGGCAAAGGAAGCGCTATGACTGATTGCCATGGCCACGCCCGATAGAAACAGGCATTGGAGCCTGCGGGCAATAGGCGCCGAACCGCCATAAGGGACCTTGGCAAAAAGCATGTCGTGTTTTCAAACCGTCGCAACGTGGTAGATGAACGGTAAAGGCACATGGTTAATTCTTAGTTGCTTTGGCCGAATTCACGATCATGCGCGCAGCACAAATGTTTGGACAACCGGCTGCGAAGAAGCTAACCCTTTCCGCCATGGAAAAGCTCGATCAGATCATCCCTCCGGCAGACGCGGAAGCGGCTATCGCTTCGGCGCTGCGCACCATAAAGACAGAAAATGCTGGCCTTACGGCGCTTGAAGAAGCGCTGAATAACGGCCTTTCCGTCCCCTTTGTCAAAGCGGTGAAGCGTATCGTCGCCTCGCGCGGACGTCTGGTGGTTACGGGCGTAGGCAAGAGCGGCCATATCGGCTCTAAGCTTGCCGCTACCTTCGCTTCGACCGGTACTTCGGCATTCTTCGTTCATTCTGCGGAAGCCAATCACGGCGACCTTGGCATGATCGGTCGCGACGATGTCATTTTGGCTATCTCATGGTCGGGCGAAACGGCGGAATTGAAGGGTATCGTCAATTATTCCCAGCGTTTCCGCATTCCGCTCATTGCCATCACTTCGCGCGAGGATTCAGCCCTAGGGCGGTCGGCTGATGTGGTGCTGCTTTTGCCGAAGACTGCCGAAGCCTGCCCGCATGGTCTGGCGCCGACAACCTCGACCATGATGCAGCTCGCCATCGGAGATGCGCTTGCAATCGCGCTTCTGGAAGCGCGCGGCTTTACCCCAAGCGACTTCAAGACCTTTCATCCTGGTGGTTCGTTGGGTGCCAGTCTCGTCCATATTCGGGATATCATGCATCGCGGCGAACGCCTCCCGCTGGTAAAAGTGGGTACGTCCCTGCCGGACGCGATGAAGGTTCTGGCGCAAAAGAGCTTCGGCTGTGTGGTGGTTGTCGATGATGGTGGCGATCTGGCAGGCATCGTCACGGATGGCGACATCTCTCGCAATCTAAGCCGCAATCTTGCGGCTTTGGCGGTTGACGACATCATGACACGCAAGCCGAAGACGGTGGACCAGAATATGCTGGCGACTGCTGCACTCAACACCATCAACGAAAATCATATTGGTGCGCTGATCGTGGTGGACACCGGGCGACCCATCGGGCTCGTGCATTTCCACGATCTGTTGCGGATAGGCGCGGCGTGAAAGGGAGTAAGGGAGTAAGGGAGTAAGGGAGTAAGTTAAAAAATAACTTGCTTTAGCTTATCCGATTCTTTCAAATTCCCCTATTCAGCGACTTCAATCTCCAGCGAAACCGGATCGAAAGCAATCACCCGGACTTCGGTGCCCGTGGGTAGATCGGGCCCTTTCACGCGCCACATCGTATCGTTAATACGGATACGTCCGCGACCATTGATGATCGGTTCCGTTAATGTGGCGCGCTGGCCCACCAGCTGTTCGCCGCGACGATTGAGTAAGGGTTCGTCGGCATCGGTGCTGCGCGAGCCGAAGAAGCGACGTCCCGCGAGCACGAAAATAACTGCCAGAACCAGAAACACAACGGTTTGAAACTGCCAGCCAAACCCTGTTGTCGAAGACAGGAGAAAGGCGAGCGCGCCGGTCACAAGTGCAGCAAGTCCGAACCAGATGAAGAAGAAACCGGGCGCCGAGATTTCCAGAATGAGCAGGACCAGCCCGAAAACAAGCCAGTTCCAGATGCCGAGACCGGACAGAAATTCAATAATCATGGCGCCCTCTCTTTTTTAACGCCCTGCAGGTGGAACGCTGCGTGGACGGGCAGGGGGCGGTGACTGTGGTGCCGGGTCTGTCGGCCGGATGCTGTCGCCAAAAACTTCCTTGGCAATCGCGCCAATGCCACCAAGTGAGCCGATAAGGGAGCTTGCCTCAAGCGGCATGAGAACGACCTTTTGGTTCTTGGCGCTGGCAATATTGCTGAGCGCTTCCGTATATTTCTGAGCAACGAAGTAGTTAAGCGCCTGCACATTGCCGTTTGCAACGGCATCGGAAACCATGGTGGTGGCCTTCGCTTCTGCTTCGGCCAGACGTTCGCGTGCCTCCGCCTCGCGTCTGGCTGCTTCCAGCTTGCCTTCGGCTTCGAGGATCTGCGACTGCTTCTGGCCTTCGGCGCGCAAAATCTGCGCGTTGCGGTCACCTTCCGCTTCCAGAACCTGCGCGCGCTTGTCACGTTCGGCCTTCATCTGGCGTGCCATCGAAGCGACGATGTCTTCCGGCGGATTGATGTCCTTGATTTCCACGCGCGTCATCTTGATGCCCCAGGGATGGGCCGCTTCATCCACCACGCGCAGCAGGCGATCATTGATCGCGTCGCGGTTCGACAGCAACTCATCGAGGTCCATCGAACCCATGACCGTACGAATGTTGGTCATTGTCAGATTGAGGATCGCATATTGCAGGTTCGCTACCTGATAGGCGGCCTGCGCCGCGTTCAGCACCTGATAGAAGGCTACGCCATCCACGCCTACAATGGCATTGTCGCGGGTGATGACTTCCTGCGTCGGCACATCGAGTACCTGCTCCATCATGTTGAGGCGCGCGCCGATGCGGTCGAAAAACGGCACGATCAGGTTCAGGCCCGGATTGAGCGTGCGCGTATAGCGACCGAACCGCTCGACCGTGTAATTATAGCCCTGCGGCACGGTCTTTATGCCGGCAAACAGCGTCGCCAGAACCAGCGCGGCCAGAATGAGCAGTGTTATATCGAAACCGGTCATTGTTTTTCCTTAAGGCAATAGGGCAGTAGGGCAAATAAGGCAGTAGGCGGATTCTAGCACAGATAGAACATACTGCCTTACTGCCCTATCGCCTTACTCCCTTCAATCTACACCCATCCCTGCAATTCGCGACGCACCAGTGTCTCGATGACCTTCATGCCGTCTTCGCTGTCATTCAGACAAGGAATATGGCTGAAATTCTCGCCACCATTTTCAAGAAATTCTTCAGCGGCCTCATTGCCGATCTCATCGACTGTTTCCAGGCAGTCAGCCACGAAACCCGGATTGAGAACAGCCATCGATTTGACCTCGTGCTTAGCCAGTTCCTTCACCGTTTCGTCGGTATAAGGCTGCAGCCATTCTTCGGGTCCGAAGCGCGACTGAAACGTGGAGCGAAACTGGCTGTCATCAAGTCCCAGCCGCGCCTGCAAAAGGCGTGACGTTTCGAGACATTGCTGGCGGTAGGGGTCGCCCTTGTCGGAATAGCTCTTGGGAATGCCGTGATAGGAAGCGAGGATCACTTCCGGCTTGAAGGACAGCGTTTCCAGATGCTTCTCGATGGAGCGAGCCAGAGCGTCGATGTATACCGGTTCCGTTTCATAGGACGGCACGATGCGCACTGCCGGCTGGAAACGCTTCTTCATGAGTGCTTCGAAGAACTTGTCGTTCACCGTCGCCGTCGTCGTCGCCGAATATTGCGGATAGAGCGGGAACATGACGATCCGCTCGCAACCTTGCGCCAAAAGGCGGTCGGTTACGCTTTCGATGGAGGGCTGGCCATAACGCATCGCCCAGTCCACGACCACATTGGGATATTCGGCAAGCGCCTTTGCAAGCTTCTCGCCCTGCGCGCGGGTATAGGTCCGTAACGGAGATTCGTTTTTCTCACGGTTCCAGATGCGGTCATAAAGCCTGCCGGAACGTTTCGGACGAGTGTTGAGGACGATGCCGTAAAGGATCGGATACCAGATGAGGCGCGGCCATTCGATGACGCGGCGATCCGAAAGAAATTCAGCCAGATAGCGGCGCATCGGGCCATAGCTCGTGCCATCCGGTGTGCCGAGATTGACCAGCAGGACACCCACCTTGGGCAGCTTTGCCTGCGCCTCCGGCTTGATTGTCTGGCTGGGTTTCTCCTGCACTTTATCCATTTCACTCATCTTCCGACTCCTGTTCAGCCGGAAAACTAGAGAAAAAAAGACAAATTACAATCCTGACAGTTGTCGCTGGCGAAATTCTATCGGCGCGGGTGTTTCCCGCGCCGTAAATATTTGAAATTTACGCAAGATATCGTGTGCTTATGCTGCAGCGCGACGCGTCAGGGAGAAGCGCGAGCCCGATGACGACGTGCAGTTGAGCTGCGATGGCGAGACGAGCGCGCAGTTCACCTTCGACGACGTGCCGCGCACGATGGAGCGCATGTCGATTTCAACAAGCTGCGGCGACTGGTAACGGTAGTTGCCCTCGGCTAGCTTCTCATTCGTGTCGGTGGCGCGGGTCTCGAAAATGCCGCCATTGAATGACGAGACAATGCCATTTGGATCGACCCAGCTACCTTCGATGCCAGCCGGGCCACGAGAGACAGTCGGAATATTGCCGCCGACTGGGCCGGTCGTTTCACACGCGGCCAACGCCAGCGACATGACTGCAAGAGGGGCAATGATGCGGAAGCGTTTCATATCCAAGCTCTCCATTAGAGCATTTCCAGGCCAGAACTGTGCAACGGCTGGCCTCTGAAATGCGTAAAACCAAGTAGTTAGAGCGGCTTCAACGATTCCGTGCTGATTGGAACCGCTCGAGGTTGATTAGTTTGATGTATTGAAACTTGCATGAAAACAAGCCCTCATTGTGAGGATTACGTGATTGTTGCGAAACTGCCGCAATGAAAATTGCCCGATTTTTGCCGGGCAGTTATTCAGTTAGCGCACCAGAATATTCCGGAATTGCCACGGGTCCTTGGTGTCGAGGCCTTCCTTGAACAGGTGACCGCGACCTTCCAGCGGCGTCCAGTCGGTGTAATATCCGTTCAAAGGACCCAGATATTGCATCTGGACTTCAAGGCAGCGGCGATAATCCATTTCATCAGTCTCGACGATGCCGCTCTGCGGATTCTCCAGTGCCCAGACCATGCCTGCCAGAACAGCCGAAGAAACCTGCAGTCCGGTTGCATTCTGATAAGGCGCGAGCTTGCGCGCCTCTTCAACGGTCAGCTGCGAACCGTACCAATAGGCGTTCTTGTCGTGACCATAAAGCAGAACGCCGAGTTCGTCGCTGCCGTCCAGAATTTCATGCTCTTCCAGAACGTGCTGCACCGGCTGTGCCTTGCCGCCCGCGCCGAACATTTCATCAAGTGCTAGAACGGCATCATTGCTCGGATGATAGGCATAATGACAGGTCAGGCGGAAATCGAGCTTGCCCTTCTTGTCGCGCAGGGTGAAGAAATCGGCGATGGAAATCGCTTCATTATGCGTGACCAGCAGGCCATATTGCGCGCCGAGCGTCGGGCACCAGGTACGGACGCGGGTATTGCCGCCGGGTTGTTCGAGGAAGATCGCGGCCTTGTTGCCCTTCTTCTGCTTGCGGGCATTCTTGGGCATCCATTTTTCATGGCTGCCCCAGCCAAGTTCTGCCGGCTGCAGGCCTTCGGCGATGAAACCTTCCACCGACCATGTGTTCCAGAACGTGTTGAAAGGCTTCGGCTCTTTTGCGCGCTGGGTGTCGCGTTCCGCGATGTGGATACCCTTGACGCCAGCCTTCTTCATCAGTTTCGCCCAGCCGTGACGGTCATCTGCCGCCGGTTCGGTGAAGTCGAGTTTCAGTTCGCTCGCAAGGTCGACAAGCGCTTTCTTGACGAACCACGAGACCATGCCCGGATTGGCGCCGCAGCAGGAAACGGCGGTCGGGCCGCCGGGGTGCTTGCGCTTTTCGGCGCGAACCGTTTCGCGCAATGCATAATTGGTGCGCGAGGCATTGTCGGCTTTTTCATCGAAATAGAAGCCGAGCCAGGGTTCCACTACCGTGTCGATATAAAGTGCTCCATGTTCGCGACTGTAACGCATCAGATCGAGCGATCCGGTATCGACCGAAAGATTGACAATGAAAGGCTGGCCTTCCGCTTCTTTCAGGAGAGGCCCGAGAACCTTCTTGTAATTGTCCTTGGTGATCGCTTCCTTGAGAAAGCGAATGCCCTTGTCATCGAGGATCTTGCGGTTGGCTTCGCTCGGATCGATCACGACCATGCGGGATTTGTCGAATTTGAAATGACGTTCAATCAGCGGCAGGGTACCGCGCCCGATCGACCCAAAGCCGATCATGATGACGGGGCCGGTTATCTCACCATAGACTTGCCATTTCGCTTTCGCCATTTTCTTCCTCTTGGTAGCCGCAGAATTGCGGTGTCGGGCCATTCATATCCCGGTTAGAGCATTTCCAGCAAAAGTGCGAAGCGGTTTTGCGTCGGATAATGCGTGAAACAAATAGCTAGAGCGGTTCCGACGATTCCGTTTAAACCGGGACCGCTCTAGCTTACGCGCGGGAACGATAACACAACTTCATAAAAAGAAAGAAACGTCACAAACCTATGACATCAATACATGTTTAACGAATATTGGTGTTTCAGCTTTCGATGAGCCTTGCCCGGATCATGCCGCGCAGCGAATTGCCGACGAGGATGTTACGCGCATTCCTGAGTGTATCGACGGTAACGATACCTTCTTCAACGACATTGTTTTTCAACAATTCGCGGCGTAGCACTCCGTTGAGAAGACCGCAGGAAAGCGCTGGCGTCGTGCAGGTCGTCCCACCCACATCGAGAAATATCGACGTGATGGTCCCCTCGCAGACTTCGCCGCGATCGTTGAGCAGGACGACCTCATCGACTTCCACTGGAGAATATTCCTCGCGCGCGGCGATATAGGCCTGTCGTCTTGTCGTCTTGTGGCGCAGCAGTGGATCGTTGTGATCGAGATGTGTGCGCGCAATTGCGATCCGCCAGATCGTTTGGGATGGCAGCGTTTCGTAAGGAATGCTTGAGACCGTCGCTATGCCATCTGGAGCGAGCGTCAGACGCAGTTTGAGGGCTTGTTCGCCGGTTCCGCTTTCGACAACCTTCTGTCGGACGGTTTCCATATCGCAGGAAAAACCCAGTTCACGGGCGGAATTCTCGAGGCGTGCCATGTGCAGGTCGAAGCGCAGAACGCCTGAAAGCGGTTCCCAGCGCATTGTTTCGATCAGCTGGTAATCCGGTTCCATGGTTACAGCCTGTGCCCCTTGCTGCTCTACAATGCTGCGAACCGTGCTTTCAGAAGGCATTCCTCATACTCCGCTTGCGCCGTGGAATCGAAGACCACGCCACCTCCGACATTGAAGATCGCACGATTTTTATCCAGAAGCGAGATCGTCCGGATGGCAACGTTGAAACGCATGCGCCCGCCGGGCTCGATCCAGCCGAGCGACCCGCAGTAAATGTCGCGCGGTCCGGTTTCCAGCTTGCGGAGGATTTCCATGGCGCTGATCTTGGGCGCCCCGGTGATCGAGCCGCACGGAAAAAGGGCGGCAAAAAGCGAATGCAATGGCAGGTTTTTCTTCAGCCTCGCCCGCACGCGGCTGACCATCTGGTGGACAGTGGGATAGGTTTCGATGCGGAAAAGTTCCGGCACGTCCAGCGACCCCACTTCGCTGATGAGCGAAATGTCATTGCGCAACAGGTCCACGATCATGCGGTTTTCGGCGCGGTTTTTCGGATCGTTCAGCAGAAACTGCCGGTTCCGCTCGTCTTCTTCCGGCGTCGCGCCGCGCGGCATGGTGCCTTTCATCGGATGGGTTTCAATCCATCCGTCGCCATCGACCTCGAAGAAAAGCTCCGGCGAGCGTGACAGGATGATCGGTCCATCAAGATCGCAATAGGTCGCGTAGCGGACCGGCTGGCGTTTCGCGAGCCTGTTGAACAGGATCAGCGGGTCGCCGCCCCACCGGGCATGGATCGGAAAGGTGAGGTTGCCCTGATAGCAATCGCCTTCGCGCAAATGCCGGTGCAGGCGCTCGAAGCGCGGGGCATAATCCTCGAACGACCATTGTGCGACGGGATCGTGCAGAAAGGTGGCGTTGTCGCTTTCGCGCGTATGGAGTTGCCCGTCGGACGGACCCTCGAACACGCCGAAACATAGAAGCGGCGCTTTGCGGCCCTCCGGCAAAAGCGGTTTCAGCTTCGGTTCCAGCAGATAGCCGGCCTCATAGGAAAGATAGCCCGCGAGCCATTTTCCCGCCTCGTGCGCCGCCTGCATTGCTTCCCATGCGGGTTCGAACGCGTCCGGCGTGTCGGCGCGGATAATCGTCGAGGGAGCCGCGAAAAGCACGTCGCGGCCCGCCTTGTCGTCCCGAAAGAGAATAAGTGGTTTGTTCCCCGGCCGGGTCACAGCTTTTGCTCAGTCTTCCATGGATTCGAGTTCGTCGATAATGCCTTCGATTACCGACAGGCCCTTGTTCCAGAACTCCGGATCGCTTGCATCCAGACCGAAGGGCGCAAGCAGTTCTTTGTGATGCTTGGTGCCGCCAGCCTTGAGCATATCGAAATACTTCTGCTGGAAGCCCTTTTCCGAGCTCTGGTAGACCGCATAGAGCGAGTTCACCAGGCAGTCGCCGAAGGCATAGGCATAGACATAGAACGGCGAATGGATGAAATGCGGGATATAGGTCCAGAAGGTCTCATAGCCCGGATTGAGATTGACCGCATCGCCAAGGCTTTCGCGCTGCACATCCATCCAGATTTCGCCGATGCGCTCAGAGGTCAGTTCGCCTTCGCGGCGCTCGGTATGGACACGGCGCTCGAACTGGTAGAAGGCGATCTGGCGCACGACCGTGTTGATCATGTCCTCGGCCTTTTGCGCCAGCATGGCCTTGCGCTCGCGCTTGTCCTTCGTACGTTCCAGAAGCGAGCGGAAGGTCAGCATTTCACCGAACACGGACGCCGTTTCGGCAAGCGTCAGCGGGGTGGATGCCATCAGTGCACCCTGACCGCCTGCCAGAACCTGATGCACGCCATGGCCAAGCTCATGTGCGAGCGTCATTACATCGCGCGGCTTGCCCATATAGTTGAGCAGCACATAAGGATGCGCTGACGGCACGGTCGGGTGGGCGAAGGCGCCCGGCGCCTTGCCGGGGCGCACCGGCGCGTCGATCCAGTTTTTATCGAAGAAGTTTTTGGCGATCGCGGCCATTTCCGGCGCGAAATTGCCATAGGCGGAAAGCACGGTTTCACGCGCTTCATCCCAAGGGATCAACGCTTGCGGGGTTTCCGGCAGCGGCGCGTTGCGGTCCCAGTTTTCAAGCTTTTCAAGGCCGAGCCACTTGGCCTTCAAGGCATAATAACGGTGCGAAAGGCGGGGATAGGCGTCCTCCACCGCCTTGGCGAGCGCGTCCACCACTTCGCGTTCAACGCGGTTGGCGAGGTGGCGGCTGTCGGCGATATCGTGAAAACCGCGCCAGCGATCGGATATTTCCTTATCCTTGGCGAGTGTGTTGGTAATCAGCGTGAATGTGCGTAGATTGGCCGCAAAGGTCTTCGCCAGCGCTTCCGATGCCTTTCTGCGCACGGCGCCATCGGCATCCTGAAGCATGTTCAGCGTCGGCTCGATGCTGAGTTCCTTGCCGTCGATTTCAAAGCGAAGACCCGACATGGTTTCATCGAACAGCCGGTTCCAGGCGCTATAGCCGGTGATCGACTTTTCGTGGAAAAGCTGTTCCAGCTTGTCATCAAGCTGATAAGGCTTGTCCAGGCGAAGATCGGTCAGCCATGGACGGTAATGACCGATGGCCGCATTGTCGCTCATCGCCTTTTCCAGAACAGCATCATTGATGCGGTTGAGTTCCAGGCTGAAGAAAATGAGATGGGTGCTGGCGTCGGTCAGCTTTTGCTGCACGTCGCCGAAAAGCTTCATGCGCTTCGGATCAGACGTGTCGCCATAGTAATAGAGGCCCGCGAAGGAGCCGATCCGGCCCATCAGTTCGTCCAGCGCCTCGAATTCCAGAACAGCATCGGCAAAATTTCCGCCATTGGCCTTGGCTGCTTCGTCGCCAAGCTTGCCCTTCCAGCGTTCCTCGAAAGCCGCTGCATCCTTCATGGCCTTTTCGATGTCGTTGTTCAGTTCTACACTATCCGCAGACGGATAAAGGTCGCCGAGATTCCACTCCGGCAGGGTGCCGAGATCAATCTTTTCGGCCGCAGCCGCATCGCCGACAGGTGCGTGTAAAACCTTGATGAAGGAAACGGGTTCTGAAAAGCGGGTCATGAATATTCTCCAAGAGCATTTCCGGCAAAGTGCGAAGCGGTTTTTCGTCGGACAATGCATTCAAACAAAGAGATAGAGCGGCTCCACGATTTCGCGTTAACCGGAACCGTTCTGTTGGGCTTCTTCTCGCATGTCTTGTCTGGATCGCCAAGAGGTGGGAAAAGCGCTTCGAAATTTTGTGAACGCTCGTCCAGCGCCGGATAATGGGAAGGCAAATGTCTGAGTTGCGAAGCGGATTCAGGATACAAATTTTGTGAATGGGGTACTCAGGCACATTTTAGTGCCTTGCATTCAATGAAGGCTTGGCGCCAAATGACGCGCCTGGAATATTGAGACATTTAAACTGTTTAAATATTTTGGGCGTGGGAACTCCATAGGTTGATGATAGCTCTTAATGGCCACGCGCATACTCATAGCGGATGACGATCCGATTCATCGCCGCAATCTGGAAGCGATAGTCATGCGTATGGGCTATCGGACCATCCTTGCCGATGGCGGAGCGAGTGCGCTCGGCTTTGTAAGTCAGCGCAAGGACATAATCCTGATGCTGCTCGATCTGTCGATGCCTGACATGGACGGCCTGACCGTATTGCGCCGGATGCGCGAAGCTGGAAATAATGTTCCCGCCATCGTTCTGGTCCAAAACGATGATCTTCAGCCGGTTCTGCAAGCAATGAAGCTTGGCGCGGTCGATTTCGTGACCAAGCCAGTAGTCTTCGAGCGTGTGCAGGTTTCAGTTTCCAATGTCCTGAAGATTGATGCGCTGACGCAGGAAATCCGCCGAGCCCGGTCTTCTTTGAAAGCTCACCTGACGCTTTCCGACATGGCGATAAAAAGCCCCGAAATGGAGCGGGTCAGTATTCTGGCGCGACGGGCTTCGGCGCTGGATGCCCCACTACTGATCGAGGGAGAGCCCGGTAGCGGCAAGGAGACGCTGGCACGTGCCATTTGCAGCGGTGGTGCTCGTTGGCGCGGCCCGTTCGTGACCGTCGATTGCCGCAGCCTGACTGTGGATAATGCCGACGAGGTTTTCTTTGGTGTCTCTGCTGCTCGGCGCGATCGTCGCGAAGAAGATGCCATCCGTAGCATCGGGAGGCTTGCTGAAGCCGATGGGGGTACACTTTTTCTCGATGAAGTTGGGGCGTTGCCGCGTCATACACAGATCAAGCTTTTTGCTGCCATGCAGTCCGGGCAGTTCGAGGCTGGCGGCGGAGGCGAGCGCACGCTTTCCAATGCCCGAATCATGGCCTCGAACAGCCGGCTCCTGGCCGATCTCGTCTCTATGGGGCGATTCCATGCCGGTCTTTATCATCTGCTCGGCTCCTTTGCCGTCACCATGCCACCGCTGCGTAACCGCCTGGAAGATATTCCGATCCTGCTGCACCAGTTCATGATGCTCTATGTCAGTGAAGAGCGGATGGGGCATATAACCGGCATCACTACGCATGCGCTGGAAAAGCTGAAAACCTATCACTGGCCCGGCAATGTGCGGGAGCTGAAGAACGCTGTTTATCGCGCGGTACTTCTCTGCGAGACCGGCGAACTGACGGCGGCTGACTTCGCGCAGATCGGTGCAGGGAATGAACCGGCAAGGGCGGCACAGCAGTCCGCGCGGTTCAAGCTTGTCGATCACGATCCAAGTGTGAGTGCTTCGGCAGGTTTGTTCAGCGGGATCGATGGAGCAGGTGAAGTTCGCACGCTTGCCGCGGCCGAGGAGGAGATGATCCGGTTCGCGATTGCTCATTATGACGGCCAGATCAGCGAAGTTGCACGGCGTCTGGGTATCGGGAGAACCACGCTTTACCGGAAGCTGAAGGAATATGGCATCGATGTGGCATCGATCTCCGGCAAGGGATCAGGCGATGAGGACGAGGGTGAAGCCACTCCTTTCAACCGTGCCGCCAGCTGACGCAACAGCATATAACTAATAGAATTTCAATAATTTATAATAGGATGGCTGTCGCCTTTTGCAGGTAGTGTTGCGGATTAAAGACTGTTAATAATTTTTTTACCATGGCGAAAATAGGTGCACATGTGTGGCTTTTTTGCCATGGTGTTTCCTCATTTGTTGTTCACTAAGCGTCCATTAACCATTAAATCCGACAATCGGAGCTCGAGCAGAACTGGGACGCAGGCTTTTTGTGGCATCACAAAGAACGTCCCAAGGGATGCCATGAGAATGCCTCTGGGGCGGAAAACGGTAAGGCGATACGATTCGATGAACAGCATATCGACCATTAAAGCGCGCTTTGCGAAGGTTTGGACCGGGATGAAGGCCAAGATGAAGGTATCTGCATCCATTCCGTCTGCCCTTGCCGCTGCTGCGGTTCTCATGGCGCTGTCTCCTTCGCAGGCTTCGGCCGAAACGCGCTCTCTCAAGCTTTATTACGTTCATACCGGCGAAAAGGCGGAAATCGTCTTCAAGAGAAACGGTCGCTTTGATGCGCAGGGTTTGAAAAAGCTCAACGTTTTCCTGCGCGACTGGCGCCGTAACGAGCCGACCAAGATGGACCCACGCCTGTTTGATCTGGTCTGGCAGGTCTATCGTTCCACCGGATCGAGCCAGTATATCACCGTCGTTTCCGCTTATCGTTCGCCAGCCACAAATGCCATGCTGCGTTCGCGCTCCAAGAATACCGGGGTTGCCAAGAAGAGCCAGCACATGCTGGGCCGCGCGATGGACTTTTACATCCCCGGCGTTCCGCTGGCGAAGCTGCGCGGCATCGGCATGCGCTATCAGATCGGTGGCGTCGGCTATTATCCGCGCTCCGGTTCGCCATTCGTCCATATGGATGTCGGCAATGTTCGCTCCTGGCCGCGCATGAGCCGCCGCGAGTTGCTCGCGTTGTTTCCGGATGGCAAGACCGCTCACCTTCCTGCAGACGGCAAGCCGTTGCCCGGCTACGAGCAGGCATTGGCCATGATCGAGAAGCGGAAGGCTGGCGGGGGCGAGGTCATGGTGGCCAGCAATTCCGCCCCGCGCCGCAGCAAGAGCCTGTTCGGTGCGCTGTTTGGCGGCGGAGCCGATGAAGAAGAAGATACTGGTGATGTGAGCGCTCCACCGGCGACGGCACGTCCGGCTCGCGCAGCGCCGGCACGTCAGGCTCCGGCAGCGGTGCCGGAAGAGCCGGTCCAGCAGCCACGTGAAACCATGGTTGCTGCTCTGCCTGCCCGTGATGCTCCGCTTCCAATGCAGGCACCGCGTCCGGAAGCAGGCCTTGATGCCCAGGCCCAAGCACAGGCCTCAGTCGAAGTTCCGGTTGCTGCGCTCAATGTTCCGATCCCGGCGCGCAAACCGGCAATGGCGCCGCAGGACGCCGTGGCGCTCGCTGCGGCCGAACCTGCCGCCGATGCTGCCGCTGCTGCCCGCGCGGCCGTGGATGCGAACACGGTACAGGTTGCCAATGCTGGTACGCCTTCGTCATTGATGAACGGTTTTGTTCCGATCCCGTCGGCCCGTCCGCAACTTGAGACGGATAATATGCAGCTTGCCACCGCGGTGGTCCCGTCGGCGCGTCCAACACGTCCGGGTGAAAACCCTGCCGCAAGCGGTCAGGATGCAATTGCTGCGCTGGTCAATCGCGAGCAGACCGAACCGACCCAGGTTGCCGATGCCGGCGACGTGACTGTGCCGCAGCCGGGTGAAACGGCAGCTTTCCCGCTGCCGAAGGAAGCGCCGCGTGCCAATACGCAGCTTGCCCTTCTATCCAAGAAGGATGAAATCGGCGAGCTGATAGCGCCGCCTTCCGACGACTATTATGACAGCAAGCCGGTTGCAGACACGGCGCCGAAACAGGCTCCGGCACCGGTGCAGACGGCCTCGGTTGCCCGCACAGCGCCGACCAAGCCCACGGCAACCGCGTCTGCTGCAGTCCATAAACAGGTCGCAGCGATCGGCAAGGCAGCTGAAACGGGCGTTCGCACCACTGCGAAGGGCGGGCGTTATGTGGCCAGGGCTCAGTCCAAGCCGCGTGCAGTCGTTCAGCCGGCAGTAATGCCGACGTCGGAAGTCGCCATGTCGACGGAATCCGTTTCCAGCGCGGTGCCGGTAACCAATCCGGTTCTCCGCAACGACGCGCTCCGGTCGGCACCGGCCATGGTTTATACGGCGGGTTTCCAGCGCGGCAATCTGCCGACCGAACGCGCCAACCAATTTAGCGGCAATGCCGTTACCTTCCTGACAGTGGCGAAGTTCACCGAAACCAACTGATCCATCGGTCCGTTGACAACTCCAAAAGAAAAGGGGCCGTTGAGGCCCCTTTTTGCATTCTTATCTGGTCTTGTTCAGCTTTTCAGATCAGCTGCTTCGCTTGCAAGGTCGGTGATCGCATCCCAGTCGTGGGCCTCGACGAGTTCTTTCGGTGCGACCCAGGAACCGCCGACGCAGACAACGTTCGGCAGCGACAGATAATTCCTGGCATTTGCAAGGCTGATGCCGCCCGTTGGGCAGAAAACGGTTCCGGCCAGCGGAGAGGAAAGCGCTTTCAGGAACGATGCGCCGCCTGCCTGTTCGGCCGGGAAGAATTTCAGATGAGTATAGCCTTCTTCGCGGAGCGCCAGCATTTCGCTCGGCGTGATGGCGGCAGGCAAAAGCGGCACGTCGCTGTCATTTGCGGCTGCGACGATATATTTCGTCGCACCGGGGCTAACAATGAAACGCGAACCGGCCTTCGCTGCATCCTCATATTGTTTCGCATTGAGGATCGTGCCAGCGCCGACGATTGCTTCCGGCACTTCCGATGCAACCGCGCGGATGGCATCAAGTGCTGCTGCCGTGCGCAGGGTGATCTCGATGGCGGGCAGTCCTCCCTTGGCAAGCGCGCGCGCCAGCGGAACAGCATGTTCCACCTTGTCGATCAACAGAACCGGAATGACCGGCTGGCCTGTCATGATGGGGACGAGAAGATCGGTTTTCTGGGACATCGGCTTGCTCGGCTGTTGGGCGCATATTATTGGCGGAATGCGCGGCTTCAGGACAAATGGATGGAGCATCCGCTACAATCAAGGTAAAGGGTGCTCCGTCCGTATAAATCGATTTAAATCTCCCTTGGCGGTTTGTCCACCACCGAAAGAGGCGTATTTACGCAGCCTTTTTAGAACTGTCGAGCTGCTTTTGCCAGCGCCGATAGGCTTCAGCCATACGCTGGTCATATTTGTTGCGGGCAAAAGCCGGACCATTATAGCGTCGGGCGAACTCGCGCCAATTGCAGGCCCCTAGCACTTCAAGAAGCTCCGCCTTTTCGATGAAGCGCAGCATCAGCCGCGCCTGCCCGGCAACCGATCCGCGCGCTTCCGCCACAAGATCGTCGACGGTGCGATAGCCAAGCCATTCCCAATGTGCACCCATGACCTGCCCCAACCCCCAGGATGTGGATTCAAGCGCTGCCTTTTTGCTCAAGCCCATCGCACGTTCAAGCAGAAGCCAGCGTGCGGCTTGCGATTTCGGATTGCGTATCTGGCCTGCGACTGGCGCCGACAGCCCGTTGCTCCTGGCATAGTCGCGCAGGCGACCGGACAGCCTGCGGTCGAAATAATGTCCTTCGAACCGGATGGCCGGTTCCTTGCTTCCGTTGATATCAAACAGCGCCCGCCCGCCGCTTTCCACTTCCGCAATTGCCAGCAAAGCCGCCGGATCGATCTCCACCTCGTTTGCCATCGCCGTCAGGGCTGCGATCATCTGACTGTCGAACATGTATCTCTCCTCGAAAAGTTGCGTCTCGAGGTGAATTTTGAGGCGACTTGGCCGCATGAGGATAAAGTTGACTTGAATTCGCCGTTTGTGGGGATTAGTTGCGGGATGAATTTTCAAAGAAGACTGGACCGATGAGCAATCTGCCTTTCACCGTTGCCGCCCTTTATTGCTTTGCGCCGCTGCCGCAATATGAAAGCCTGCGCGAGCCGCTGGCTCAGCTTTGCTGCTCGAATGGTATCAAGGGAACGTTGCTTCTGGCGGCGGAAGGCATCAACGGAACTGTTGCAGGCACTGCCGAGGCGATTGAGAAACTCGTGCAGCACATCACTACCATCCCCGGTCTGGCCAAGCCCGAACTCAAATATTCCCATGCGAGCGAAATGCCGTTCCATCGCATGAAAGTGCGGCTGAAGCGCGAGATCGTCACCATGGGTGTCGATGGCATTGATCCGCTGAAAAGCGTTGGCACCTATATCGCGCCGCAGGACTGGAATGCCCTGATTGCCGATGAAAACACTGTCGTTGTCGATACGCGCAACGATTATGAATATGCCATCGGCACATTCGAAGGGGCGCTCGATCCGCAGACCAAGACATTCCGTGAGTTTCCTGAGTGGGTTGAACAGAACCGCGACAAGCTGGAAGGCAAGAAGATCGCTATGTTCTGCACTGGGGGAATTCGTTGCGAAAAAGCGACGGCCTTCGTCAAGGGGCTGGGCTTTGATGATGTCTTCCATCTCAAGGGCGGTATCCTGAAATATCTCGAAGAAATCCCGCGTGAAGACAGCATGTGGAACGGTGAGTGCTTCGTGTTCGACGAGCGCGTAGCCGTTGGCCACGGCCTTGCTGAAAGCGACGTTGAACTTTGCCGTGCCTGCCGTCGTCCGATTTCGCCCGAAGACAAGCTTTCGCAGTTTTTCGAGGAAGGCGTTTCCTGTGCCGGTTGTTATGACGAACGCACGCCAGAAGATCGTGCGCGTTATGCGGAGCGCCAGAAGCAGGTAAAGCTTGCCGAACTGCGCGGGGCGCACAAACATATCGGTAGCTGATGCCGCATGCTCGTCATAGGGCTGGTCAAACGGATTTCACCGCATTATGGTGACTTGGGTTCTGGAACGATCTGAATTCGTTACGGAATTTTGGGCGGCTTTTGCATGGACGCCCGTGCATCAAGGGTTTGACGGCATCCGGGTCGCGTTTGCCTCCATCACACCCATCATCGCAAGTCGGGGTATTGGAAATCTCCAATGCTCGCACAGAAACAACGCCGGTTTTCCGGCGGATGATGGATTTGTCCGTGGCTTACGGACATTATGGAGGACATTCATGAAAAAACTCATCGCTGCGTTTCTCATCACCGTTGCAGCGGGTGCTGCGTCGGTTGCTCATGCTGCCGAGAAGGTGACCGTTTTCGCTGCCGCCAGCATGAAGGACGTTATCGAGGAAGCCGCGAAGCAGATGAAGGCCAGGGACGGCACCGAAGTGGTGGCGTCGTTTGCGTCTTCGTCGGTTCTGGCCAAGCAGATCGAGCAGGGCGCTCCGGCGCAGATTTTCATTTCCGCCGATCTCGACTGGATGGATTATGTCGAAAAGGCCGATGCCATCGACAAAGCTTCGCGCAAGGTCATTGCGGGCAATGCGCTGGTGATCGCAACGCAGAAGGACACGCCGAAGAGCGATGCCAAGGCGCTTCTGAGCGCGGGCCGTTTTGCCATGGGTGATCCATCGAATGTCCCGGCTGGCAAATATGGCAAAGCGGCGCTTGAAAAGCTCGATATCTGGAAGGATGTCGAGAAGAATGCGGTCTTTGCCGAGAATGTGCGCGTTGCGCTGCAATATGTCAGCCGTGCCGAAGTGAAGGCGGCCATCGTCTACGCGTCGGACCGTGCCGCAGCACCGGAACTGGTCGAAGCCTATCGCTTCCCTGCTAGCAACCACGCACCGATCCTTTACCCGGCGGCACTCGTTGCGAAGAACAAAACCGATGCTGCCAAGGCTTTCCTTGCGTTCCTTGAAAGCGATGCCGGTCAGGCGATCATCAAGGACAAGGGCTTTGTAGGAGCTGCAGAGGCTGCTGAATAATGATGGCCAAAGATGATTGAGAGTAATGTCTGGCAGATCGTGTCTCTGTCGCTCCGGGTTGCCGGAATAGCTATCATTGTCGCTCTGCCGGCTGCCTTCATCGTCGCCTGGATTCTTGCCCGGTTCAATTTTCCGGGCAAGTCGCTGGCGCAGGCCATCGTCACCATGCCGCTGGTCCTGCCGCCGGTGGTGACAGGCTATCTGCTTCTGATCCTTTTTGGGGCGCGTGGAGCGTTGGGCGCGCCTTTGCAGGAATGGTTCGGCCTTTCCTTTTCTTTTCGCTGGACGGGCGCGGCCCTTGCTGCCGGTGTTATGGCGTTTCCGCTGCTCGTTCGTCCGATCAGGCTTTCGATAGAAGGGCTTGATCGCGGGCTTGAGGAAGCAGCGCGCACACTTGGTGCCAACCGGTTCACAGCCTTCTTCACGGTCATTCTGCCGCCCTTGCTGCCTGGCGTGCTGGCAGGCGCAGTGCTTGGCTTTGCCAAGGCGCTGGGTGAATTCGGCGCCACGATAACCTTCGTTTCCAACATTCCGGGTGAAACGCAGACCCTTTCGCTTGCCATTTATGCCCTGATGCAGACCCCATCGGGCGATGCCGAGGCATTCCGCCTGATCGCCATATCTGCAGCTATCTCGATTGTGGCCGTGGTCCTGTCCGAATGGCTGCAGCGCAAGCTTGCAGGAGCAACGAAATGAGCGGGCTTGCTGTCTCGATCAAAGGGCGCAATGGCAGGTTTCCTGTCGAGGCCGATTTCGCTGCCGACTGGGGTGTGACTGCATTGTTTGGCCATTCCGGCGCGGGAAAGACGACGCTTCTGAAAATGATTGCCGGAACACTTCGTCCGGAGAGCGGACGCATTGCCGTCGGTGACTTCACGCTGTTTGATGCCGAAAAGGGTATCAATCTGCCACCAGAAAAGCGCCGCATCGGCTATGTGTTTCAGGAAGCGCGGCTTTTCCCGCATATGAGCGTCAAGCGCAATCTGACTTATGCGCGTTGGGCCGGACATAGACAGGCTACCCGTAGCTTTGACGAGGTGGTGGCGCTGCTCGGCATTGACCATCTTCTCGACAGGCGGCCATCGACGCTTTCCGGCGGCGAGCGTCAGCGTGTCGCCATTGGCCGGGCGCTCTTGTCCGATCCCGCACTTCTGCTGCTCGATGAGCCGTTGTCCTCGCTCGACCATGCGCGCAGGCAGGAAATCCTTCCTTTCATCGAACGTCTTCGTGATGAAAGCCATGTTCCGATTGTCTATGTGAGCCATGAAATCGATGAAGTCGCGCGGCTTGCCGATGAAATCGTGCTTCTGTCCGCTGGCCGGGTGACGGCAAGCGGGGCGGCGGCAGATGTGTTCCCGCTGATCGATGCGGAAGGTGAAGGCGGCGGTGTGCTGCTGGAGGGGGTGGTTTCGTCCTATGACGAGCGCTACAAGCTGGCGGAAATCGATCTTGGCGGCGCGTCGTTCCAGCTCAGCGATGCAGGGCTGAAACAGGATATGCATGTGCGGCTGCGCGTGCGCGCCCGCGATGTTTCGATTGCGCGGAAAGTTCCCGAAGCGATCAGCATCCGCAACCTTCTGCCCGTCAAGGTGATTGGCATCGAGGCGGGGGAGGGACCGAATGCCTATGTTTCGCTCGACTTTCAGGGACGGCGTCTCGGTGCGCGGCTGACCCGGCGTTCGGTGGACGAACTGGCGTTGCGCACCGGTGACGACGTGGTGGCGCTGGTGAAGGCGGTTTCGGTGGATCGGGCGGCTATCCGGGAAAAATGACGCGGGGACAATAATCCGGTTTCGGCCCGGTGGGTTTTATGCTCCTGTTACCCGGTTGGGAGAACAGCATGACTGATTTGCAGAACTGGACGCCGCGCCCCAGGCCGGAACGCAAAGTGCTTGAAGGCCGCTATGTGCGGCTGGAACCGCTGGACCCTGAGAGGCATGGGGACGAGCTTTTCGCCGCTTCTTCGGTTGCCGATGCGGACCGGCGTTTCAAATGGCTGTTCGAAGCTCCGCCCGTAACGCGCGCCGAATTGGAGCCGTGGCTGGAAAAGGCGTCTAAAAGCGACGATCCCATGTTTTTCGCGGTGGTCGACAAGGCAAGCGGCAAGGTCGCCGGGCGGCAGGCGCTGATGCGCATCGATCCGACCCATGGTGTTATCGAGATAGGCAGCATCTATTGGGGGCCGCTGATTTCACGCAAGCCCGCAGCCACGGAAGCGCAGTTCCTGTTCATGCAGTATATTTTCGATGAGCTTGGCTATCGCCGCTACGAATGGAAGTGCCACAACGAAAACGAACCTTCAAAGCGGGCTGCCGAGCGGTTCGGCTTTCAGTTTGAAGGAGTTTTCCGTCAGCATATGGTGGCAAAGGGCAAGAACCGTGATACGGCGTGGTTTTCCATTCTCGACAGCGAATGGCCTGCCTTGAGAAAAGCCTATCAGGCATGGCTTGCGCCGGAAAACTTTGATAGTGACGGCCAGCAGAAGAAAAGGCTGGAGGAGTTTCGTGATCGTGGCTGACGGCAAGAAGAGCAATCCGGCAATCGCCGCCGCCATCATCCTGATCGGCTTCGGGGTGCTTGCCTATTTCGTGCCCAGCATCATGCTGGCTCTGGGCGAACGCTCGCAAATCGCGGCGATCATTTTCCCGATTGTTTTCGTTCTTGGCTTCTTCGCGATTTTCTGGCTGCGCTCGCGCCGCCAGAATAAGGATTAGCCAACCAGTGAGGCACTGAGCAGCAATGCGCCCGTCAGCGCGATAAACAGCGCGGCGGTAACTTCGATTGCCGCTTTCAGGCGACCCGACATGGCCTTGCTGCCCGCAAAGCGCAAGGCCGTGTTCTTGGCGGTGACGGCGAGCGTGGCGAGAACCGCCACGGTGATGAATGTGCCGAAGGCCATGGCGAAAACCGAGAGAAGCCCGCCGACCATCAGGCCGTTCAACAGCGCAAATGTCAGCACGATCAGCGCGCCGGAGCAGGGGCGCAGGCCCACCGAGAAAATCGCCGACCAGGCTGTCTTCCAGTTGAAATCGTCGCCCAGCGTCGATGGATCGGCAATATGGGCGTTGCCGCACGCTGCGCACACATCACCTTCGCCGATGAAGATGTGATCCGCTGCCGTGGCGGCTGCGGGCTTGTAATTGAGCTTGACCGTACTGGCGGTCGCAGCCGCGCGGGTCGCTTGCGAAATACTGCCCTGCCATGCCGGGCCGGAAGCCATTGCCGGTTCGGGTGCTGTGGCGAAAAGCGATGCGGCGGGGCCTGCATCGTCGCGCTTCTTGAAAAGCTGCGGTAGCTTGCGCGCCAGAAGCCAGAGGCCAAAAAACAGGACAAGCGCAAAACTGGCGATTTCCATGTAGCGGGCGGTCTGGTTCATGGAAATGCCGGTGCCGCGCAACAGGAACCATGCGAGGCCAACCACAGCGATGGCCATGATCGCCTGCAAAAGCGATGAAATGAACGACAGGAATATGCCGCGCCGAAGTGCCGTTTCATTGGCGATCATATAGGAGGAGATGACGGCCTTGCCATGGCCGGGACCTGCTGCATGAAAAATGCCATAGATAAAGGAAAGCCCGACCAGAACCGAAGCTTGCCACGGATCCTCACGCATGGCTTTCAGAGCGTTGGTCATGGCGAGGTAGAATGTGCGCTGCTGCTCATTCATCCAGAGAATGATATGTGCGAAAGGCCCGGTCGGCTTCATCGCCACCTCATTCGCGCCAATGCCGAGCGATGATTGCGCATAGGCTTGCACAACAATCATCGTAAGACAGAGGGTTAGAATAAGGGTAGCCGGTTTTCTCATCAGCCTGTCTTTCCTTTCTCCGCGCAATCAATTTCGAGACGGGTTGCGAATATTTTCGACATGTCCGTGCCCATCGGATCGTTGAAGAAGGCATCGGTCAGTGTCGCCTGGTTCTGGGCGAGCGCCTCATCCGGATCGGGTCGCACCACCTTGGAGGCGCAGCCTGTAGGCAGGCCCTTCACAACCAGATCGCTGTCGTTCATGTAATCGATGGCCGTATAGAAGGTGGGGTCGTAGACACCGAAGCTGACCTTGTGACCGGGCGCCAGCTTCAACGGCTTTTCGGGCTTGCTTGTGAAGATGATGAGCAAACGATTGTCGGTGAAATCCGCGGCAAGATCGGTTGGCCTTGCCATTTTCACGTCCTTGCCGTTGTCCAGCACGGTCTGGAAATATTTGAATTCGGCAATTGAGCCATTGATGACATGGGCAAGGTCGATCAACTCGTTCTTGTCGAGCTGCAGATCGCCGTTCTTGTCGAATTCCATCAAAACGGTGGAGGAAAAAACATCGTCGAAACGCCACACATGCGCAAGCTGCTTAACTGTGCCGTCGGGCGCGATGGCTAGCTCCAGCCGTGCTTCGGCAAAGACATGCGGATGGGCCAGCGCAGCCGTCGGCAGCCCGGCCAGCAGCACAGTTGCGGCAGCCCGGACGAACCTGCTTTTGAGCCAAGACGACGAAACCAGCATAAAACTTTCCGTTAGAGTTTGCCCACGCTTATGCCTGAAGGCGGCGAAAGTGCGACGCTGGAGCACTCTACTCCCGCTCTTTGAACCATTGGGTCAGAAAATCCACCAGTGCGCGGATTTTCGCGGGCAGATAGCGCCGATGCGGATAAACCGCATAGATGCCGCCATCCCTCACGATGAACTCGTCCAGACAGGCGACGAGCCTGCCATGCTCGATTTCTTCTTCTGCAATGAACGCGGGCAGCATGCAGAAACCAAGACCGGCGAGTGCAGCGTTCTTGGTTGCAACCGGACTGTTCACCTCAATCGGACCGTTGACGGGAACCGTCATCATCGAACCGTCCGTATTGCGGAAATGCCAGTTGTTGCGCGAGCGTGCATTGGTGTCGATGATGCAAGGCCGGTCGGCTAGATCTTCGGGACGTTCGGGTTTGCCGACGCGGGCAATCAGTTCCGGCGCACCGCACAGGATGGAGTGGAAGGGCGAGAGGCGCTTGGCAATGAGGGAAGAATCCTGCAACCGCGTGATACGGATTGCAAGATCGAAGCCTTCTTCCACCAGATCGACAAAGCGATCATCCAGTCGCACATCGAGCACGATTTCCGGATGTGCGAGGCAGAAATCAATGAGTGACTGACCGATGACCGCATCGGCAAAAGTGCGCGGCGCTGACAATTTGATGCGTCCGCGTGCATCCGAGCTGGTTTCGCTGACGGCATCCTGCAGCGCGTCGATCTCGCGGATGATCTCCACCGCGCGGTGATAATAGGTGTGCCCGGCCTCGGTGAGCGAGAATTGCCGCGTGGTGCGGTTGAGAAGGCGTGCGCCCAGCTCGTCTTCCAGTTCGCGCACATATTTGGAAAGCAGTGCCTTGGAGCGCCCGATTTTTCGCGCCGCGGCGGAAAAGCCTTCCGCCTCGACCACGTCGATGAAGGCGCGCATACGTGTGAGGGTATCCATGGTCTAGTCTCGCTTCCCGATGATATTTCTGGCCAGTGCGATCAGCGCCCGGTCGCTGCCGCGTGGCCCGATGAAGGAAATGCCGAAAGGTGCGCCCTGCACCTGCCCCAATGGCAATGTGATTTGCGGCAGGCCGGAAAGCACGGAAAGACAGAGCAGGCGCAAAGCCTGTTCGCGATAGGCCTGCAAGGTTTCGAAAGGCTCCTTTGCCAGCGGAGCAGCACCCGGCACGGTCGGCAGTGCCAGCACGGCATCATTGCCGATAATCTGTTCTAGTTCCTGCGAAAAATGTGCTCGCCGCACACGCTGGCGGGCAACGAGATCAGCGGCGATGTCCGCCCCGAAGGCGAAACGGTCGGCAACGCCGGGGCCGAGCTTGCGATCACCCGAAGAAATCCAGTCGCCATGCGTCGCCCAGGCTTCCGCACCCTGTATGTGACGGAAGACCAGATAGAGTTCGTCTATCGAGAGCGTCGGCTGGCTCGCCGCCTTGAGACCCGAGAAGTGTGGGCGCACATTGGCGAACATGGTGCGATAGGCGTCAGTTTCTTCCTGGCTGAGCAGAAGCTGCTCCAGAACCGGCATATAGCGAAGCTGCGTCAGGCTGAATTCCTGCGCGTCGTCGCCAAGCAGGATAGAGCCAACGCGGTCATAAAGGTCGATATCGCGTGCAAACCATCCAATGGTATCGAGCGAGGGTGCGAGCGGCATGATGCCTTCGAGCGGAATGCGACCATGGGTAGTGCGTAGGCCGATGAGACCGCAAAAGCTCGCGGGTGCCCGGATGGAGCCGCCCGTATCGGAGCCGAGCGCGATATCGGCAAGCTTGCTGGCCACCGCCGCAGCCGAACCGGACGATGAGCCGCCGGTAACGCGATCCGGTGCTGCAGGATTAATAGGATAGGGGAAATGCGAATTCTGCCCCATCAGGGAAAAGGCAAGTTCGTCGGTCTGGGCCTTGCCGACAAATTCGGCACCGGCGGCGAGAAGCCTCGCCACCACCGGAGCCGATCTTTCGGCTTGAGGTGATTCGGCCTCGATCTGCGGATTGCCGCATCCGGTCACCATTCCGGCGACGTCATAAATGTCTTTTACGGCCAGCCGTTCACTTTTAAGCGGCCCACTCGATGCGTGAACAGGCGGTTCTTCCGGTTTTGCAATGATGGCGTTGAAGGGATCGAAACGGGCCATTGTTCACAACATACAGCAATTAACGGGTTGTTTACGCTCTTTCGAGGCAGGTTTGGATGGAGAATGTTTCACTTATATTGAACAATGGCAAGCGTGTCGTTCAACGCGATCCGGCCAAAAATAAATTCGCTCAACGAAATTTTTGTCATTGAATGGACACGACTTTGCGCTTATATCGCGCTTGCCCAAAGTCGCACGTGCCTGTGGGTGTCCGCCGATCCTCGAATGGTGAGGAATTCGGTACGGTACCTGGACCTAACCGCTCCAGTCGATCTGTTGGCCAACCGCCAGATCGAGGACATCTTGAAGCAACGACGGTGCGGGCCTTTCTAGTGTCTTTCGGCTGTCCAAAAGCCGAAATTACTGAAGAGGCACACCTTCATTGCCAGAAGTGCGGATGCGGTTCTCCAATTCCAATCCAAGGCAGACAAAGCGGAGTAACGCGAATCTAGCGTTGTTCCATCGCCGCATGAGTTTTCGCGTGACATCAGCACCTCCAAAGGCTGGCCTCACGGCGGATGCGTTCATGCACACTTTGTCCCTTAGATACGGCAACAGATAAGCCGTGCGGGAGAACGACCATGGCAACGCAGCGTATCATCGACTTCCTCAACACCCGCCGTCCGGACGGTCCCTGCCTCGTCGTCGACACCGACGTCGTGCGTGACAACTATCAGAGCTTCGAGAAGGCTTTGCCCTATTCGCGCATCTTCTATGCGGTGAAGGCAAATCCTGCGCCGGAAATCCTGCGCCTGCTCGCTTCGCTTGGCTCCTGCTTCGATACCGCTTCGGTTGCCGAAATCGAAATGGCATTGGAAGCCGGCGCCACGCCTAACCGTATCTCCTATGGGAACACCATCAAGAAGGAGCGCGATATCGCGCGCGCTTTCGAGCTGGGCATCCGCCTTTATGCGGTCGATTGCGTTGAAGAAGTCGAGAAAGTTGCCCGCGCCGCTCCCGGTAGCCGCGTGTTCTGCCGTGTGCTGACCGACGGTGAAGGCGCCGAATGGCCGCTGTCGCGCAAGTTCGGCTGCGTGCCTGCCATGGCCATCGACGTTCTGCGCCATGCAAAGTCGCTCGGCCTCGATTCCTATGGCGTGTCGTTCCATGTCGGCTCGCAGCAGACGGACCTCTCCGCATGGGATCGCGCGCTTGGCGATGCGGCTTCGGTGTTCCGCACCCTTGCCGATGAAGGCATCGTGCTGCGCATGGTCAATATGGGCGGCGGTTTCCCGACCCGTTACCTCAAGGACGTACCGACCGCTCAGGCTTATGGCATGGCGATCTTCGATGCGCTGTCCAAGCATTTCGGCAACCGTATCCCGGAAACCATTATCGAACCGGGCCGCGGCATGGTCGGCAATGCAGGCGTGATCAAGACCGAAGTGGTTCTGGTCTCCCGCAAGGCGGACAACGACAATGTGCGCTGGGTCTATCTCGACATTGGCAAGTTCGGCGGTCTGGCCGAAACCATGGACGAGGCGATCCGCTACCAGATCGTGACCCCGCATGACGGCAGTGAAACCGAACCATGCGTGCTGGCTGGTCCGACCTGCGACAGCGCCGACGTGCTTTATGAAAAGACGCCGTACCCGCTGCCGCTCTCGCTGACCATCGGTGATGAAATTCTCATCGAAGGCACGGGTGCCTACACCACCACCTATTCGGCGGTGGCGTTCAACGGCTTCGAACCGCTCCGATCCTACGTCATCTGATCAATAGGGTTCAAACCCAATTGATCCTCTCAATCCGTCTGGCACCGCAAGGCGCCGGGCGGAGTGTGCTGCAGCCGCTTTGCGGGGATAGATGTCATGAACGCAACTCTGGAAATTCAGGAACATACCGCAACCGTTGTCGCTCCGGCTTTCACAATAGCGGACGAAACGCTGGAGTACGTGCTGGCGCGCGAAGCGCTGCTCGATCGTGCGATGGGTGAATGCCGTCGCCGGAAATCATCGGAGAAACTGCGTCGCGGTCGCCTGCCCGCAGAAGGGTTGGCTTTTGCCGCGCTTGGTGAAGACGGATCGCTTGCCGGCTCCGTCCGGCTGTGGGATATCCATGCTGGTCTTGATGCTTTCGGCTTTCCTGTGTCTGCGTTGCTGCTTGGCCCGCTGGCGGTCGATCCATCTGCTGCCGGTTGCGGTATCGGTTCGGCGTTGATGCGTCATGCGATTGATGAAGCAAAAGACCGCGGCCATGGTGCGATCCTGCTTGTCGGCGATCCGGAATATTATGAGCGCTTTAGCTTTACCGCCGAAAAGACTGGCGAGCTTGCCATGCCCGGCCCTTATGAAAAGCGTCGCTTTCTGGCGCTTGAGCTGAAACCGGGCCATCTTGACGGGGCACACGGCATTCTGCGTGCCAGCGGACGCAAGGTGGCGCGTGTAGAAGCCTCTTTGCGGCAGTCCGCGTGAATTAAGATAAACGCAGCAGCCGTCCGAAGTTGCGGACGGCTGTAATCGCAAGCCCTGCGAGGAAGCCTGCAACCAGCCCCGCAATGACGATGAGCTTGCGCGATGTGCCTGCCGGATCCAGCGGCGGGCGGGCTTCCGACAAAACCCTGACATTGGCCGTATTCAGGCCTTCCTGTTCGTTCGTCTCGCGCGAACGCAGAAGGAAGGCTTCGTAGACTGAGCGCAGCGCCGTGGCTTCGCGTTCAAGCTCACGCAATTTCACTAGGTCACCGCTATTGTTCGCCTGCTGCGATTTGAGCTGCGCCAGGCGGGCGGTAAGATCTTTTTCCTGTTGTACGGACCGGGCGACCTCGACTTGCAGCGAGGAGCGGATTCGCCGCAATTCGGCATCGATGTCGTTCAGGACCGTGCCTGCCTGCGATTGTGCCTGAATGAGTGCCGGATGGCGCGGCCCAAGCTGGGTGGAGAGGCCGCTTGCCGTCTGGCGCGCCTGTGCATATTGCGCGCGCAGTGCCGTCAGCGTGTTGGAACGCAGATCTTCCGGCATAGTCCCGGACACCACGCTATCGGATGTGGCGCTGCTCAATACCTGCACACGGGCCTGAAGCCGCATGGTTTCAGCGCGCTGGTTGGTCAGCTGGTCGTTGAGCTGCGTCAGATCGTTATCGCTTATCAGCTTGCCGTCGACATTGACCAGATCGTGCGAGGCACGGAAATCAGCCGCTGCGCGCTCCGCTTGTTCGACATTGGCGCGCATATCGGCAAGACGGTTCGACAGTTCGTCCGAAGTGCGCCGCGCGGCATCGGATTGCACCGATGCAAGCTCACTCTGGAAAACGGAACTGATGGTGTTTGCAAGCGATGCCGATTTCTGCGGATCGCGAGTTTTTACCGAGATCGAATAGATAAATGTCTTTGCGTCGCGGCTGATGGCGATGCTTTTGCGCAGATTATTGAGAACGTGGGTTTGCAGCGTCTGGCTGTCGGTCGTCTTTTGGGGCGACAGCATGCTCTTGATCTGTGCAAATAGCCCGGCAATGCCGGTTGGAACCAGAGTGCCGTTGAATTCGGCGTCTTTTGTCAACTCGGTCTTGTCAATCACCTTCAGCAGCACACTGCTGGAATCGATGATGCGTGCCTGACTTTCGGCAACGGCCAGCGATGCATCGGTCGGAAGCTGCCCCGACGTCAGTTCGTCTCCCACCGTTTTGATGTTGCGCGGATCGACCAGAATATCGGTCGAAGCGACATATATTTGCGGCAGAGATAATGCATAAAGCGCGGCGATCACCCCGCCTAATATCGTGCTGACCAGCAGGAACCTGCGTGATCCCCGCACCACGTCTATGGCGATGCGCGGGTCTATCAGCGGCTTCCACTCGCTGTCCGCCGTCGGTCTTTTGATGACGGAAGCCGGTTCATGTCGGATTGGCTCATCGGTTGGCTTGGATGCCGGAAGGGGCGTGTCGGCCATGGCCTTGTGGCGTTCGCGCTCCTGAACCTTGCGTTCGAGTTCTGCCTCGATCAGCGCGATGCGCTTTTGCAGTTCGGCAACATCCGTGTCATCCAGTTCTTCATCGAGAACGGGTTCCGCCGCTTCCTGCACGGCATGATCGTGCTGGCGAAAAAATGCGGCGCGTTCATCCGGTGTCGCGGGCGGTGTCCATGGGGGTGCGGTTTCGCTGTCAACGCGATTAGCCGGGCGATTAGCGGGGCGACCGGTCGGATGAGCGTTGGAGAATGCGAGAAGAGGTTTATCGCCCCCCACTTTTCTACGCTCCTCGTGATCGCTCATTGCCGAAATCGTCCGTATTTGTATGTCGTCTCAACCGTTTCCGGTATCAATCGATGCTTTGAAATCCATAAGCCAAGGCTCCCGCATGCCGAGCCCAAATCCGGTCAGCCTGCATTTGAACACCGAATGTAATTTTTTATAGAAAACAAAACGTTAAAATAATGTCGAGACGAAGTGCCAATTCCCTGAATCTGCAACTTTAGCTTTTGCTTGTTTACTCTTCAAGCTTGCAAAGAAAAGTTTAAATCTTTTTCGCTAGAACCGAATACCGCGATAAACGAGGCGCCCTGTTGATAGCGAAAGCGTTCTGGAAACTGTCAGGCAACCATGCCGGAATGGTGCGGGATTATCTGTCCCTGTTTTCCGGCTCTGCGGGCAGGCTGGTGATCTCGCTTGTCTATTTCATCGCGCTTGCAAATACGCTGCCGACTGGTGATTTCGGTATTTTTGCCACCGCTTCGGGTACGGGCGTGGTTCTGTCGCGTATCATTTCTCTGGGCTTCAGTTCACCGCTTTACCGCATATCGACAGTGAAGCCGCATTTGCTCGGTGTCTACACGGCGGGCTTTCTCGTAGCCATTCTGGTTTCTCTGCCGCTGTTTGCGCTGGTTTCCTGGCTGGTCTATTTCGTCTTTTTCAGCCGCGATATTTCGTTTCTGCCTTTTGCCGTGGTGGTATTTGCCGAGGCACTGTTCTGGCGTTCGACGGAAATCGTCATCATCGTCAACAACGGCCTGCGCCGGTTCGGCATATCGGCGGGACTGGTGATTTTCGGGACGGCGATGCGCGCCATCGCAGCCGTTCTGTTCATGTGGCTGGCGAGTGTCCACGACATCGCCCATTGGGCGTGGTGGTATGCGGCGGCCAATGGGGTCGCGCTGCTGATGGCGTTGAAATTTTACCCGTCGGTTCGGCTTCGCTTCAAACCGGCGCTTTATATGCGGCGGCTTTCCGATGCAATTGCGGTGATGGGAGCAGAACTGCTGTTCTATATTCAGGCCGAGCTCGACAAGCTTCTCGTGCTGATCGTTGGCGGGCCTGTGACGGCGGGTCTTTATGCGATCATCATGCGGCTTGTTGATCTGACGGCCCTGCCGGTGCGCTCCTTCAACATGATGCTGGTGCAAAAGCTCATGCGCACGCCGGACATGTTGTCATCGCTGCGCATCCGCGTCTGGTTGGAATTTGCGGTCTTTGCCGTGTCGGTGGCAGGTCTTGGTGCGATGGTCGTGTTCCTGCAAATATTCCCGAAAGCACTTGGTTCAAGCGTCGCTCCCATTGTCGGGTTGCTGCCGCTGGTGCTGCTCGTGCCAGGGTTCCGCAATCTCATCGAGTATCAGACGGAAATTCTTTATGCGCGCGGCCAGTCGGGTCTCAGGACATTGAGCATGGTGCTGATGACCGCCGCCAAAGCGCTCTTTGTATGGCTGTTGCTCGTGAATTTTGTCGATAGTCACGACTGGATTCTCGGACTCAACATCATATTTGCCGGACTTTATCTCTTGTCGCTGGTTTTCACCTATAAGAGCATCCGTTTGCCGGCAAAGCGGGTCTAGAGCGGTTCCTATTTTAACAGAATCGCCGGAGCCGCTCTAAATATTTGTTTTGTCGCATTTTCTAACGCAAAACCGCTTCGCACTTTTGCTGGAAATGCTCTAGACAGTTATGATCCGGCGAATATCATCGACCGAAAGGCCGAGGAAGGACTGCATCCCAATGGCAACCTGATAAGGTTCCATTTCGGCGATAAAAGTCCGGAATTCGTCTTCGCTCGGCGGTGGTGCGAACCATTGCATCCGGCAAAGATCATGGGTGTCGCTGTAATGACCGGAGCCGTGCAGCACATCATCGACATAGCGACCATAGATGAAGCACTCGGAAAACCGCCGTATATTGCCGAGTGCCGCCACCCAGTGCTGTCCGGTGTGGGCTTCGATCCTCTCGCACATCGAAAGCACGCTGTCGCGCCGCCATGAGACGAGCTGTCCGATATAGTCGTTCAGCCCGCTTTTTCCGTTCTCGATACCAAGCAGCTTGGCCGCATTGGCAGCCCAGACCGGGTGTTCCGGCCATTCCGGGTTGGCAAGCGCATTCGGGCGCACGAAAAGCCGGAGCTTTTTGTCATGCCAGAGTGTACCGCAATCAAAAGGGCGTATAAATGCCGTGTCGGAATCCGTATAGAGAAATCCATCTTCCTCCACGGCATCGGCAAGTGCGATGCGGCGCAATTGTTGCACATGCCAACCCCGCAACGGCTTGGTTCGGAGCGAAAGCCAAACCCGCCTGCGCCACAGATAGGTCGGGTCCCAGAAGGCATGCAACCAGGATGGCAGCAGATCGCGTTCATCGATGATGACCCGTTTTGCGCTTTCGAGCTTGCGAAACAAGGCGACATCCTTGCTGTCGACAAGGATATAGTGCTTTGTGAAGCCGCTGACAAAATTGTCGATGGTCTCGCAAAGCAGCTTGCAGCGCTCGAAATCCTGGTCCCAACTGGCTGTGACGATTGCGGTTTTCACCGGGGACCTCCCTTCATCCAGCCTTTGGCGACGCGCCACAGAAATACGGGATTGCCGATAAGATAGCGCTTTGCGAGCCGTCGCGGCTCCTGCAGCAGCCGGTGCACCCATTCCATCTGGATATTGCGCACCCATTGCGGGGCGCGCTGGACACGACCTGTATGCAGGTCGAAGAGCGCGCCGACCGCACTCGCCACCGTGCAATGTTCCCCCGTGATGTTCTTGTCGATAAAGAGTTCCTGCCGCGGCACGCCCATCGCGACGAGCAATATGTCGGGATGGAAATCTTTGAGCTGTGCCAGAATGCCATCAAGATCGGCGGGCTTGAAGAAACCGTCTGAAATGACGCGATAGTCATGGCGTGGGGTCTGTTGCTTGAAAAGCTGCGCGGCATCGGCGGCAACGCCGGGACCGCCGCCTAGCAGAGCGACTTTCAGCGGACGTTTCATGTGGTCCAGCAGGCCCGGAATGAAGTCCGTTCCGTTGAGATTGGCAGGGAATTTGCTGCCATAGGCAACCTTGCTGGCAATATCGACGCCCACACCGTCGGGCAGGATCAGGAAATCCTCCAGTGCAGCGTGATAGGCCGAGTCGGTATTCGCAATGTTGGAATTATTGGCGTTGAGCCAGCCCTGTTTCATGAACCGGCCTTCATTGATGCGGCTCTCGAAAAAGGCAAAGGCTCCGTCCCAATCAAAACAGGCGACCTTCACGCCCAGGATATTGCGGTAAGTGACGTTTTCTGTATGCATCATGCTTGGTCCGTATTTCTCTCTTCGCCACGAAGTGCTTGCAGACCTCTGGCAACTGCGCGGTCCATGCCTTCGATTTGTGACCGGGTGAAGGCTTTGCCGTCCAACCGCTGGCGATCTCCTGATCTTGTCTTTTCAATGCGCTCGATGATTGCTGCGGCGAAGGCTCGCGGGTCGTCGGCAATGGTGCAATTGTCCGGAATATTGCTGATACCACGCACGGAATGCGCCGTGGCGACGCTTGGCATTCCCAACTCGAATGTTTCGATGGTCTTTAGCTGCACGCCGGTTCCCGCTCGGCTGATAAGCGGTACGAGCGCGCCGCTTTCCACGAATTCGGTCGCGTCCGGAACTTTGCCCAAGAAGTCGACGCCGGACCATGCTGCAATCAGATCCGCAGGCGTGTTCCCTGCAATCGCGATGGAAATGTCGTCGGGAAGATGGGGCTTTACCTCGCGCAGAAACCATTCAAGGCCGATGCGGTTCGGATGCCATGTCCATGTGCCGATAAGGGCAAGGCCGTACTTGATCGGGTGCTGCTGTGCGGCCTGCGCGCCACCCGGCGTGACGAGTGGCATTGTGGCAAACCGATCAGAGCCAAGCCCGAGCGCCGGGCCGTCATCCTCGGCAAAGGTGAAGGTGAAACGGGCATTGCCGCTGAGGCGGCTTTCCAGCCCCTTGAGAATGCGGGCTTCGCGACCGAACAGGAATTTCTGGATGAAGCTTCTGGCATCGGCTGCATTTTCTTCTGCCGAGCGATATTCTACATTATGCGCCACGAAAAGCGATGGCTTGTCTTTGAAAATATCTTCAAACGCACCGGGCAACGTTACGCCATTCAGCACATAGGCATCGAACGGGCCGATCTGCTTGATGGCTTCCCGCAGTTGCTGCGCGGGTATCACGCGCAGCTTCGCCGATGAAACCGTCAATCCTGTCAGGAAGGATTTCAGAACCCAGCCGATCTTGCGCCTGATGCCGGCACCTTCAGTCCGCACTTCGACTTCACCCAGAACGATAGTATCTGCGGCATCGGCTTTCACGCCCGGCCAAGTGAAGCCAAGAACGGTTACTTTTGCGCCCGAGCGACGCAGACCGTCGACCACGGCGGCGTTTGCCACTTCATAGCCGGTCGTCGGTACTCCGTGTGGAACAATCGACGTTACGAAAACAAGGTGGGGGGACGGCAATTCAACTCCTGAACATCACTTGATCTTAAAACGCCTGACATTCCAGGCTGGCATGCTTTATGATAGTCTTGGTCAGTTTTTATAACCCAGCGGTGAACTTTTCTTTAAATGTTTTTCAATAATGGCGGATAAACAAATATAGAAGTTCCAAATATCCGGTAGCGTTTATGTCTAATTTACCAAGTCATATAGAAGTAATTGCTAAAACACCTGGGCTTGGTTTCGATGAAATCGAAGTCGTTGTGACACTGCCGACATTTCGCCGCCCGGAACATGTCATCCGCACACTCGACACACTGAACGCTCAGGTCACAAGCCGCCGCTTTGCGGTCGTGGTGATCGAGAATGAGGCGGAGGATCGGGAAGGTGCCAAGGTTGCGGCGCCGCAGTTCGATGCCGGGAAATATACCGGTATGCTGATCGTCGAATCCCATCGCGGCAACTGCAATGCCTATAATGCGGGCTGGCTGACAGCGATGACCTATTTCCCGAATTTCAAATATGTCATCGTCATCGATGACGATGAACTGGCCGATCCGGCCTGGATCGAAAACATGGTGGCCACCGCCGAGCGTTACAACGCCAGCCTCGTCGGCGGTCCGCAATATCCGATCTTCGAGAAGCCGGGTGCGGAAAAATGGGCGAGACACCCCGTCTTCCTGCCGCACTACAATAAAACGGGCCCGGTTCCGATCATTTATTCGTCCGGCAATCTGTTGATTGCGCGTCCGGTTCTGGAAGCCATCGGCTATCCGTTCATGGACCTGAAGTTCAACTTCACCGGCGGCGGCGATTCCGATTTCATCAATCGCTCGCGGGCCAAGGGCTTCAATATCGCCTGGTGTAACGAAGGCATTGTCCGCGAGACCATCCCGGCGCGGCGGCTGGAAAAGGACTGGATCACCGCGCGCGGTTTGCGCAATGGCGTCTTGTCGACGCTGATCGAACAGCGCCAGCGCAAGGACGAGCCTTTCGGTCAGGTTCGCGTCTTCTTGAAGAGCCTTGCACTTCTCGGCTATTCTCCAATCAAGGCGCTGCGGCGCGGTTTTGCGGCGCGCTTCGTGCCGGTCGGAACCTATTTCATCCATATCGGGCTGGGCCGTGTCATGGCCCATTTTGGATATCTGAATGAGCAGTATCGCAACCCGGACAAGAACTGACGCCCATTCCGACCTTGCTGCGCGAAACGATATGCGGGCGACAATCCGAACGATTGCGCTCGTTATCGCCACGACAACATTCTGCATCCTGCTGGTTTCGTTCCGTCCGTTCAATCCGCTGAGTGCGGCGACGGGCGGTGACGTATCGGGCGGCGGTGATGTGATCAACCAGCTTGGCTTCGGTTGCCTAGGGGCTGTTGCGCTTCTGTCGCTTGCGATGTTCGCCGATCCGAAAAAGGTAGTCAAAATTGTCAGTCCCGGCTGGCTGCTGATGTTTGTCTTCCTGTTCGCGTCAGTTTTTGCGAGCCCTGATCCTTCCACTGCGATACGCGGTGTGCTGTTGACGATGATCGGTGTTTTGACGGTAATCGCTGTCTTGAGCCTGCCGCAGGATGGCGACGCCTATTCGGCGATGCTGGTCACGGTGGCTTCGATCGTGATCGTCATTTCCTATGCGGGCGTCATTCTTCTGCCCAATCTCGGCACCCACGGCGCGGACGCGCTGGAACCGCAGAACGCCTATCTGTGGCGCGGCGTCTTCACGCATAAGAACATTGCCGGGCCGGTCATGGCTGCTTTTGCCTTCGCCGGTGTCTATCTGTGGCGGCGTGGCTGGCGCGTGAGCGGTTTTCTGATCGCTATCTCTGCCTTGATTTTCGTTTCGCAGACCGGATCGAAGACGACGGCAGCTTTGGTGCCGCTCGCCATGCTGCTGGTGATCGGTCCCGGCATTTTCGGTCTTCGTTTCCTTGCACCGGTCGCGGTCTTCACCATCCAGTTTCTGCTTGCACTATTCACCTTCGGTACGGTTCTTTTCGAGCCAATGCGTCAACTTGTTCTGCTGCTTGATGTCGATTCCACCTTTACCGGGCGCACCTCCATCTGGACCTTTGCCGTCGAGGCGCTTTCTCATCGCCCTTGGACCGGTTTCGGTTATGAAAGCTTCTGGGGTACTCCGGCAGCGAAAGAGGCGGCAAAGCCCTACTATCTCGATTGGGATGTGCGCGGCATTGTGCACGGGCACAATGGCTATCTCGATATCGCGGTATCCATGGGAATTCCGGCGCTGCTTTGCGCCATCTTCGTCATGATCGTCATGCCGCTCATCAATTATGCGCGGTGCCGCCCGGTGCGCGAAAATCTGCTGCTTGCCGATTTCTTCCTGATGATCGTGTTCTTCGGAACGTTGAACGCCATGCTGGAAAGTTTTTTCTTCCGCCGCATGGACCCGGTCTGGCTTACGCTCGTCTTTGCGATCTTCGGCCTCAGGCTGACCGCGAAAATTATCATCCCCAAAAGGTAGTCGGAGCCACTTCATGAATATCGCAATCGTCGGGACAGGGTTTGTGGCCGACTATTACATGACCACGCTGCGCAATTATCCCGAGTTGAAACTCCGCGGAGCCTATGATCGTTCGCCCGAACGGCTGAAAGCGTTCTGCGCGTACTATTCACTCAGCGCCTATGACAGTTTCGAGGCTGTACTGGCCGATCCAGAAGTGCAGATCGTCGTCAATCTGACCACGCCCGAAAGCCATTTTGAAATCTCACATGCAGCGCTTTCCGCCGGAAAGCATGTTTATTCCGAAAAGCCGCTGGCGATGAATTACGACGATGCGGAGGCGCTGGTCGCTTTTGCACGACAATCCGGCCTCACGCTTGCGGCGGCCCCGGCAAACGGCCTCAGCGATGCCTATCGTCTGGTGGCAAGCGTGATAAATGGCATCGGCATGCCGCGTCTCGTTTATGCCGAAATGGAAGACGGGCCGGTGTTTCGTGACAAATGGTCGAGCTGGCGTTCGCAGTCGGGCGCACCATGGCCGGGTCTGCACGAGTTCGAGATCGGCTGCACGCTGGAACATGCAGGCTATGCGCTGTCATGGCTGGTGTCGCTGTTCGGCCCGGTCGAGAGCGTCTCGGCATTTTCCGCCATAACCTTTCCCAATAAGGGGCCGGGGACCGAACATCTTCACATGGCGCCCGATTTTTCGGTTGGCTGTCTTGTTTTCAAATCGGGGCTGGTGGCGCGTCTCACATCGGGGCTTGCGATGCCGAAGGACCGCAGCCTGACAATCGTTGCCGACAAGGGCTCGATTGTGGTGGACGATCTCTGGGATAATCGCTCTTCTGTACGTCTCGAGCGCACGGAAGAAAAACGCCGTTTTCTGGCGCGCCTGTTCGGCATTCTGGAAATGCGCATCGGCAAGTTTCTCGCATGGAAACCGGCTGTCGGCACGAAGCTGCCCTATCCGAAGGCCGACAAGCGGTCGCTGCCGATGTACCCTTCGCAGATCGATTTCGTGCGCGGGATTGCCGATCAGGCTCGTGCTATCCAGACTGGCGACAAGGCATTCTTTTCCGGTGATGTGGCGCTGCATATCACCGAAATCGCGCTTGCCTTGAACAATGCTGGCGAGAATGCACAGCCCTACAGGATGAGAAGCAGCTTCTAACCTTTAGAGCGTGATGTTTTTAAGTTGAATCGTTATCCCGCTCTAAACTTTTGTTTGAGCATGATTTTATCCGAAAACCGGTTCCCACTTTTCGGAATCATGCTCTAGCCAGCACCTTGCGAACGATATCAGCTACGGCGGCATTCTGGTTGAGCGGCATGGTCGCATTGGAGATCTGGCCGTTCAGTACCGCATCGCGAACCGCTTCGGCCTGAAACTGCAGCCCGTTGCCGGAAAAGGCATAAGTCTCGATTGTGCGGCCCGGCAGGGGCAGGCGGTTCATAACCTTGCCGACAAAGCCTTTTCCGCCATTCGGCCCGAGCGACGACCGTGCGGCAAAGGCTGAAAACAGGGTCAGCCTCTGGGCTTTCAAAAACGGCGCGTGGATCAGTATCGTGCCTTTGGTTCCCTCGATTACCATGCGATTGTCGCCGTCGCGGTCGAAGCCGCAGGAGAGGCTGGCCGTGGCGCCCGGCCAGCCAAGCTGGAACTCGGTGCGCATATCCACGCCGCTTTTGGCGCGCTGCCAGCGACCATCGACATGATCCGGCAGGCCAAGAAAATACAATGCCAGCGAAACCGGATAGACGCCGAGATCGAAAGCCGCGCCGCCGCCAAGCTCCGGGCTGAAGAAGCGGCTTTGCGGGTCGTAGGCACGGATATAGGAAAGATCGGCTTCGATGCGCGTCACAGTACCGATGCGACCGCTGTCGATATGCTTTTTGGCTGCGTGGATCGCTGGCAGAAAACGGCTCCACATGGCCTCCATGGCGAAGACGTTTTTTGCTTTTGTCGCAGCTTCGATCTGACGTGCGCCAGCGGCATCCAGCGAGAGCGGCTTTTCGATCAGGCAGGGCTTGTCCGCGGCGATTGCCTGTATGGCCTGCAGCACATGCATGGCGCTGGGCGTCGCAATATAGACGGCGTCGATATCCGGATCGGAAAGAAACTCACCCGAATCGCTGAACGCCTTGTCGGCACCGATGCGGCGGCGGAATGTTTCGGCGGTCTCTGGCGCCCGCGAGCAGACTGCAGTAACGCACATTCCAGCGCTCGCCTGAATATCGGCCGCAAAGGCGGCGGCTATCGTGCCTGTGCCCCAAATGCCCCAACGAAAATCCGTCTTTGCCTGCTTGTCGCGATTCACGTGCTTGCCCCACAGCTTCATACAGGTGCTATATAACCCATGTAATGCGGCTAACGAAGTTTCTTTGTCCTGTCAGGATGCCCTTCATAAAAATCAGGAGGTGGGCGTGATGCGTGGAATTGTCGTGGCTGTGGCGCGGGATGGCGCGCATCGTTTTTCAAAACAGGTCGTGCCGGAAATCCGCATTGTCACAGGGCTTGGCGTCGAAGGCGATGCCCATCAGGGCGTAACGGTGAAGCACCGGTCACGCGTGCGGGCCGATCCGACGCAACCCAATCTGCGACAGGTACATCTCATTCATGCGGAACTTTTCGACGAGCTGGCGGAAAAGGGTTTTGACGTCGCACCTGCCGATCTTGGCGAGAACGTTACTACGCGCGGCATCGATCTTCTTGGGCTGCCGCAGGGCACTTTGATCCGAATTGGCGACGAGGTCGTTCTGGAAACAACGGGCTTGCGCAATCCCTGTTCCCAGATTGAGAATTTCCAGACCGGGCTTCTGGATGCCGTGCTCGATCGCACGCCCGATGGCGAACTTATCCGCAAGTCGGGTATCATGACCATCGTTGTTGCGGGCGGCACGGTGAAGGCGGATGATGCAATAGCTGTCGAATTGCCGCCGCTTCCGCATCACAAGCTGGAACGGGTGTGAAACTGGCAAAGTACAGGCTTTTGGAGTGAGCTAACCGATTTAATAAGACGTTTGTGAAGGCGAAACCGGTGATTTTCGCCATGGGAGGTCTATCAACTTTGCGTCATATGCCCTAGATCATCCCACAATAGGATACAGATTGACATGCGCTGCTGCCGAAATCCGGCTGCGGCCTATTCTTATCGGTTCGGCTTGTCGGCGTTCGATGTTTGCATGTGTCTAGACGACGGCCGGTCGGTTGCATTTGCGAAGGGCACAAAATGGAAAAAGCAGATATCGGTATGGTCGGCCTTGGCGTCATGGGCTCCAACCTGGCGCTGAACATAGCCGAGAAAGGCTACACGGTAGCTGTCTATGACCGTGATGAGCCTGTGCTGAAAGCCTTCATTGAAAAGGCTGGCCCGCTGCGCGACAAGATCATCCCTTGCCCCACTTTCGAGGAACTGGCCGCCAATATCCGCAAGCCGCGTCCCATCATCTTCCTCATCAAGGCAGGCGCTCCCGTCGACGCCGAAACAACCCGCCTCAAGGCATATCTTGAGAAGGGCGATATCATGATTGACGCCGGTAATTCCGATTACCGCGATACGGTGCGCCGTCTGAAGGCGCTTGGCCCCAACGACCCAACCTTTGTCGGCATGGGAGTTTCCGGCGGTGCGGAAGGCGCACGCCATGGTCCGTCGATGATGGTCGGCGGCACCGAGGAAGCCTATGAGCGTATCGCGCCGATCCTGCTCGCCGCTGCCGCCAAATACAAGGACGAGCCTTGCTGCGCGCTGGTCGGGCCGGATGGCGCCGGTCATTTCGTCAAGACGATCCACAATGGCATCGAATATGCCGACATGCAGATGATCGCCGAAATCTACGGCATCCTGCGCGACGGTCTCGGGCTTTCGGCCCCGGCTATCGGCGATGTGTTCGAGAAGTGGAACGAAGGTCCGCTCAACTCCTATCTGATCGAAATCACCGCCAAGGTACTGAAGGCAACCGATCCGGAGACCGGCAAGGCGATGGTCGACGTGATCCTTGATGAGGCCGGTCAGAAGGGCACGGGCCGCTGGGCAGCGATTGAAGCCCAGATGCTCGGCGTTCCGGCAACGGCAATCGAAGCCGCAGTTGCCGCCCGTTCGCTGTCCTCGCTGAAGCCCTCGCGTGAGCTTGCCGCGAAAGCCTATAAGCCGGGTTCGCGCAGCCTCGACATTTCCGATCAGGCAAAATTCCTTGCCGATCTGGAGCAGGGCCTGCTTGCTGGCAAGATTGCTGCCTATGCCCAAGGTTTCGCGGTGATGGAAGCCGCCTCGCAGGAGCATGGCTGGAACATTCCGCTTGCCGAAACGGCGCGCATCTGGCGCGCGGGCTGCATCATTCGTTCGCAGCTTCTGGACGATATCGCCCATGCCTTTGAAGACAGCGAAAGCCGCAACCTGCTGCTCGCCCCTGCTTTTGTCGACCGCATGAGCAAGGCTTCCAAGGGCCTTCGCCAGATCGTCGCCAAGGCGGCGCTCGCTGGCCTGCCTCTGCCAGCGCTCGGTTCAGCACTCAGCTATTTCGACAGCTTCACGCAGGCGCTCGGCACAGCCAATCTCATTCAGGGCCAGCGCGATTTCTTCGGTTCGCATGGCTTCAAGCGTATCGACAAGGATGGTGATTTCCACGGCCCGTGGGGCTGAATCTTTCGGTCCCTGACCCGCCTGCAAATGGCGCCTTTCTGCGATCCGGTGCTCACGTACTCAATGTACGCTGCGCTCCGGTTCTCGAAAGCCACCATTTTCGGCACGTCATGAACCGAAATCTTATCAACCCACTGCGCATGTCATCACAACAAAGCCGCCCTCGGGGCGGCTTTGTGCTTTGCTGCTTCCGCTCTCCCTCATCCTGAGCTTGTCGAAGGGTGAGGTTAAGAAGGGTGTCAGTCGGCCAATACCAGCAGATCATGCGAGGCGAAATGCACCGTCACCTTGTCGCCGCGCTGCGGCGGCGGCTGGGTCGGGTCGTTGAACGTGTCGAAAGACAGGCGGTTTTTGCCGAGCGCTACGCGTGTGCGGATCACGGAGCCGAGGAAATGCACGTCCTCAATGGTTGCATCCAGTGAGGTATCGTGGCTCTTGCGCGCTTCGAGGCTCACCGCTTCCGGGCGCAGGGCCAGCGTCAGCGGCTTGCCCTTCGGGTGGTGGTCGAGCTTTTCCTGCACTGTGATGGTGCGGCCGTCGAGATCGATGCTGTTCTTGCCGGGTTCGCTGACCGAGGCTTCCAGCATGTTGAGCGTGCCGACGAAGGATGCCACGAAGCGCGAGGCAGGACGGTTATAGATATCGAACGGCGAGCCGATCTGGTCTGCGCGGCCTTCATGCATGACCACGATGCGGTCGGAGATCGACAGCGCTTCCTCCTGATCGTGGGTGACGAAAACGGTCGTAATGCCAAGCTTCTGCTGGATGGCGCGGATTTCTTCGCGCAAGGATATGCGGATTTTCGCATCCAGCGCCGATAGCGGCTCGTCGAGCAGGAGAACCTGCGGCTTGGTTGCGAGCGCGCGGGCCAGTGCCACGCGCTGCTGCTGGCCGCCGGACATCTGATAGGGATAGCGATCCGCCAGATGGTCGAGGCGGATGAGGCCGAGCATCTCCTGCACCGTGGCGTCGATTTCTGCCTTGGGCTTTCCGGCAACGCGCAAGCCGAACGAAACATTCTGCGCCACCGTCATGTTGGGAAACAGCGCATAGGCCTGAAACACCATGCCGATATTGCGCTGGTTGGGCTTGAGATCGACCACATCCTTGCCATTGATTTCGATGGCGCCGCTGTCGGGTGCTTCGAAACCGGCGATCATGCGCAGAACGGTTGTCTTGCCGCAGCCCGAGGGTCCGAGGAAGGAAACGAATTCACCTTTTTCGACAGCGAGGTTGAAATCGTGGACGACGGTATTGGCGCCGAAGCTCTTTTTCAGGTGCTTGATGTTGAGAAAAGCCATGAATCTTACCCGGCGGTTGTCTTGAATTTATTGAGGCGCGAGACGAGCTGCAGCATGATGATGCTGAGCCAGGTTATGCCGAACGAAATGATCGCCAGTGCTGACGGTTCATAGGCGCGGTTTGCGCCGACGAGCTGCAGATAGGGACCGAAGGCCGGGCGGTTCAGAAGCGAGGCCAGCGTGAATTCGCCGATGACGATGGCAAATGTGATGAAGGCCCCGCTCATCACGCCGGAAATCACGTTCGGGAAGATCACCTTGAACATGATGCGGCCCCAGCCCGCACCGAGGCTTTGGGCGGCTTCCGTCAGCGTATTGACGTCGATGGTGCGCATCGCCGTATCAACAGCGCGATACATATAGGGCAGCGACAGCGTCATATAGCCGAACATCAAAAGCACGTCGGTTGCCCGCGTCGATGCGGTGAACGGCAGCCATGACGACGAGTTGTAGATGCGCAGGTAACCGAACACGATGACGATGGCCGGAATGACCAGCGGCATCAGCGTGATGAATTCCATCACCGGGCGCAATTGCGGCAGGCGCAAACGCACCCAATAGGCAGTCGGTACAACCAGCAGCACACCGAAGACAATGGTCAGGAGGCCAAGCACGATCGAATAACCGAAGGTGGCCTGAAAGTTGGGGTCGGTGAACACGACCCGATAGGCATCGAAGGAATATTCGCCGCGCCGCATGCGCAGCGAGAATTCGAACGTGCCGATCAGCGGAACGAGGAAGTAGATCGCGCCGATCAGGAAGGCGATCCAGGCGCCGATCTTCTGGGCATTGAAGCCTTTCTTTTTCATCGTTGCCACCTCTCGGCGCGAATGCGCAGCCAGATATAGATGAGGTTGGAAACACCCGTAATGACGATCATGCCGAGCGCCAGCGCATAGCCGAGATTCTGGTTATGCAGTACATCGCCGCGGATCTGGGCATAGAGCAGGATCGGCACGATGTTGAGCGAGGAGCCGGTCAATGCATAAGCCGTTGCAATCGCCCCGAAGGCATTGGCGAACAGCAGGAGCGTCGTGCCGAGCAGGCTTGGCCACAGGATCGGGAAGGCCACCATGCGCCAATATTGTGCGGTGGTCGCGCCAAGAATGGATGAGGCTTCCCGCCATTCCTTTTTCAGACCGTCGAGCGCAGGCGTCAGGATCAGCACCATCAGCGGTATCTGGAAAAAGAGATAGGTCAGCGTCAGGCCGAAGAAGGAGAGAAGGTTGAAGCCGGTCGAATAGAGATTGAAGCCGAACCATTCCCGGAGCAGGATCGTCACGAAGCCGGTTCGTCCCAGTGTCGCCAGAAAGGCGAAGGCGAGCGGTACGCCCGCGAAGTTCGACGCCACGCCGGAAAAGGTCAGTACCGTCGGGCGCAGCCATGATGGCAGATTGCCGAGAACGACCGCCCAGGCCAGAAAGAAGCCGATGATCCCGCCGCCGATGGCCGATGCGAGGCTGACCTTGATCGATACCCAGTAGGCGCTCAGGATTTGCGGCTGAAACAGGTCATGGATGTTCTGGAGCGTGAAGTTTCCGGCCGGGTCCTGAAAGGCGCCGATGATGAGATACATCGTGGGCCAGATCAGGAAGAGGATGGCGAAGAGGAAAAACGGCGCCACGCCAAGCCATGACAGCGGAAGTCGGCGCTTGCGCACTCTGCTGGGGGCTGATGTTTCGGCTATTGAACTCATGCGTTCTTTCTTTAGACCGGTTCCCGCCAGAACGGAACTGACAGAACCGTTCCGACTTTTTGTTTTATTTTTGCGATCGGCAGGCTGCCATTCGCCCCTGCCGGAAATAGCTAGAGCATTTCCTGTTTGCCAACAAGCTGGCGCTGTTTGGAAAAGAGGAACGGTGGTTCAGATGAAATCTGCTTCGATATCGCGTCGACCGTGTAGGGCCGGCGCGATATTCATTCGATACGACAGATGCGCTTACTGAACGTTTGCACCCACGACGCTGTCCCATTCCTTGGTGATCGTGGCCTGTGCGGCTTCGATCTGTTCCAGGGTCGGGAAGATAGCTTTTTCATAGGCATCTGCTGGCGGCAGCTTGTCGAGCAGTTCCTGCGGGATCTTGCCAGCCTTCGCCATTGCGTTGAAGCGGATCGGGTGGCAGTAGCCCTTCAGATAGCCGAGCTGGCCTTCATCCGAATAGATATGTTCCATCCACAGCTTCGCAGCGTTCGGATGCGGTGCGTAGGCGCTGATTGCCTGAACATAGACACCAGCGATGACGCCCGACTTCGGAATGACGGTTTCAATTTCCGGGTTGCCCTTGAGTGTGTCCCGGTCGGCGAGCGCGTTATAGTCCCAGCGGATGACGATGGGGGTCGAGCCCTGCGCCAGCGAGGCGGCCTTGCCGATGACCGGAACGAAATTGCCGTTGGCGTTCAGTTCCTTGTAGAATTCGAGGCCCTTCTTGCCGGCAGCTTCGCCCGGCTCTGCGCCGCGTGCAATACCGGCGGCATGAACGCCGAGGATCGCCTGTGCCGAAACGCGTGGATCGCCTGCAAGTGCAACCGAATTCGCATAGTCGCTCTTGAGCAGATCTTCCCAGTCCTGCGGAATATCCGTGACGATGTCCTTGTTCACTTCGAATGCGAGAACGCCGTAATAATCGCCGTACCAGTAACCTTCGGGGTCCTTGGCGCTGTCTGGAATTTCGTCCCAGGTCGCAACCTTATAAGGCTGGATGAGACCGTCTTTCTTGGCTGATGTACCGAAGGCAAAGCCAACATCGATGACGTCAGGAGCCTGCGGGCCCTTATTGTCCTTGTTGGCCTTGATGGCTTCGATTTCATCGCCCGAACCGGCGTCCGGGTTCAGTTCGTTGACCTTGATGCCATATTTGTCCTTGAAGGACTTGATGATGTCGCCATAGCCGCACCAGTCATGCGGGAGTGCGATGGTGGTCAGCTCGCCTTCTGCCTTGGCAGCGGCGATCAATTCGGCTGACGGTTCGGCAGCGGCGATGGAAACCCCGGCAACGGCGATTGCCGTCGAAAGCGACAGTAGACGCGCTGTGTAAGCAAGCATTGTTTGACTCCCCTGTTTAAGTCCGGCGAACGCTCCCGGTCGATTCCGGTGCTCGCGCATTCCCGATACCCGCCCTACGTGACGGTTGGATGACAGTTTATGGTTTGTCACAAACTGTCATCGGCGGAAAGTGAAACACGTTTTCAGGGGCTTAGCAATTCATCCGTTAGCGGGAGCAGCATTTTTATGACAAGAAATGTGACAAGAGTTTCGTCACTGTCATAATTCTGCGGGAGGCTTTTCCCTGCGCGACAAGGGTTTGTCTCAACACGGCATCAACGATTTATGTCGTGGATAAACGAAAATTTCCGAAAATCAGACGAACCTTATTGAGTTTCATACGAAGCTGTAAGAGGGCGGGGTCGAGTGCATCCTGAAAGGCGCGAAACGGCTTTCGAACAAGGTACGCGCCAAAGCAAATAGTTAGAGCGCCGGTCTGATTCAATCAGATCAGAACGCGCTTTAATGCCCCCCGCCGCCACCGGCAACCTGTTTCGGCTTGCGCAGCATGATGGCGCAAACGGCAAGCGAACAGAACATCATCGTGAGAATGAAGAACACGTCGATAAAGGAGAGCAGGGTGGCTTGCTGGCGCACCATGCCGGAAAGCTTGGCAATGGCGATTGTTGCGCCGTCCATACCAGCGGCATTGTACTTGGCCGTCAGATTGGCGACCATCTTTTCCGCTTCGGCATTGCCCCAGCGGACATGCTCGGCCAGACGCTCGTAATGCATGTCGCCACGGCGGGTCAGGATCGTGTTGATAACGGCAAGGCCGACAGCACCGCCCAGATTACGGGTCAGATTGAACAGTCCGGATGCGTTTTTCAGCAAGGCTGGCGGCAGCGTGCCGAGCGCCAGATTGTTGATCGGCACCATACAGAGCATCAGCGAACAACCACGCAGAATTTGTGGCAGCAGCAGTTCGTAAAAATCCCAGTCGGCAGTGAGGCCCGTCACCATCCAGGTGCCAGCGGCGAAGCCGAGGAAGCCGATCATCATCATCAGGCGCGGGTCCATCCTGTTGGACAGGAAACCCGCCACCGGGGCGGTGAAGAACATGGCGAGACCGCTGACGAAAAGCGCCTCGCCGATCATCAGGGCATCATAGCCGCGAACGCTGCTCAGATAGAGCGGATAAAGATAGGTGAGGCCGTAGAGACCGACACCCATCACGAAGGAAAACAGCGAGCCGAAGGCAAAGTTGACATTCTTGAAGGCGCGCAGATCCACGATGGGCTGTTCCGCCGTAAACGCACGATAGAAAAAGACGAGGCCGCCAATGGTCATGAGGATGGTCAGGACGAAAATCGCTTCATCCTGCAGCCAGTCGTTGCGCGGGCCTTCTTCCAGAACATATTCCATGGAGCCGAGAAATGCGGCCATGCCGATAAGGCCCCACCAGTCGAACTTGCTTAAGAGTGAACTGTCGCCTTCGTCAAAGTCGATGAGGTTCCATGCAGCGATGGTGACCAGAATGCCGGGGCCGACATTGACCAGAAACAGCCAGTGCCAGGAGAAAGCGTGGCTAAGATAGCCACCGACCGTTGGGCCGATTGTAGGCGCAAGCGTTGCCACAAGGCCGATCATCGGTGAGACGATTGAGCGTTTGGATGGCGGGAAGATAGTGAAGGCCGCCGCGAACACACTGGGGATCATGCCGCCGCCGATGAAGCCTTGAATGGCGCGATAGACGATCATCTGTTCGATGTTCGTCGCCGTTGCACAGAGCATGCTGGCGAGGGTGAAACCTGCAGCTGAAATCGTAAAAAGCACGCGCGTCGACAACAGGCGCCCAAGGAAGCCAGACAGCGGAATCATGATGACTTCCGCGATCAGATAGGATGTCTGCACCCACGAGATTTCGTCGGAACTGGCGCTCAGACCCGCCTGAATTTCGGCCAGCGATGCCGAGACGATCTGGATATCCAGAATCGCCATGAACATGCCGAACACCATGGCCAGAAAGGCGATAGCCTTCTTTGGGTCTATGCGGTCGTCTGCGGGGGCCATTGGCCCCATTGTCGTGTCTGCAGCCATGACGGCGCACTCCGGAATGGAAGAAAAAGGCGGCGCGAAACCCGTTTCGCCGCGCCGCTATCTATTATTTCAAGTCAACCCGCAGGTTCGATCAGTTGGTCTTTTCGTCGGGCGCCGTGCGTGTATCGATATCGACCACGACACTCAGGCCCGCGCGGATCTTGCCGGATTCCAGCGCTTCCTTCGGGATCGTGATGCGAACAGGAACGCGCTGTACGATCTTTGTGAAGTTGCCGGTCGCATTTTCCGGCGGCAGCAGCGAGAACACTGCACCCGAAGCCGGTGCGATGGACGCAACCTTGCCGTCAAACTTCGTGCCGTCAATTGCGTCGACGTAGATATGCGCGGTTTCGCCGGTCTTGATCTTCGCGAGCTGCGTTTCCTTGAAGTTTGCGTCAATATAAAGCTCATTGACCGGGACAAGTGCCGCGATCTTCTGGCCCGGCGAAACGAGATCGCCCTTTTTGCCGGCAAGATTGCCGATCACACCATCGAACGGTGCGCGCAAGGTGGTGAAGGAAAGATCGCGGGCAGCTTTATTGCGAGCAAGTTCCAGCGATTTCATCGTGCTTTCGGCCTCGCTATATTGGGCGTTGAGCACTTCGATATTGGCCTTGGCGGAAGCAATCTGTGCGTCACTGCCGGCCACCTTGGCGCGCGCCTGGTCGAGTGAGGACTGGGCGGTGTCGAGTTCGGCCTGAGCGACGAAACGCGTTTCATGCAGCTTCTGTACGCGCGCAATCGTATTTTGCGCATTGGTCAGAACCGCAGTCGCGGCCTGCTTGTCGGCGTTTGCCTGCTGGAGCACGGCCTCCGCTGCATCGGTTTCCGCCTTGATGCGAATGAGCGTCTGCTTCTGGGTCGCGAGCTTTGCTTCCGCTTCATCGAGCGCGATCTTATAGTCACCCGCATCGAGCTGGAAGATCACATCGCCTGCCTTGACCTGCTGGTTGGCAGCTACCGGGATATTCTCGATGTAACCGGTAACCTTTGGTGCTATGGAAGCGATGTCGCCCTGAACATAAGCGTCGTCGGTCGAAACCATGAAGCGCCCGACCGTCCACCAGTCATAGGCGAACCAGAGGCCGCCGGCGACCGCGACCGTCAGAATGCCAGGAAGCAGGACACGTTTGCCGAAGCTCTTCTTCTTGCCGCCCTTGGCAGTTTCCTTGGGGGCTGCTTCCTGCGGACTCGGTGCGGTATGGGGCTGCGATCTCTCGTTCAGGGGCGCCTCACTCGTCGCCGGCTGGGATGCCGAGGCGAAGTTCTTGGCGTTGGGGAACGGATGAATATCGGCCTTATCAACGGACTTCGGGGCGGACATAGGGAAACTTTCTGCTCATCCTTCGGATTGAACCGCTCGGTTCGATGTTGACATAGATCAATAAGATGCGCATATCAAGAGGATATCGAACCGCTTGGTTCGAAAAGGTTAAGAGTCTCGAAAAATGAAACCTGATCCCAACACCAAAGGAACGACAGTTACGATGATGCATGACCGGAACCGGCATGACGAAAAAGATACCGGCCGACCGGGCGATAGCAAATCGTCGTGCTCCGAACCGGAATGCAGCCGCACGCGGCTCGGTGCCGGTCAGGACCCTGCAAAACGCCGTCAAATCCTTGAAGGCGCTCAGGATGTGTTTCTGCGCATGGGCTTCGATGCGGCCAGCATGAATGACATCACGCGCGAGGCTGGTGTGTCGAAGGGAACGATCTACGTTTACTTCAACAGCAAGGAAGACCTGTTTGTTGCATTGTGCGAGCATTATCGCGATACAATGTTTCGTGAACTGATAGAAAAACTCGACAAGGGGTTCGATTCACGCCAGGAACTGACCGATTTCGGCGTGGCACTGGTTACGCTGATAACGTCGTCGACGGCAGTGCGGGCGCAGCGCATTGTTCTGGGCGTTAGCGAGCGCAAGCCTGAGCTTGCTGCTCGTTTCTACGAACGCGGGCCGAAGCGCAGCCTCGTGCTCATGGCCAAATATCTCAACGACATGATCCAGAAAGGCGAGCTTGAGCCCTTCGATCCTGAGAAAATGGCCTATCAGCTTTCCGACCTGTTTCTGTCCGGTCTCTACAGACCGCGCCTGTTCGGTGCGTTGCCGGAACCGCCGTCGGCGGAAACGATTCGCAAGAATGTCGAACTGGCGATTGATTTTTTCTATCGCGCTTATGGAAAAGATCGGCAAAGTGTTCGGAAAGAGAACAGTTGATTTCTACAAATCGGCTGGGTCAATTTTATATCGTTTCTTGACCCATAAAAATCATAAGAGAGCCTTAATTTCTGCACTGTTTTTGTGTGTAATGGTTTGCAATCCATTAATTGCGGGTTGCCAGAGGCTATATTTTTTTAGTCACTTATAAACGATTGAAAAGTTCTAGGGACACGATTCGCTGATATTTCAAAGGCGATAAAACACCCCTGGGAATTGCGTACCAAGGATATTATAAAATGACACTCGATCTCATTCATTTTCCGAATTTCAAAAAGACCTTCTTTGGAACGGCCTTCCAAAGCGACACGCTGGCTCTCCTGACGCGAATTCGCGATGAGATCGGTTGCCGCTATATCATGCATACCTATCGAGGGCGCATGGGCGATTGTACGAAAACCAACTCTTCAGACCTGACGGTCGTGATGACTATGCCGACTGGCTGGGCCGCACGTTATTCTGCCAAGAACTACTTTGTTATTGATCCGATCTTTCAGGAAGATGCGCCTTATTTCCAGAATGATGCGAGCGGCATCGTTCGCGATCTCAAGGAAGATGCAAACAAATGCCCGGACATCGCAGAACTGTTGCAGGATGCCGAAAAGCACGGGCTTGGCAATATCTACATTGCCGTGTCGGCACGCAGCCAGAAGGGAGCGGTGGGGTGCACTCTGTTCAGCTTCGAGATCGGCTCCGATGAGGATCGCGAACAGTTCGTGGCCAAGCTTCGTCCACGCCTTTTGAGCCTTTCCGGGATCATTCATTCGGCTCTGTGCGGTTGTAAGGATGTCGCGACGGTCGCAAGCCTGCTTACGCCGCGTGAAATCGATTGCCTGCGTTGGGCGGCCAACGGCAAGACGGACGGAGAGATTGCCGAAATCCTGAACATCGCGCGCTGGACTGTCGTGACCTATCTGCAGAATGCGAAGATCAAGCTCAACTGCTCCAACCGCACTTCAGCCGTCGCGACAGCGTTGTCACTTGGCCTTATCGAAATGCCGGAAGTGCAGCATCTGGTTTAATTTCAGCTGCAGCATAATGATTTAAACAACGATACCGGATGTCTTGGGCATCCGGTGTTCGACTATTTATTTTCCGCAAACCGCTTTGCAGTTTTGCGGAAAATGCTTCAGGCTCTTTTTTTGAGCGGCAGGCGCGCGGCGTCAAATGCGTTGGCGAGCCTGGCCGTGTTCTTCGCCGGGTCTTCGTCGGCATCCTCGAAGGCGATATGGTTCAACTCCACACCAGCCGTCTTGTCGGTCAGCGTCAGGCGAAAATAGGCATAGACGCCCTGATTGCGAAACTCCATGTCGAGCACGATGGCGGGTGCTGATACTAGAGCTCATTAATTAGAACCTATGTGCCCAATCACGTAGCCCAATTGAAATAATGGTCCATGGATCGGAGAC
>NZ_JBHEEO010000025.1:0-58341 GCF_041929965.1 Brucella oryzae | reverse complement strand
CTATATAGAAGCGTCGACCCCGCTTCAGGCAGAGAGCCATCCCATGCGGTCGGCCACATCATTTGCAAGCGCTTGCAATACCCTATCCAGGTTCGTATTCACGAACACCGTCGTCCTTGGCAAACAGCACGCACGGCCCCTGAGAGCCTCGCGGATCGTACGCATACCCTTTGTCTGCGAGAGCATGCATCATGTCCCGGATACCAGCCAAGCCATAGAGATGATCATGCAACTCGAGGAAGATACGCTCTACGCCTGTTAAATCTGCACTTCTGAGCAAATCACGTTCGGCACCTTCAATATCCATGACAAGAACATTGATATCATGACGAACGACAAACTCGTCAATATTGGCCGAGGACAACTCTATAGCGTGTTCATACGGCCCTTGTTTCTCATCCATCGACGACATCCAGAGGTCACGCCGCACATAAAAACGGAAAGAACAAGGCTCACCCGCAGTCAGGATACCTTGTGACAGCACCACATTGTCGAGGTCGTTGGCGTCGATAACACGCCGAGCCAGCGCCGCAGTTGATGGATTTGCCTCGAAGGCCCAAACCGTCACGTCTGGAATCTTGGCTATGATAGAGGTGATGATCCCGATTCCCGAACCAAGTTCCAAAACCCGATCACCCGATTTCACCGCTTTGAAGATGGATCGTGCTTCCTTGGCTTCATAACTCCCATCTGTCAAAGCCTGCCAGATAACGGGCGAAACCTCGTTGGATGTGATCGGTACGTTAATTCCGTGTACTTTCAGCAAAATTGCGCGCCCCAATTCCCCGGCAGCAGAACATCAGTTTCAAACGAACGATGCAAAGGTGCTCTTCTTTCGAATCTGTTACACTACAATATAGCTTTGCGGTGCTTTTAGTGCGTGAACATAAACTGATTTATAGGTTGGATGCCAGTTGTCGCGACGGATTATCGTCACAGGCCTGGAGCGCGACTAGCCACTTTTGTATCCCGCTCACTACGTTGATAGAGATGTTTGAGTTTTGAAGCGGGCATTGGTCTACCTATGAGGTAACCTTGGACCTGGTCGCACCCCAGCCGCTTCAGACACTCGAACTGTTCCTCAGTTTCAATGCCTTCTGCAATCGTCACCATTCTGAGACTACGCCCAACCCCTGTAACGAGCTCGACAATCGCGAGGGCATCTGGCCGCGTCGTCACTTCGCGCACGAAGGAACGATCAATCTTGATTTTATCAAAAGGAAATCCACTCAGGCTACCAAGTGAAGAATAGCCGGTTCCAAAATCGTCCATGGCTATCTGAATACCCAATGCCTTCAATTGGCGTAGTGTACTCAAGGTCTGTTCGTTTTTGTCCAGCAAAACCGATTCTGTAATCTCGAGCTCCAACCGCTCTGCGTGGAGTCCGCTTTGCTCAAGTGCATCAATCACGCTCTGAATAAGATTCAAACTTCGAAATTGAACTGGAGAGAGATTGACCGCAATCTTGAGCGGTTTGTTCCAATGGGCAGCTTCCAGACAGGCTGTCTTGAGTACCCAGTCTCCAAGCGCATGGATAAAACCGATCTTTTCGGCAACCGGAATGAATTCAACGGGTGAAACAGCCCCACGGATAGGGTGGGTCCAACGAAGCAGCGCTTCATAGCCGCATATTTCACGGGTGATGGTGCAAGCCTGCGGTTGATAGTAAACTTCCATTTCGCAATTCTCCAGTGCTTTCTGAAGATCTGCTTCGAATGATTTCTTCTCTCTCAAGCGTGTCTGCATCTGCGACTTGAATACACTCGCGTGACCAGGACCAAGCGCCTTCGCTTCATAGAGCGCGAGGTCAGCATGTTTAAAAAGTTCTTCCGTATCCGGCTCGCCTTGAGAGATTGCTACACCGACGCAGGTTCCGATTTTTATTTCCAGCTCGCCGACATGATAAGGCTGACTAATCGCTTCCATCAGACGATCTGCCAGCTCCAGAGCTTCCTCTTCCTGCAGCCCAGTGGAAAGCAGAGCAAACTCGTCGCCACCTAGGCGGCATACCATGTCGCCTCTCTCACCGAGTTTTGTGAGGCGCCGCGCGACTGCCTGTAAAAGTGCGTCACCGACATCATGTCCAAGCGTATCGTTGACGTCCTTGAAACCATCAAGATCTAGAAGAAGAATGATGGCCGACTGGCTGTCGGACTGTGCGGCATCAAGTCTTTTTTCCAAATCCTGGCGGAAAAGAACGCGATTGGGTAATCCGGTCAAAGCATCGTGATGTGCATCATGTTCAAGCCGAAAATTCTGCGACTGTAGCTCACCCGTCGCTTGTCGAAGGTCACTTGTCAGGCGCTGCATGCTACCATGCGCCCGATCAAGAAGCTTGTTATGACGAAGCAGAAGAATGACTAGTACCACGCCGCAAAGGATGAGACCTGCCGCCAATCCCGTATAAATAAGATGCAACTGACGAACTTCTGCCTGTGCAGCGTCGATAAGCCCAACATCATACTCAACAGCTGATGACGCAAGTGCTGTCATCGGCCCGTCAAGTGTACTCATCGACTGCAAAAGAGTTTTGACACCTTCCGCATCAAGTTTATCCAGCTGGGCATCGAGTGTCTGCAGAACATTGCTCAGCTTCAGAAACAGTTCGCGCCGCTGCGGGACATTTTGAATGAAAGAACGCAGATTACCCTGTTGTAGCAACTCCAGCCGACCAAGCATAATATCGAGACGAAGCCGCACTTCGTCACGCGTGTCCTCATTCAAATTCAGCGCATATCCAGCGAGAACATGCTCAAGTCGCATATATTCTGAAACAGTCTGACCAACAGCCCAAGAATCGTTGTAACGTGAAAACTTCTGAAGCGCAGTCTGTCGCTCAGCAATGACATAGGCGATGTAGGCCGTTGCCACCACGAAACAACAGATAATAACGCCTAGAATCCGTCTCACACTTTGCCTCTATTCAACTATCAGCTTGGCAACCTGCCACGCAGAACGTGTGTAATAGGTCTGGCTTTGGAGCTGTGGGTCGCTGTCATAAGGGTAGATTATAAACAATGGTCCTTTGTCGCGCACCGCCATGTAATTGCCATCTCGCTTCATAGCAAGAATAACATTGAACTTCTTCAAATCCTCCATAGGCAGCGTGCTGACATAGTCGTTCAACGCTACAGCCGTCACTTTCGTTCCCTTAGCGCCGACGACCGTCATAAGTTTGTCCATCGACACGCCTTCGAAGCGCACACGCCCATCATACCATGGATTAGCCGTTTCTACGGTTTCCAAACCGACGGCCTCAAGCATATCCCGATCGAACTGCGCTGTATCACCGACATTTGTATTCGAAATATTGCCAGATATGACCAAGATCGGTTTGCCTGTCGGCTCGGCCAATGGTTCAGCAACTGCCCCGGATAGCCAGACTACGGGCAAGAGCAGGTAGAAAAAGAGTCGAACGGGTTTCATTGCATTTCTCCATGATAAATTAGACCAATAAAGAGAATTGCCTAAATCAACGTGAAGATTGCATGATTTTTGTATTTTTTCATGTTCATTTGCAATAGAAATGAAATATCAGCGGCAAGCGTGACGCTGCGTAACTTCAAATGATGGCCGTTAGTGAATTATCCTTGTGCGGGATCAATTTTATACGATAGTAACGCTTTTAGTATGCCTTACCCCAAATTGCATTGGAATTTGAATTTCACCCACTGAATCGAAAAACAAAAGGGCAACGTGAACAACGCTGCCCTTTGAAGAAATCCGATGATTATCGCCCAATCAACCAGCTAGCTTCCCACCAATCATAGGCTTGGGAACCCCCGTCGTGCTCGGAAAACTGATCGGTAGACCGCGCAAAACCCGCACCGCAAGGAAAGAAAAGCATTCGGCTTCTACGGCATCGCCCCTCCAGCCAAATGTTTCAACGGGAACGAGTTCTACTTGAGCACGCTCGACCAACATACGCATCATGGTCGGATTGCGACGGCCGCCACCGCTGACGGCAAGCCGCTTTGGCCGACGCGGCAAAATATCCAGGGCTTTCCCAACCGCAGAGGTAGTGAACGCAGTCAATGTTGCCGCGCCGTCTGCCTCATTGAGACCATCGGCCATTGCATCCGTAAAATCAAAGCGATCCAATGACTTCGGATATGGCGCAGTCAGATAAGGGTGTTTGAGCAGTTCAGTGAGCCGAGCTTCGTCTACCCTACCCGTTGCTGCGAGCGCGCCGTCGCGGTCCATCTCACCCAACCTATGTGCTTTCATGAAATCGTTGATTGGTGCATTGGCTGGACCCGTATCGAATGCCACAAGCACATCATCGCCATCCCACCATGTGATATTGCCTACACCACCGAGATTGAGAATCGCAGTATTGCCACTCGAATCGGTACTGCGCAGCAAGGCAGCGTGATAGACGGCCGCAAGCGGAGCGCCCTGCCCGCCAGCGCGAATATCTGCTGTCCGGAAATCATAAGCGACTTTAGTTCCAAGCAATTCGCTCATAAGCCTTCCATCGCCAAGCTGCCTTGTATCACCAGGCCTACCAACCTGCGGTGCGCGATGCAGCACCGTTTGTCCATGGAAACCGACAACACCGATGTCTGTCATCGACAAGCCACTTTCTTCGACCAGTTCGCGAACAGCCGCAGACTGCGCGCGTGTCAGCGCTTCCTCCGCCTCGGCAAAAATCGCAGGTTCCACGCCCTCAAAATTCCAGATTCGGGCCTCAGCCTGCGCCTGTTCCAGGAGATCGCGTATCCAGAGCGGATAAGGTTTCAGCGCATAAGCACCGAATTCCTCGATGGTCTCACCATCCGTCTTCAAGAGAGCCACATCGATGTTTCCATCAAGAACAGTGCCGGTCATCAGGCCAACGGCCCATATTGGCTGCATAGACGTCTCCTATCCCAATGAGATTGTATCGCCGACGCTCTGACGCAGTGCCAGGATACCGCTGTCGAAATGGCGGGTTGGGTGTATGCGGTTTGTGAGCAAGGTCCATGCCCTACCCGCTTCAAAATCAATCCATAAACCGGTTCCTGTGAAACCGGTATGGCCGATTGTATCCTTCGAATTGAAATTGCCACCTGACCAGCCTTTATAAGGCCGTTCCCACCCGTGTGTCCTTGTGGCGGATAGTGGCTGACGCATCAACGCGATGGCATTTCGCGATGCACCACTACCATCAAGCAACCCAAGCGCGAAATCGAGTATGGATGCAGCCGTGCCGAACAGCCCCGCATGCGCAGCACCCTGCAACGCTGAACAATTGTCGTCGTGGACCTCACCGCAAAGTACACGATTGCGCCAGGTGCAATCTTCGCTGGCGGCACTCATTTCCGGCTCAGCCGAAAAGGCAAACCCCTCGCCGGGGTCCATCTTGCGAATGGTCTTGCCATATAGCCTTTCCATCGCAAAGCCGAGCAGGATGAAATTAATGTCCGAATAAACCGGTCCAGATTTTCGCCATTCACGTTGCAGAACGAATGCGCGCAACAATTCTGGATCACGTCCGTAGGTATAGATCGGTTCGACCGATGGGAACGGTGTCTGATGGCCAAGGCATTCGCGGAAAGTGACTTTGCGCTCCCACGCATCATTATCATACTGCCGAAGATCCGGAAGCAACGTGATTAACGGCGCGTCAAGATCAATGACGCCTGCCTCGGCCAGCGCAAGAATGCGGGGTGTCGTGAAAATCACTTTTGTCAGCGAGGCGAGATCGAACCATGTATCGATTGTCATCGCGCGCCGCACTGGGACAATCTGCGCATAGCCGGTCGCCCGAACAGCCCGGTTTCCAGAGAGATCAACCAGTCCGAGCACACCTCCCGGAATTCGGCCCGATTCGCACGAACTTGTCAGCAGACTGAAAGCTTTTTCAAAGCGAGCCGTAAAGGCGGTATCGACGGAGTGGCGGACATTTGGTCCTGTCATGATGATGATGCCTCGGTCCGGGCCATATGATCATGACCATATGTCTGCCAGTTTACCGGTGCGGGCTCGTATCCCAAGGGACGAACGAGTGACGGTACCTGCCTCGTGTCGAGGGTGAAATGCTCGTTGCGCCGATCAATACTTGGAACAGCAGATATCAACCGCTTCGTATAAGAATGTTTCGGCGTGGACAGGATTGATGCGGCATCGCCTATTTCGACGATCTGGCCGGCATAGACAACCGCAATGCGATGCGCGATACGTTCCACCACCGCCATATCATGCGACACGAACAGATATGCAAGGCCGCGTTCCTTCTGGAGATCAATCAGCAGTTCCAGAACTTTCGCCTGCACTGAAACATCCAGTGCGGAAACGGCTTCGTCCAAAACTACGACCGAAGGGTTCAACATCAGCGCGCGGGCAATGCAAAGTCGCTGGCGCTGCCCGCCCGAAAACTCGTGCGGGTAGCGCTCCAAACTGTTTGCGGGCAAGTCCACGCGGTCAAGTAACTGCAGCATTTTCTGTCGTGTTTCCAGCCCATTGCACCCACCAGCAGCGATAATCGGTTCAGCAAGGATGCTGTCTATGCGCAAGCGAGGGTTGAGAGAGGCGTAGGGATTCTGGAAAACCATCTGGATGGAGGATGAGCTTCGAGTGTCAGAGGTATTTGCGACACCGACTTCAAGCTTGCCGCGCGAAGCTTTGACAAGTCCGAGAATCGCGCGCGCAGTCGTCGACTTACCCGAACCACTCTCCCCTACGACCGCAAGTGTTTCGCCCTGAACTAGATCGAAATTTACGCTCTCCACGGCATGAACCGCACCGATTTTGCGGCCAAGGAAGCCGCCCTTGACAGGAAACCTGACCGTCAGTCCCTCTACAGCCAGAACAGGCTTCGCACCGGGTTCTATCGCGCGTGCATTATCGGTTCGCACCGCATTGCCGCTTTCAAAATGCGGCACGGCCTTCAGGAGATGTTGAGTGTAGGGATGCTGAGGACGGTCGAGAACAGCATTCAGTTCACCTTGCTCCACTGCCTCACCGTGTTGCATGACCATGACTTTGTCCGCCATACCTGCAACCAGACCAATATCATGGGTAATGAAGATCATCGCCATGCCGGTTTCGCGTTTCAGCTCCGCGAGCAGGGCCATGATCTGCGCTTGTACCGTGACATCGAGCGCGGTGGTCGGCTCGTCGGCGATCATGAGGCGCGGATTACAGGCAAGCGCCGTTGCGATCATCACCCTTTGCAGCATACCGCCGGAAAACTGGTTCGGGCAGTATTTAAGACGCCGTGCAGCATCCGGAATGCGTACGCGATCAAGTGCATCCTTCGCTGCAGAGACCGCCTGCTTTCCGGTAAGTCCACGGTGGAGACGGAATGATTCCTCAATCTGCTTGCCAATCGTAAGTACAGGATTGAGTGACGTCATCGGCTCCTGAAAGGTCATGCCGATTTCTGCACCACGAATTTTCGTCAACTCGGCTTCATTCGCTGTCGCAAGATCGGTGATGGTACCGTTCGCGCGATTCAGCTTGATCGTTCCATCAATAATGCGACCACCGCAAAAATCCACAAGACGATTAATCGACAAAGCTGTTACAGATTTACCAGAACCGCTTTCTCCGACAATCGCCAGCGTTTCTCCGGCTGAGAGATCGAAACTCACACCGTGTACAATCTCGTTGACTTCAGGATTACGCCCGAAACCGACGCGAAGGTTTGAGACAGACAGAAGCTTGTTCATGCCGCTACCCTCCGCATCCTGGGATCGAGAATGTCGCGCAGGGCATCACCCAGAAGGTTGAAGCCAAGAATACCGATCATGATCGCCAGCCCCGGAAAGGCCAGCAGCCATGGCGCGGTTTCCATGAGATTGCGCGCATCTGCCAGCATGAGGCCAAGCGATGAAGCAGGTGGCTGTGTGCCGAGGCCGAGGAAGCTCAAGCCTGCCTCTGTCAGCAGCGACCAAGCCAGCGCCAAGGTGATCTGCACGGTCAGAGGCGCAGCCAGATTAAGCAACAGATGCCGCGACAGGATATAATGGTTGCTGCTGCGGAAAGTACGTGCCGCATCTACGAATTCGCGTGTTTTGATCGACAATGCCGGGCCACGCACAACTCGCGTAAAGATCGGGGTGTAGACGATGGCAATGGCAGCGATACTTGTTCCTGTTCCCGGCCCAACAACGGCAATGATGAGGAGCGCGAGCAAAATTGCCGGAAATGCCAGCAGTACGTCCATCAGCCGCATGACAATACCATCCCACCAGCGCCCGAACCACGCCGCGGTCAATCCGAGAACTGTGCCAACGAACGCAGCAACTCCGACTGCAGAAAAGCCAACGATGAAGGATTGTGCAATGCCTGCCATCAGGCGACTCATTACATCCCGTCCGAAAAGGTCAGTTCCCATCCAGTGGGCAGCACTTGGAGGACGTAACCTGTCTATCCGATACTGCATCAACGGATCATGCGGCGTGAAACCAAAATAGCCGAGGCAAGCTACAATCAGATAGACCAGCACGATGAGGCCGCCAATACGCCCGCTCGGGTGAGCAAAAACGGAACGCAATATCTGCATCAGTTTTCCCCCAGACGAATGCGCGGATCAAGCACAACATAAAGAAGGTCCACCAACAGATTAACGATCATGAAGTTGAAAGCGATAAAGAGAATACTGCCCTGCACCAGTGCATAATCGCGCTGCAAAATCGCATCTAACACCATACGTCCCAACCCCGGCAGAGCATAAATCTGCTCGACCAGCACTGCCCCTCCCAGAAGATAGCCGAATTCTACTCCACTCAGCGTCACAACAGGGATAAGTGCATTGGGCAATGCATGTCGCCAGATAACAGAGCGTGCCGAAGCACCTTTGCTGCGGGCTGTGCGAACATAATCATCGCTGAGCACGTCCAGCATGGCCGAACGCGATATGCGCGTAACCGATGCCGCAAATGCAAAGCCGAGTGTTACGGCGGGCAGTATCATCTGCAAAAAATTCTGCCACGGATTTACCCATATCGGCGTGAATTCGCCCATGGCGGGCAACACACCCAAACCTGCCGAAAAAATATAAATAAAGAGGAGACCAAGGACGAAGCTGGGGGTCGACTGGCCTATCATTGCAAAAATGCGGACCGCAAGATCGGACATTTTCTCGTTACGCGTGGCCGCGTAAACACCGGCCGGAAGTCCAACGAGCAACGCGATAATCATCGACATCAATGCCAATTGTAGCGTCAACGGAAAGCGTTCCAGAATGACTGCGAGCACCGGTCTTCCGAACGTGACCGACACGCCCAGATTGCCCTGCAGCACGTCACCCAGCCAACGCCAGTACTGCGTGGTCCAGCTTTGGTCGATACCGAAATACCGCGCCAGAGACTGCCGCTGTTCCGGCGTCAGCAGTCCTGCTTCCGTTCCGAGCATAGCCGTAATGGAATCGCCCGGGACCATACGGATCGCAACGAAGACAAGGATCGACACTCCCAGCATAACAAGGGGAAATGTCAGCAGCCGACGTGTCAGATAATTCATGTCAGATTACTCACGGCCTGCCATCAAGGAAGGCACTGGAAAGCCACGCTTCCATGCTGAAGACGTGGCGGATTTCATGACATCACTGCCCGATCTGTAACTTGGTTAGGCCGAATAGCGAACCGGTAGCGCGAGGCTCAAAACCGATAACGTTCTTCTGGTGGGCAACATAGTTGTTGGCCGTATAAAGCCATATCCACGGAGAAACTTCCGTTATGTGTTTTTCGAAGTCGGAGAAGATAACCTTGCGTTTTTCAAGGTCCGTCTCGGCTCTTCCCTTCTGCATCAGGTCGTCAAGCGTATCGTCGATATATTGCGCTACTTTCTGAAGGTTACCCGCCTTGGTCCAGTAGCGTCCATACATGGTATAGGGATCAGCCGAACCACCGTTTAGCGCAACCGCCATATCGAAGTCACCCTTCAGCCATGTGTCGACATAGACATTGAGTTCCATCATGCGAATATCGAGTTTGATGCCGATTTCGGCAAGTTGCGACTGGAGAACCTGGGCTTCAGCCGCAGCGGTTGCAGGTTCTCCATTTGCAGCAATGACCGTTGCCGAAAAACCATCCGCATAACCAGCATCCGCCATCAGCTTCTTCGCTTTTTCGACATCGCGTTTATAGCAGAAAAGCGTGTTCGGATCGCTTGCATAGGCAGGCATTGTCAGCGGGCCTGTCACCCTGCCTTCGCCCAGCAGAGCCGTGTCCAGCACATCCTGACGATCAACGGCACAGGAAATCGCCTGACGCACGGCCAGCTCTGTCATTGGCTTGCGCGACGGGTTCAACTGGAGGACGTGATAGGCAAGGGCTGGAGTACGCACCAGTTCCAGAGAGCTTTCGCGCGGAACCATCGTTGCAACCAGTGGGTCGTTAAGAAATGCAAAATCGATCTGCTTGGCGCGAAGCGCTGCGAGGATCGCTGTTTCATCCGGTAGAACACTGATGTCGATCCCGTCGATCGATACTTTACCGCCCGCCCAGTCGGGATTGGTTTTCAGCACTTCCTTGGAATTCGGTTCCCAGCGCTCAAGGATGAATGGGCCTGATCCAACGGTTTTCGTCCCAATATTCCCAGCCTTGATCTCGCTTTCGGGGACCACCGCTGCATTAATGCTGGCAATGGCTGCCAATAGCGGGACGTCGGGCTGGGAGAGTTTGAAGACGACCGTTTCGGCGTCCGGGGTTTCAATGGCGGCAATGGAACCGAAATTGGCACGCGCGACTGCGCCTGTCTTTTCATCCAGAATGCGCTCGAAGGATGCTTTCACATCGGCTGGCGTTACCGGCTTGCCGTTCTGGAATTTCGCATTCTTGTCGAGCTTGAATGTGAGAACCTTTCCGCCGTCGGAAAACTCCCAGCTTTTTGCAATGGCAGGCGCGATCTGAAGGTCGGGACCGAGACGAACGAGCGGCTCATAGATGAGCTCGAGCAAGCGAATCGATGAAAAAGCCGGCTGCTTATGCGGATCGAGACCAGTGGCATCCTGTGACCAGGCCATTCGGAGCGTCGCGGCAAAAGCCGTCGAAACACCCAATCCACCAGAGCTTCCAATGCTCAACGTTATTGCGGCAGCACTCGCAATAAGGCTTTTCTTGAAACTCGCTCCCATTTTCTTCCCTCGCAAATTACTGCAACGCTGATGTCCGACTGCTTCCCCGCTTCGGCTCACGCTTTATTGGCATTTATTGCCTGTCTAAGAAATCCCCCAGCATTCTTTAATGCCTTTCTTCCCTCATCCACTGGCATTCCGGTGATCGTGATGAGGATTGCAAGCTTGACGTCATTATCCGTCAGAGCGAGAACGCGTTTCGCCTCCCCCACCTCACAGCCGGTTGCCTGCATGACAATTCGGGATGCCCGCGCAACAAGCTTATTATTGGTGGCACTGAGGCCCACCATGAGATTCTCGTATGTTTTCCCTATTCGGATCATGCTCGCCGTAGTCAGCATATTGAGAACGAGCTTCTGCGCGGTACCGGACTTAAGACGTGTCGAGCCTGTCAGTATTTCGGGCCCGACAACCGGCGATATGGCGATTTCAGCCATGGTCGCGATGGTCGAATTGGGATTGCAGGAGAGCGCCACGGTCGTGGCGCCGATGGATGCTGCGTAGGCCAGACCGCCTATCACATAAGGAGTACGCCCGCTAACAGCGATTCCCACGACAACATCGTGTGAAGTCAGACCTATATTGCGCAGATCAGCTTCCCCAAGCGACGGATCATCTTCTGCCCCTTCGATTGCATGTTGCAGCGCGTCCACGCCACCTGCAATTAGCCCGATCACCATGCCTTCCGGTACGCTAAAAGTCGGCGGACATTCCGATGCATCGAGAACCCCAAGACGTCCGCTTGTTCCAGCACCCAAATAAATCATCCGGCCACCGGCCCGAAACGCTTCGACAATCTTGTCGACGGCCTGTGCAACCTGAGGCAACACTTTTTCAACGGCAGCAGGAACCCGATGGTCCTCGCCATTGATATGACGCACAATTTCCAGAGTCGACAACAGATCGATATCCATCGTGCGCGGATTACGCCCTTCTGAAACCAGCATATCAAGCTCAGATAACAACGCCTGTTCCGTCATGCCTCTGCCTGTTCATTCGCAGCTTTCAGGATGCCGCTGCATTTATCGTTAATAAATGGTAAGATCACAAATTCTGGTGATCAACTGTAATATAGTCACATCAGATGGCCGGTGTTTCCACATTACACAAGGGTGATGTGCTGTTTGCTCTTTCCTATTCCGGAGCGATCATAATCGCCGTTACAGGCCTCAGCGAGAACCCGAAGCCGCTGTGTCTTTGTTGAAAATTTGAGTCCTGAAATCAGTCGATAATCGCGGCAGCAGCAAGGCTTGCGAAGGCGGCAACGAATGCCACTGCGACTGCACCAACCTTCGTGAACAAATTGAACATATCACCAGGCGTTTCACGGTTTGACATGTTGAGATAGACCAGCGCCGCAACGATGATGACAATCGAAAAACCGAAAGCGGATACCCACTGCCACAACTCAGGCATAAAACCTCACAAATACCGAACCCAGTTTTAAACTGCAGAGTTTATATCAAAAATTTATTACCGCAGTGTGGCGTCACTTAATGCTTCCGATTCAGGCGCGCAATGCTCACAAGGAAATCAAGCCCGTTATCATCAATATGTGATCGCTCACGGCTCTTTGGCTGTTACGAAATTTGGTTTCGTCGCCGTCATGATAAAGCGTCGATATACATACGTCCTCAACATGTTTCGCAGATTAGCCTTGTGGCGTTGCGCTTGTGCGATGGGCGCGTGGGACAGGGTTTTGATTGAACAGAAACCAGCCTCTTCAAGCAGAGGCCAAACATCTTCGGCACGCAGTCCTTTTCCAAAAGGAAGTGCATTCATAATAGCTTCGTGTCGATCGCTGAGTGCGCCATCATAGTGCTTATCTTCACCCACCACTCTATCGATCAGCGAAATAAGAAAAGAAGCGATTCGGCCAACCGAGCGGGGCCGTTTCCAATCGCCATCAAAGAACAGCAGCCGACCTCCCGGTTTCAATATTCGATACCATTCGGCAAACGTTTTTTCGGGTTCGGTGAGTGTCCAGACGAGATGCCGACAGATGATTGCGTCATAACTTTCGTCTGGTTCCATAGTGTTCTCCGCGTCAGCGAGAATGAAACGCAGTCGGGGTTTACCCGCATGCTTCTTCGAAGCCACTGCCAGCATTGTTTCCGAAAAATCCAGTGCAGTCACATCGTGACCAAGATCATGGATCAGCCGTGTAACCTCACCCGTCCCACAGGCCAGTTCCAGAACACGTTGTCTCGATGAACCTAGAAAATCTCGTATCGGCGCCTGCCATGCATCGGTTTCTGGTCCCGCCGGAATGCGATGGCCAAAAGCCAGATCGAATGTTTCTGATCTTCGGGACCAATAGTCTCTGATCTCTTCCTTAAGATCGAAATTATCCCGGCTCATCGACTACCCATTTCGTTACAGAATAACATTACGATCCCATACATAATAACATCTCCAAAAACTGTCTACTGCACAAGCTTTTGAATAGAAGATCGGAGAGATGGGTATCAGACAGCAAAAGCCGTGATATATCTGCGAGAAAGCGGACCGTGTTCAGGCACAGGCTTTGCAGAGAAACAGAATCACAAGGGCATGTATTATGACTTCACCCTCGTCTCCTCCACGGATCGAACAGGCAGAACGTCTTGAACGATTGGCATTGTTGCAAGACAAGTTAAGAGAACGCGGGATAGGCGGGCTTCTGCTCGGACCGACAGCAAGCTTGCGCTATTATACCGGGCTTGTCTGGCACATCAGCGAACGTTTTCTGGGCGCCCTCGTCACACCGTCGGAAGTTATCTATATTGTTCCCGGCTTTGAACAGAGCCGCGTCGAAAGCCTGCCGCATCTGCCGGGGGAAATTCGTGTTTGGCAGGAAGAAGAAAGTAGCGCTGCGCTGATAGCATCACTCATTCCCGCAAGAGCTACCCTTGCCGTAGACGATGCTATTCCCCTGTTCGTCTATAACTCTCTCAGGCACAAAATTTCTCTTGAACGCTTGCTTGATGGTGGGGAATTAATTCGTGAACAGCGCATCTGCAAGTCAGACAATGAAATCGCGGTCATTCAGTACGCGATGGATCTGACGCTTGAAGTCCATCGCCGCGCGCATGCGCTGATCAAGCCCGGCGTTGCCGCAAGTGAGGTGGTGCGCTTTATCGATGAACAGCACCGGGCCCTCGGCGCTGCTGGCGGCTCGACATTCTGCATCGTCTCGTTTGGAACGGCGACTTCGTTGCCACATGGCGCGGATGGAGAACAGTTCTATCAGCCCGGTGATGTTATCCTTGTGGATACCGGATGCCGTATCGATGGCTATCACTCCGATCTAACGCGCACCTACATGCTGGATCAAGCAAGCGCAGAATTTTCGCGCATATGGGCGATTGAACGCGAAGCGCAGCAAAGCGTTTTCGATGCAGCAAAGCTCGGCACCACCTGTTCAACCCTTGACGATGCAGCACGTGCTACGCTCATCAAACATGGACTGGGGCCGGATTACGCATTGCCTGGTCTTCCACATCGCGCCGGTCACGGCCTTGGTCTGGAAATTCACGAGGCCCCTTACATCGTTCGCGGGAATTCGATCCCACTTGCTGAAGGCATGTGCTTTTCCAACGAGCCGATGATCGTGGTTCCGGATCAATTCGGCATTCGTCTGGAAGATCATATTCATATGACGGCAACCGGGCCGAAATGGTTCACCCAGCCAGCGAAAGGCCCAACCGAACCTTTCGCATAATGCCGTAACTGCTGCTATCAATTGCCGGGCATTCCCGCCCAGCTTTTCGATTGCTTTTCGCCAATACCGATCAGATCGATGGCTCGCGCCGCGATCTGATCAGCCACTTCATCGACCGATTGCGGTTTGAAGTAAAAGGCTGGAACCGGCGGCATCACAATCGCGCCCATTTCTGTCACCGTGCACATATTGCGCAGATGGACCAGATGCAGCGGCGTTTCTCGTGCGATCAGGATCAGCCTGCGCCGCTCCTTCAAATGAACGTCGGCGGCGCGGGTTAGCAGACTGTCGCTGTACCCTGTTGCAATCGCCGCAAGCGTGCGCATAGAGCATGGCGCAACGATCATACCCGCGGTCGCGACCGATCCGCTTGCGATCAGAGCGCCAATATCGCCGACGGAATAGCTTCTGTGCGCAAGCTTGTGCAGAAGCGCATAACCGTCAGGCCCCAACTCGTGGCGCAATGTCTGCTGTGCGGCGTCTGAAACAACCAAATGGGTCTCGACATCAGTTAAAGCAGAAAGTTGTTCCAGTAGTTTGAGCGGGATGAGAGCGCCCGATGCGCCGGAAATTCCGACAACAACCCGTTTCATCGCATCTCTTCCTTGCCCAATCCAAGTTCGCCCCACATCGCGTCCACACGGGTGGTCACATCGTCGCTCATCTTCAGCACAGCGCCCCACTCCCGGTCAGTTTCGGCGCCGATTTTGTTGGTCGCATCGAGACCAAGCTTCCCACCCAAACCCGAGCGCGGCGATGCGAAATCGAGATAATCCACAGGCGTGTCGGAGAGCATCACCACATCGCGGCTCGCATCGAAGCGCGTAGCGAGCGCCCACATGACATCATCCCAGTTGCGAACCTTTATGTCGGGATCGACCGCGATTATGAGTTTCGTATAACTGAATTGCGGCAGCATCGACCAAAGCCCCATCATCACCCGCCGCGCCTGGCCGGGATAGCGCTTGTCGATCGAGACCACCATTGCACGATAAGAACACGCGGCTGGGGGCAACCACAAATCGGCAATTTCCGGGAACTGTTTTCGCACAATTGGCACGAACAGCTCATTCATTACTTCGCCCAGTCTTGAGGGCTCATCCGGAGGGCGACCGGTATAGGTCGAAAGATAGACGGGGTTCTTCCGTGTGGTGATCGCCGTCACCTGCATGACCGGAAATTCCTCGACACTGTTGTAGTAGCCCGTGTGATCGCCATAAGGCCCCTCCGGCGCTGTCACTGATGCGGAAACTCGCCCTTCCAGAATGATTTCAGCGTTAGCAGGCACGGAGAGCGGCACAGTGTGTGCATCAACGACGGAAGGCTTCCGTCCAGCAAGCAGGCCCGAAAAGGCAAGCTCGCTCATCCCTTCTGGCAAGGGCATAACGGCTGCAAGGATCGTCGCCGGATCTGCCCCGATAGCCACGGCAACCGGCATATCCTCGCCCCGCTTTTGCCACATACGATGATGGCGCGCACCACCACGATGAGCGAGCCAGCGCATGATGAGCTTGTCCCGCCCCAGCTTTTGCATCCGGTAAATGCCGACATTTATATCCGATGGATCATCCGGTGCCCGTGTAATAACCAGCGGCCAGGTCACAAGCGGCGCAGGCTCTCCCGGCCAACACGATTGAATCGGCAATAGATCGAGATTGACGGCTTCAGCTTCCAGTATCATCGCCTGCACCGGTGCGCGTCGGACCTGCCGAGGACGCATATTCAATGCAGCCTTTGCCAAAGGAAGCTTGCTCCATATTTCTCCTGCCGAACGGGGCGGCTTTGGTGCACGCAGTTCCGCGAGCATCTCGGCAAGGTCAGGAATTGTCTCGACAGAACGGCCAAGTCCCAATGCAATACGTCGCGTGGAACCAAAAAGATTGGCCACCAGTGGAATTGAATGTTGATGACCGTCTGCATCGACCGGTTGTTCGAAGAGTAATGCCGGACCATCCGCTTCGAGCACACGCTTGTGGATTTCTGTTATTTCCTGGACAAGCGATACCGGACGCTTGATCCGGACGAGATCATTGCGCCGTTCAAGCTCCGACAAGAAGTTTTGCAGGCAGTCATAGTGCGACGGAAAAGATTGGGCCGTTTTCATGTCCCTACTTTTGAGTATCGAATTCTTTCGCCGTCTTTGATCTGAATCAAACTGCCCTCGTATTGAATCGCCTAATTCTGAATTCACCTTGTAAAGCTCACCGGAGCTGAGTGATGATGAAGATACCTTCAGCCGTGGCTGTTCCTGCCCGGCTTGTTCCGCCATTTCTGATCGCCCCTTTTGTTTCGCGCATTTTCTTTCAGGTCATGCGCGCGCATCCGGGCCTATTCGAGCGTCTGGGAGACTATGCGACAAAGCGCTTTCGTTTTCATCCTTCCGACACGCCGTTCGCTTTCGTGATCGAGCCGGATAAACCGCGCATCACAATCATGCGCGAAGATGAAACAACGGAAGTGGATGCGGGCATTGAAGGGCCTCTGGTTATGCTGCTCGCGCTTTTAGAGGGTAAACTTGACGGGGATGCGCTGTTTTTCTCCCGAGACATCACCGTGACGGGCGACATGGAGGCCATGCTGGCACTTCGCAATGCGCTGGATGACTGCAATATTGACTTGCCGTCCGACCTCGGCACAAGTGCCGGACCCTTCGCCCCAATGGTTCGTGGCATCGCAAATTACGTGCGCAGCAAAGCTCTCGGCAAGGAAGCCACCGGATGGAACTGATTTGTCCTGCAGGTACGCCATCGGCCTTGCGTGAAGCAGTGGGTGCAGGAGCAGATGCCGTCTATTGCGGTTTCCGTGACGAAACAAATGCACGCAACTTTCCCGGCCTTAACTTCAGCCGCGATGAACTACGCGACGCAATCCAGTTCGCGCATGCCCGCAAAACACAGGTTTTCGTTGCCATCAATACGTTCATGCGCGCAGGCGATGAGGATATTTGGTATCGAGCTGTAGACGATGCGTCCTCCCTTGGTGCAGATGCTGTCATCCTCGCCGATTTTGGGTTGATGGCTTATACCGCCGAGAAGCATCCAACACAGCGGCTCCACGTATCCGTACAAGCTTCCGCGTCCAATGCAGACGCAATCCAGTTTCTCGTCGATGCATTCAAGGCAAAGCGTGTCGTGTTACCACGCGTTCTGACCATTGCCGATATTGCGAAACTCGGCCGCAAGATCGGCTGCGAAATGGAAGTATTCGTATTCGGTGGACTATGCGTGATGGCAGAAGGGCGATGCTCCCTGTCTTCCTACGCTACCGGCAGATCGCCCAACATGAACGGTGTTTGCTCACCGGCAAGTCATGTGCGTTACCGGCAAGACGGAGACGAACTTGTCTCCGAACTCGGTGACTATACGATCAATCGTTTTCCTTTGGGCGAGCCCACCGGCTATCCGACGCTCTGCAAAGGCCGGTTCAATATCGCTGACGATCAAGGTTATGCATTCGAAGATCCCATTTCACTCGACGTCATGAACCATATAGACGAGTTGCGAGCGGCAGGCGTCTCAGCGCTCAAGATTGAAGGCCGCCAGCGCGGCAAGGCTTACGTTGGTGAAGTCGTCTCGACACTTCGTCAAACACTCGCCGCCAGCCCTGAAAGCCGCGCGGCCCTTTTGTCCCGCCTCCGTCTGCTGAGCGAAGGCCAGCAAACGACTTCGGGCGCTTACGACAAACGCTGGAGATAGATATGTCCGCAGCCAGCCTCAGCCTCGGTCCTGTTCTTTTCCTGTGGGACGGCCCGAAATGGCGGGATTTTTATTTTCGTATCGCCGATGAAGCTCCGGTAACCCACGTTACCGTGGGTGAAATCGTCTGCTCCAAGCGGTTCCATTTCCTGACGCCTTATATGGACGCTGTGATTGAACGGCTGCAACGCGCAGGAAAAACGGTGAACCTCGGTTCGCTGGCACTTGTCATGCTCGAACGGGAAGCAAAACAGGTCCGCCAAACGATCAAGGAAGCGACGCTGCCCGTAGAAGCAAACGATCTATCAGCACTGGGACTCTTATCTGGTGTGCCGCATATAGTCGGCCCGCTGGTCAATGTTTACAATGCTGCGACCGCAAAGGTTCTTGCCGCACGCGGCGCACAATCAATCTGTCTTCCGCCGGAGTTACCGATCAGCTCAATTCGAGAGATTGTCAAAGCTGCTCCGGATATTGCTTTCGAAATATTTACGTTCGGACGGGTGCCGCTTGCCATTTCAGCCCGTTGCGCGCATGCGCGCTCCAAGGGACACATAAAGGACAATTGTCAATTTGTATGCGGTGAAGAGCCCGACGGATTGCCAGTCAAAACTCTGGATAGCCAACCCTTCCTTGTGCTGAATGGCGTGCAGACCCTCTCCCATACCTGTCAGTCACTAATCGAGGACTTGCCTGACCTGCAAGAAGCAGGGATCACGCGTTTCAGATTGTCGCCGCAGGATTGCGACATGGTGGATGTGGCTCGCATCCATGAAAAGGTACTGAACCGGATTATCAGTCCTGATGAAGGGATTGCGCGCTTACGAAAGATCTATCCGGACGTACCGCTCTCGAATGGATTTTTGCACGGAAACATTGGGGCGGCTTGGATCAGCCGTCAACGTTCAACAGCCGCAAACTAGATCGAGGTAGATCCACTTTCAGGAAGCTCGCGCTAGTTGTTTGACTCAGAGTTTGATGGTGCGATGTTTTTGTGCGGATGGAAGGATGCGCTATAGTAGTGTTGCAAATTTTTCATTGTTTGCGCGTCATGACACCGTGATTATGTATAATGGATGATCAGCGGGAAACAGCTGGCAATCGAATTCAAGGGCGCTCATTTCCCCAAGAGTGCCATCGTGCATGCAGTCTTCTTTTATGTTCGCTACCCTGTGTTCCCCGGCAGGTCAAATATCTCAATAATATCTTGGAACAGGATTATCGCTTCATCAAGCGGCTTACAAAACCGATGATCGCTTCAAGCCATTCTATGCTGCGTCGGCCACCCTTGCGGGGATCGAGGTTGCTCACATGATCTGCAAGAACCAGTTCCCCAATGACAATCGCTCGCCAATCCACGTCTTCGCCGAACTCGCAGCGTAAGTGTGTTCAAAGATAAGCACACCTTTAGCATACAAAAAAAATGGCGACGCTACCGCCCCTCGCGCATATTCTGGACGAGCCGGTTTTATCAGATCCTCGGGAACACCTCGCCTCGTCTCGCGCTCTTATTTTACCCGGTAAAGAAGATGCCACTCATCACTCGAACCAGCGTACGGCCCTGTGCTTGCGTCACGCCCGGCGCGATCCATGGTGCGATTTTGGACGGTAGGCGACAAAACCTGCGAAGTTATCTGGGTCGTTTCGCCTGCAACCGTTTGACAACGAAACCGGCAAAACATCACATTTTCGATTACTCTCCGTGATGCAGACTTCGGCGGGCAAACACCATCAAGCATTCAGGAGAACACGAAATCGTCAGCGGACAGATCAGAAAGCGAGACGTCTTCGATGAGGATGCCGTAATCGTCACGGCCTGCGATTGCAAAATAGACACCGTCCGCCGTGTCCCGTGAGGCCGCGACGAAATCCTCGTAATCATAGACGAAACCCGCATGATCGAAGTGGATCACGTCACCCCCCTCCGTGTCGAAATCAGTGATACGATCAACACCAGAAAGACCGATATAAAAATCAGCCCAGACAAAGGTGTCGGCACCCGTTCCACCGGTCAGGACGTCGGCGCCTCTATCGCGCCCGGCGTCGAGGATGTCGTCACCCTCACCACCATCCAAATGATCAGATCCGTCTGTGCCTAGGAGTGTGTCATTGCCACCTCGCCCCTCAATCAGATCGTCGCCACCCTGGCCGTCCAGCAGGTCATTGCCAGCTCCACCGCGCAGGATATCGTTTTGCCCCCCTCGAATTTGTACATCGAATTGCTCGATATTGCTGAAGGCCAAGCTCCCCATCGTCCCGGTCATCGCGTCGAACACGACTGGGCCATCATAGTTGAGGGTCAACACGAGCCGGTCCTGCCCATCGCCGCCGTCGATTTCGCCTTCCAGTGTGTTTCCAAATGAGTTGGCGACGCCGAAACCGTCATTACCGGAACCGCCGTAAAGCCGATCATAGCCTCCATAGACATGGGACAGCCAGTCGTCGCCAGCGTCGCCAAACAGCGTGTCATCACCCCTGTCGCCGTGCAACTGATCATTACCATCACCACCGCTCAGGTAGTCGGCGCCATAGCCACCTCTCAAATTATCATCGCCGGCACCGCCAAAGAGCCTATCGTCGCCCTGCCCGGTGAAATCCGCGCTGTCACCCCAGAGCTCATCGTTACCAATGCCGCCTTCGAGATAATCGTTGCCGTCATTCCCCTGGATCAGATCGGCGCCTGCACCGCCCCGAACCACGTCGTTGTCGGCACCAGTCGATATCATGTCGTTGCCGGCTGAACCGTCGACCTGATCGTCACCTGCACCGCTCGCGATATCAGCCGATGACAGCCCCGCCGCATTCACCTTATCATCACCACCGCCCGTCTCGCCGACGAACTGCTCGAAATTGCGGATGATTGTTCCGCTCGAAGTAGTGCCGCTGGTGAAGTCGAACATGAGATCCTCGCTACTTCCGGCCTCATCGATCGTAAGCGTATCGTTACCCTCGCCACCGTCAAGCTCGGCTGAAGACAGCGTCGCGATGACGGTGTCATTGCCGGTACCACCGAAGAGCCGGTTGGCACCAAGCCGGTCGATGATGGTATCATCCCCCGCGCCAGCATCTACAAAATCGGCTCCAAGAGCACTCGCCGGATCATCGAAATCGGGCCAGGGCTGTCCTATCAGATCGTTGCCCGCTCCGGTCGATATCTCGTCGTCGAAACTGCCGCCGTTGACCCAATCGTCCCCGCTCCCGGTCATCACCTCGAAGCGTTCAATCTCACGGAAGTAACTGTGTTCCACAGTCTGCGTCTGGTAACCGACGATGCTGTGGCCGTTCGTTCCATTGAAGAAAACAGCGCGATTCTCGTCCGATAAGTCTAGGGTGAACGTGTCGAAACCCTCACCGCCGTTGAGCGCACCGCTTGTCCCGATAAGAACGAGCCGGTCGTCGCCCACTCCTCCTTCCAGCCGGTCGTAGCCACTCGTACTGGTCAAAACGTCGTCACCAGCACCGCCGTCAAGAAAATCATCGCCCTCCCGACCGTCCAGATCATCACGGCCGGCAAGCCCGGAAATCCGGTCGGCTTCCATTGTTCCACGCAGGGTATCGTCACTATTCGTACCGATAATCGTCGCCATGGCACCAACGTCCTTCTCTGACTTCTCGTCAGGAAGACTATAAAGGCGCCAGGGTTAAAATGAAACAACATTATACGAACAATACCTGAAAATCATCCAACAACTACTTGATATTATAAAATTTTACTTCAAAATTACTTTTATTATTTACAAGATTTATTGTTTCAGCGGTTTCGCCATGCCATCAAAAGGCCGGGAACCTGTTCGCCAAACTCGATCATTGGCGACGCAGCGAGGTTGCGCGTACGCTCTGGACCTGTGACCAGCATACAAAACGGGCCTTGAACGACGCTCAAGCTGGGACGATCGTTCCCTGTGCGATTGCTACCAGCATCTCGTCGCAAACAACCTTGCATTGACACACAGCTTGACGCTTCCCCTTGCTTAATGTCCATGCTTTTGCGCACAATGTGCTGCCTTTCGCTGGTCGAAGAAAGTTGATCTTGAATTCAGAGGTCAGCGCATCCCCTCCAAGAGCGAGCCCTCCCGCAAATGTTAGCGCGTTATCTGCGAGATAGCTGATCACGCCACCATGAACAAAGCCATGTTGCTGGGTATGAAGCTCGCGGATTATCAAGGATATATCGGCGCTGCCATCCCCTACATTAACAAGTTCGGCGCCCATATATTGGCTGAAAGGCTGACTAAGAAATATCCCTCTGGCAAGTTCTTCCAGATTATTCATTTGTGCTCCTCTCCACTTCCAAACCCACGTTCATTAGATTGCATTGACATCACGTTTCTTGCGCCAGCTATATATTCAGCTTCGGCCTGTTAACGGAAAGCCAGTCAATGACTGAGCGCGTGAGTAGATTGTTCTCTTCAGACAGGCCGGGCCTGACATGGGCAACAAATTCAACATCGGGCAACGAGGGCAGCAGCTCATTGGTGTCAACCGTCTGCAGTTTTGCGGGTATGGAACTCGAGTTCAATGGTGTGACCGCGAGCCCGGCTGCGGCCAATGCTGTCAAACTGCCGAGACTGGGACTGACGGTTGTTATCCGCCATTTGCAGTTTCTCGCGGCCAGCCCCGCAAGAGCCGCATCCCGATAGGGGCACGGTTCGGGAAAAACAGCAAGCGGAACGGGTGCTCCAGCTTCGAGCGGTGTCTTTCCGATTGCCCATCGGAGGGGCTCGTTCCACAAATGGATACCGGACTGGTCGCCACGGCATCGACAACCGATGATCAGGTCAAGTTCGCCCTTATCCATTATTTCCAGCAAAGAGTTTGTATTGGAAATCTGGATCTCCAGCGTTCGCCCCGAACGAGAGTCCTGAAATCTTTTCAGCACAGAAGGCAGCCATGTGCTCGTCAAGTCATCGGATGCGCCAATCCGCAGATGAAACGCGCTGCTGCTTCCTTTCATCAGAGTACGAGCCTCCTCGCTCAGGCGCAGGATCGCCTTTGCGTAGCCAAGCAACGCCTGCCCCTGCGGGGTCAACGCAACAGTGCGGGTATTACGCTCGAAAAGGACAACCCCTGTTTGTTCCTCCAGCCGCCGTATATGAGCACTGACGGCAGATTGTGTGAGGTTCAGCTGCTGCCCCGCCCTTGTAAAACTCGATAAGCTGGCGACTGCCTCAAAGGTCCGTAACAGTGCAATGTCGAACATTGCTTCACCTCGGATCATCATGAATAGCATGATGATAAATTGTTTCTCATGATTAATGAAGTCTGATTGACTCTGCCCTGGCGGGATACGAGAGGTCGGCAGCATGTCGCTGGAAACCTGGATACCGTTCGCCCTTGCCACGTTGGCTTTCGCATTCATGCCGGGCCCGGCCATTCTATATATGTCGGCTCAGACTCTGGCTTATGGGCACAGGGCCGGGTTGATGGCTGCCCTTGGCATCCACCTCGGTTGCTACGTCCACATCACCGCGGCGTCGGTCGGGCTGGCCGCACTTCTGCACCATGCGCCCGCACTCTACTCACTAATCCGGATAACGGGAGCACTCTATATGCTTTGGCTGGGCGGAAGGATGATCTTTCTCGCTGCCCCGGAGGAGGATTGTGAAACTTCCGCGCCGAACAGACGTGTCTTGCGCGATAGTGTAGTGGTCGAGATCCTTAATCCGAAAACCGCACTATTTTTCCTGACGTTTCTGCCCCAATTCGTTGACCCGCAAGCAGCGATGCCGAATTGGCTTCAGTTCCTCCTGCTTGGTATCATCGTCAACGGCGCTTTCTCGCTTGGTGATCTTGCATCGGTGGCCATTGCCTCTTTCGCATCGCCGCGCGTTTCCTCCTCCTGCTCCTCCAGCCGGATCGCCAAGGTCAGTGGCAGCATCCTTGTCGGGCTCGGCATCGCAGTCATGATGCGCCTCATCTAATTGGCGTCCTGGGCAGAGATGAGGTTTATCGAATGGAGAAACGAATGAATATCTTCTTACGATCCCTTGCCACACTCTTGCTTGGCATGGCTGCTGGCGTGTCTGCCATGGCGGCAGAGCATGAGTGGAATGTCTATGACAATGTGCGTTTTGGCTATTCCATTTGCTATCCAGGTGACCTGCTGACCGCGCAGCCGGAGGCCGACAATGGCGATGGCCGCAAGTTCACCGGCAAGTCGGGTGCCGAACTGATAGTCTGGGGCAGCTACAATGTTCTGGAGCAGGACATGGACGCCCTCATCGGTGACCTTGCCAACGCTGGCGCCGCCCTCACCTATCGCCGCGCTACAAAGGACTGGGCCGTCGTCTCAGGCCGCGAGAAGGGAAACATCTTCTATGCCAAGCTCCTGCTGGAGCGGACCGCTTTGGATGACGTCGACACCGTTCGTGCCTTTCGCCTGACCTACCCTGCCGACGAAGCGAAAACCTATGACGCAGTGGCCGCCAAGCTGGCCAAATGCTTTGAACTGACCGGTCGAGGCATCGACGACGGACTGCAACCCGATCGCCATGATGAAAGGACGATAAGATGAACCGGATGCTCATTACACTTTCCTCGTTAGCCATCGGATGGCAGATGGCAAGCCCCGCTGAGGCTGCAGACAAGCTGTTTGCAAAAGCCACAGAAACCGACCACCAACTCAAGAACCTCTTTGACAAGGCAGGCGCCATCTGCCTGCATAGTCACAGCCACGATGTCCGGATAGTTGTCGCCTGCGCTTCAATGAGAATCTATGGCCTGGCGCTCAATGAAAGGGACTGGTGCTACGGCCACCGCCATGAATCGAACGCCCAGATGAGTTGGCATCGCTGCGACGCAAGTTCCGAACGGTTTTCGCTCGACAAACTGATCGACGTCAAAAGGTAGTGGCTATGCTGAAGCCAATCATCGTTTTTCTCATCACCCTTCTCCTGCTCGTACCGGTCTGCCTCTTCGTCGGATACGGGATAGGGGAAATCATCGCGGCTTATGTCTATCCCGTGACAGAAACGCCGGACAGGTTCAGGGAAGATCGCGAATTGTTCGCCGGCGTATATGGCATCATGTTCATCGGTGGATTTTTATATCTAGCTGCCGTCGTCTTCGCCGTGTTCCGTCTGGTCAGAACGATCCGCAAAAGGCAGATATGATACTGCCAGAGCACGGCAATCCGGCGCTTCTCGGATGGCTTGCTACAGGGCAGTTTCGGAGGCTCACTATGGATACCTGAAAAACTTGCTACAAGGAGACAGTGAAAGCTGATTTGGAGCACCGCGATGACCAAAATCGAAAAACCTGCCAGGCGGTTGGTGTGGCCAGCACTGGCAACAATTTTGGGGGTATGCGCATCCGTATTCGCGGAAACCTTCGCTGATGCGCTATCGCTAACATCAGCGAGACCGCTGCAGATGTTAGCCGGCAGTTTCGCATATTTCTCAGCCGCATGGCTTGGAGGACGGCTCGTCGGAACCGCTCTTGAACGTAGCAGGTCCAGAAAGCGACCGGTGCCTAAGCTCCTCTTGGAACTTGTGACAGCCGCTCTTTTTCTCGTCGCCGGTGTCGCGACATTTCTTTTGATTGTCGGCCAGAGCTGGAGCAGTGCAATTGCAGGGTCCGGTTTGCTTATTGCTATATTGGGATTTGCGCTGCGTAGCAGTCTTGCCGATGTCTTCTCCGGCATCGCCCTTGGGATTGAAGCGCCTTACAGAATTGGAGATTGGATTTCCATCGACGATGTGACGCGCGGGCGCGTGATGGAAATCGGCTGGCGCACAACAAGGCTTTCAACGCGTGATAGCACCTATGTCATCTTACCTAACAGTCAGATCGCGCGCCAGAAACTGACAAACTACAGTGCCCCAAGGCAGCATTATCGGGCTCATGTTCAAGTGCTTCTCAATCATGAAATATCGGTTGCAGATGCCAAGAAGCTTCTTGCTCAAGCCGCGGCTGACAGTAATATAATCGCCGAAACACCGCGACCTGATGTGCGCGTGGCAGCCTATGAATCGGACGGGATTCGGTATCATGTGCGCTTCTGGGTCGGAAGCTTCGCCGACGATATTGATTGCCGCGACGCCGTATTTACACAGATCGACAAAGCCTTGCGGGCTCGAAATCTGCCGTTACCCCTAACAAGGCTGCGCCTCGTGCGTAACGGGCAAAATAGTTCAGCATAAGAACTATCGCATCAGTAGATTTGCGGCTGTCCGATATCGAATGACAGGCTTTTTCTAAGGATTTCCGCTTATTCGCATAGATCTCCCAAGCGATTGTCCGCGCCTCTCCGCGTTGTCGCGGCTGACTTCGGCGCGCACGGCGCGGCTTTCCACAAGGGAAAGGGGTTACCCCCCTTGGTTTCTCCCATGACCGGCAAAGCTTCAGCCGTGGCCGATGAAGACAAAGCGTGCGAAGCGCTCCTTCTCTCTCTCTAGGCTGTCGGAAACAGATTTGCTTACAGCTTGAACCGGGATCGGAACCATCCTTTTGTAGGCCGAAGCATCCTCTTTGCCGCACGCCACTGCTGGCTCTATTTTCTTTTCAGCCTGATCGGGTCTTCATTGCGTTGGCAATATTCCGGTACGCGAGACGCCATGAAACCACAATGCGAAAGCATCAGGATTGGCGTCGCTTCATCTTCCGACCCACCGGAAAAACCTTTGTCAGACATCAGGGGCCCTTACAGCACGAATGTCATTTCGCGCTGTAAATTCAATATCTTATAGTGATGGCCTGAAAGTGAAATTGGTACGGTCGGTTGGAGTTGAACCAACGACCTCAGGAGCCACAATCCTGCGCTCTAACCAACTGAGCTACGACCGCGTACCTTTGTGTCGGCTGCGCGACGCTCTGGCGTCACCGACAGGGGGTCACATACGGAGAATCGATCCATATTGCAAGTGATTATAGCTCTCTTTTTTGAGAAATTCCCAATTGCGGGATTCTACATCAAATCCTGCTCATAAAGGTCACACGCTGGTAACCATTATAGATGACCAGCTGTGCACAACCCGGATATTGGCCCGAGCCTGTAAAATTGCCTTTCCCGTATTAACTAATGAAACAGAAAATGCAGCCCATACCCAATGGCAATGTGGACCCGCGCCCATAAGAGGCTTATTAACAGGGTGTTAACAAGCACTGCGGGCGGTCGAAAGAACAGGTAAGGACAGGTATGTCAGGATCATACCCCTTCATCGATATTGCCGCGCTGGATTCTATCCGCGAGGGCTTTGCAAAGGGCGATGCGCAGCTCGTACTGACGCACGACCTTTCGGCTGTGCTCTGGGTCAACGGCCCCGGCGCAAAGCTTTTTGGCTTTGATCGCGTGGAAGACATGATCGGCGGCGGCCTTGATCTGCCCGTAGCCACACGCCGGCAAATTGCCTCGTCAAACAGTAATACGGACGGCGAAACCCGGACCGTCTCCGTTCGCCTGGGTGGCGGATTGCGTTCCGACCTTACCCGCTTCAACGTTTCGCACATCACCCTTCCCGATGGCGTCTCCGGACTGCTGCTGACCGCCGATGGCAAGGACGCAGAAGCTGAAGCCATCATTTCCGGTCTGAGTGACGACAGCACGCATATCGCACTGATCGACGCAAACAGCCGGGTGATTGCCGCAAGCCCGCGTTTTGCTGCACTCGACATCTCCTCCACCACGCTGGAAGATCTCGTCATTGAAGCTGCAGACGCGACTGGCCGTATCGTCAAACGCCGCATCCGCGCTGGAAAGCATTCTGTGCCGGGAGCGATTGCGCGATTGACCGATACATCGCCCATGCATCTTCTCTGCATTATAGGCGACGCGCCCGCCGCAGCCCAACCAGCAACGGTTGCGCTACCGGGCGAAGCTGAGGAAATTCTGGAAGAAATGCTTCCGGAACCTGCAACGGGCCCAAATACTGAAGATACTTTCGTCGCACAGCCAAAGCCGCGCGGTTTCGTGTTCGATCAGGATGCTCCGCCTGCGCGCTTCATCTGGAAGGTGGGACCGGACAGCGCGTTCAGCGAAGTGTCGCCCGACCTTGCCGCGACAATCGGGCCGAATGCAGCCGACGTCGTCGGACGGCGCTTTGCCGATGTCGCAAATGTCTTCGGCTTCGACCCGGATGGCAGCATCGCAGCCCTGCTCGATAAACGCGACACGTGGTCGGGAAAACGGTTGATGTGGCCGGTCGAAGGCACAGATCTGCGCGTACCGGTCGAACTTGCAGCCCTGCCCGTCTATTCCCGTGACCGGACGTTCACCGGATTCCGCGGCTTCGGTATCGTTCGCCCGGCAGAAGCCGAGAAGGACCCGGAAGAAATCGGACTGGTGCTTGCAGGCGGTATTCCGCAGCCACGCAAGCCCGTCAGCGAGGCGGTTGAAACAGCAGGGCCTGTCGAAGACGACGATGTTCTGGCGCTCTCCGAAGAAGTTGCCAATGACGACAGCCCTGCCGCAACGCTGCCCAAGCCGCCACTGGACATCGCGCCGACACCCGGGCGCCGCGAATCCGACAAAGTCATCAGTCTGCTGAACGCCTGTGCGCAGGAGAAAGTGGCAGCGGATCAGGCGCGCATGCTGAAGGAACAGGAGCGCGAGGTGCGCCCCGAAGGCGGACTGACCAAGACCGAACGGAACGCATTCCGCGAAATCGCCGACCGCCTGCGCAAGCAGGGTCTTGCCAATTCGCGCGCCGAAACCGAAACGGCTGCCTCATCGGAAGAAGCCATTGCTGACAGCTCTCAGCCGGTCGAAAAGCCTGACGCGAAAGCGCCGCTCATTGATGAAGCTGCTGCGGAGGAAGCTTCATTTCCGACTTCCGGGAAGGTCCATGCGGATGAGACCGCCCTGCTGGCCAATCTTCCTGTGCCGGTCATCATTCATTCGGGCGATGATATCCATTACGTCAATCAGGCCCTGCTTGATCTCACCGGTTATGAATCACTCGACGATATTCGCGATGCGGGCGGCGTCGATGTGCTGTTCAACAGCGAAAGCGACGATGGCGAAACACGACAGGGCATGGTGTTGCGCCGCGCCAATGGCAGCGAAGAACCTGTCGATGCGCATCTCAATGCCATTGCCTGGCGCGATGGCCGTGCGCTCATGCTGAGCCTGATGCCGGTAACGGCTGCACCGGCACCGATCGACACCGTTGCCGCCCCGGCCGAAACGTCGGTCGCGATCAACACGGATGATGAGAAGCGAGCGCTTGCGGATCATGTCGAGGAACTAAAGACCATTCTCGACACGGCAACGGACGGTGTTGTCCTCATCGATCCGGAAGGCCGCATCCGTTCCATGAACCATTCGGCCTCGGCGTTGTTCGGCTATGAACGCGACGAAACGGAAGGCAAGTTCTTTTCAATGTTGTTTGCCATCGAAAGCCAGCGCGCCGCGATGGATTATCTGCATGGTCTTTCCGGCAACGGCGTTCTGAGCGTCCTCAATGATGGGCGCGAAGTGATTGGCCGTGAAGCCAAGGGCGGGTTCATTCCGCTGTTCATGACCATCGGCAAACTGCCGCATACGCGTGGGTTCTGCGCCGTTCTGCGTGACATCACGCAGTGGAAGCGCACAGAGGAAGAACTGACCAATGCGCGCAAGGAAGCTGAACGCGCCTCCAGCCAGAAAACAGAGTTTCTGGCACGCATCAGCCACGAAATCCGCACCCCGCTCAATGCGATCATCGGCTTTTCCGAATTGATGGCCGACGAGAAGTTCGGGTCCATTGGCAATGACCGCTATCGGGATTACCTGCGCGATATCAATCGCTCCGGCAATCACGTTCTGGCATTGGTCAATGATCTGCTCGACATTTCGAAGATCGAAGCCGGCGCTCTCGACATGCAGTTTGAAGCGGTCTCGCTCAACGATGCCATTGCCGAGGCCATCGCGCTGATGCAGCCGCAGGCCAATCGCGAACGCGTCATCATCCGTTCGAGCTTCCAGTCCAACCTGCCCGACATCGTTGCCGATACGCGCTCGATCAAGCAGGTGGCTCTGAACCTTCTGTCTAACGCTGTGCGCTTCACCGCGCCGGGCGGACAGGTGATCGTGTCGACAAGCTACGAAATGAACGGCGATGTCGTGATGCGGGTACGCGATACCGGCATTGGCATGACCAAATCCGAGGTCGAGCAGGCACTGAAGCCATTCCGGCAGGTTAACGCGCTGGAGCGTCGCAAGGCCGAGAGCGCGAAAGACTGGCGCAGCGAAGGCACAGGACTGGGCCTGCCGCTGACAAAAGCCATGGTGGAAGCCAACCGGGCGCAGTTTGCGATCGATTCCACGCCTGGCCACGGCACGGTGGTCGAGATCGCCTTCCCTCCAACACGCGTTCTGGCCGACTGATCGGCGTTAACGGTATTCAAAAAGCCTCCTCTTTGCGGGAGGTTTTTTCATAACCTCGCGCGAGCAAAAAAAAGCGCCGGGCAGACCGGCGCTATCAGAATCTCAGAGACAAAAGGACACGAAAGCAATTTGTAATGGAGCACCGGAAACGGCAGCTCGATCATCACTCAGTGTTGCATCCCTTATCGCGGGAAGCCGGTTAACGACGCCTTAAATTCTTCATTCAGTATTTACACATTGGTAGTGACTGTAAAATCAGGGTTAATTTTCGCGCAGCAATTGATTAACCATAGGATAGAAGCAGCACCGGTGATTTGATTCCGCCTCAGCGGATGGCGGGTGATGCATCCAGCGGCTTTGCTTTGGGCCGTTGCTGGTTTAAAGCTTGAAGCATGTCGCGCAAAAGTGTGTAGCGGTTTTGCGATAACGACATGCGGAAACGAAATATTTGAAGCTCCTGATTGGATGGTTGATGCGCTGGCCCCGATTTACGCGCCTCATAATTGCGCTCGTCATTCTCTGCGCCGCGGCTGCAGCAACCTTGCTGGCCGTGGTACCCTTCATCGTCTCGACCGATGCCATCCGTGTCCGTGTTGCACAGGAAATCAGTGCCTGGACCGGCTATAGCGTTGAGCTGCGGCAAGCCCCTCGCCTGAAGGTGTTCCCTGTTCTGCGCGCATCCCTGAATGGCGTGACACTCAGTAAGCTGACCGATCAAGGCCAGAAACCGCTCATGAGCGCGGATCGCATTGATGTGGAGCTTTCGCCGCTCGATGCTATCATGGGACATATCTCGTTTTCCGAAACGCAGATCGTCCGACCGCATGTAAACCTTGATGGGCCGGTTTCAAATTTCTCGCAGCTTCTGGACGCCATTGCCAGTTCCAACGGACGGCTTGGCACCGCTATCCGCGCACAGCGCGCATTGCAGCAAAGCGGTTCCGGCGACAATGCGCAGGCTGCACAGCAGGCTTCGCAGCCCTTCGGTCGCGTCGTGGTCCGCGATGGAACGATTGCGTTCAACCGTCCGGGTAGCGAACCGGAAATCACCAGCGACGAGCAGATAACCAATGTCAATGCCACGCTGGAATGGCCCCGCACATCAAGCGCCGCAACGCTGAAAGGCAGCGCCAAATGGCGTGACGAGACCTCTCAGTTCAGCCTGACAGCCGCGCAAGCCCTGCCGCTGCTGGCGGGTGGCACGTCGGATGTAACAGCAAGCCTGACTGCCAATCCGTTGAGCCTCACCTTTCAGGGCAAGGCCAATATTTCCAAGGATCGCTTTTTCGAAGGCGACCTGACTGCCAAAACCCCCTCCCTCAGCGGCGCAGTGCGCTGGCTCAGCCTCCCACCAATTGCCGGCAGTGCCGAAATCGGCGCCTTTTCTGTGGATTCCACCATCACCGCGACGCCAAAAAGGCTGAAATTTGCGGATGTGGAAATGACCGCCAGCGACAGCCCCGCCAAAGGCGTGATCGAGATCGGCCTGGAACAGGAACAGCCTGCGGTGACCGGTACGCTGGCTTTCGACAAGCTAGACCTTCGCCGCCTGTTTTCGGCTTTCATTCCGCTGCCTGACGGCGGCGCGCGTTCACCGAACGAGCGCAACAATTCCGACCGCGATGTCGTCGACACGAGCTTCATCGACCGTGCGGAAGTGGATCTGCGGCTGTCGGCCCAGAACGCCACGGCAGGGCCGGTCTCCATGACGGGCGTGGCGGCTGCGGTCCAGATTCGCGGTGGCCGCGCCATATTCGACATTGGTGACGCCAAAGCCTTCAACGGCATTCTGCAAGCCAATGTGCAGATCGTGCGCGACTTGAAGAGCGCCAGCGGCGAATTGCGTTTCAATGCCTCGGACATCGACAGCTCACAGTTCTTCACGGCACTTGGCTTCGACAAGCCCTTTGTGAGTGGCAAAGGCAATGTTTCCCTGTTCATGAAAGGTCCGGCCAATCGCTGGTCCGGCCTTCTGACAAATGCGCAGGGCAATGTTTCCATTCAGCTCAACAATGGCCAGATGCAGGGTTTCGCCGTGCAGGATTTTCTGGCCAAGGCGCAGACCCAACGCTTCTTCGCGCTGGAGCGGAAGGACAATATCGCACTTGCCTTCAACCGTCTGGATGTGAAGGCCAATCTGTCCGATGGTGTAGCCACGCTTGAAAATGCAAAGCTCGATACCTCCGACGGCACACTGACACTTGCAGGAATCGTACCGTTCGTGGATCGCAGCCTGGCGCTGAGCGGCGAAGTCGTGTTCCCGAACAGCCAGCCGCAACAGCAGCAAGAAGGCAGCACGGACGGTCAGGACAACCAGCAGCCTGCCGAAAATCCGCCCGCCAAGCCGCCGCTCAATTTCTTTGTCGGCGGCTCGTGGGACCGGCCCTTTATCTCGCCATCATCCACGGGAATGGGACAGTAAACCCTATTATCCCAAACGGAATGCCGCCTGCTCGTCGCGGCGACGCTGCACCTCACGACGCTTGTTGATGATGGAGGCGATGATGACGCCGATGGTCACCAGCGCGATGAGGATCGTACAAACTGCGTTGATTTCCGGCGTCACACCAAGGCGCACCTGGCTGTAGATTTTCATCGGCAGCGTGGTGGCGCCCGGCCCTGAGGTGAAGCTTGCAATCACCAGATCATCGAGCGACAGGGTGAATGCAAGCATCCAGCCCGAAACCACTGCAGGCAGAATGACCGGCAGCGTCACCTTCATGAAGGTCGTAACCGGCGGCGCGCCGAGATCCATCGCCGCCTCTTCCAGCGAACGGTCAAAGCTGACGAGGCGCGACTGCACCACGACCGCCACGAAACACATGGAAAAGGTGATGTGGGCGAGCGTCACCGTCCAGAAGCCGCGGTCGAAGTTCATTGCCACGAAGAGCAGCAGCAGCGACAGGCCGGTGATAACATCCGGCATGACCAGCGGTGCATAGACCATGCCGGAAAACAGGATACGTCCGCGAAAACGCGTATAGCGCGTCAGCGCAAGAGCTGCGAGCGTGCCCAGAACCGTGGCAATCGTCGCGGACAGCAGGCCGACGCGGATCGTTACCCATGCTGCATCCATCAGAGCCTGATTACGAAACAGTTCGACATACCACTTGGTCGAGAACCCCGCCCAGACCGTGACCAGCCGGGATTCGTTGAATGAGTAAATGACCAGCAGAACGATGGGCAGGTAGAGGAAGGCGAAGCCCAGCGCCACCGATGCGATATTGAAGCGGGACCAGTTGTTCTGCATCCTATTTCCCCTTTTCCTGCGCCCGCGCCTGCACCTGCTGGAAGATCACGATCGGCACGATCAGCAGGACAAGCAGCACGACTGCCACCGCCGAGGAGACCGGCCAGTCGCGGTTGGAGAAGAACTCGCTCCAGATCGTCTTGCCGATCATGAGCGTCTGTGATCCACCCAGAAGGTCCGGGATGACGAATTCGCCCACCGCCGGGATGAAGACCAGGAAGCAGCCTGCCAGAACACCGGCCAGTGACAGCGGAAACGTGATTTTCCAGAATGCAGCAAACGGCGTGCAGCCAAGGTCCTGCGCTGCCTCGATCAACGAATAATCCATCTTTTCCAGCGACGAATAGATCGGCAGCACCATGAATGGCAGGTAGGAATAGACGATGCCGATGAACACCGCCGTGTCGGTGTTCAGGATGTTGAGCGGCGTGTCGATGACGTTCAGCGCCATCAGGAACTGGTTGAGCAGCCCTTCCGGCTTCAAAATGCCGATCCATGCATAGACGCGGATGAGGAACGAGGTCCAGAAAGGCAGGATCACCATCATCAGCAGCGTCGGGCGTATGGTGGTCGGCGCGCGCGCAATGCCATAGGCCATCGGATAGGCCACAAGCAGCGTCAGAACGGTGGAAATGGCGGCGATCCGGACGCTCGACAGGTAAGCCTTGTAATAGAGCGGATCGTCAAGCAGCCACAGATAATTATCAAAGGAGAGCTGTTTGATTTTCTCCCATATGCTGGCAAATCCCTGTGCCAGATCGAAGGTCGGCATATAGGCCGGGATCGCCATCGCGACTTCCGACAGGGAAATCTTGAAGACGATGAAAAACGGGACAAGAAAGAATACCAGCAGCCAGAGATAAGGCACTGCGATGACGAGGCGGCTGGCGATGGAAGCAATCAGCTTCTGCATGGGGTAATCCTCACGCTGTGAGCACCAGACCGGCGTCGGTATCGAAGGAAACCCAGACGCGCTCGTCATAGGTCAGCGGATTTTCGGTCTTGCGCACCGCGTTGAGGCTTGCAGCCTTGATGGTGCGGCCATTGTCGAGACGAACGTGGAAAACAGTCATGTCACCGAAATAGGCGATATCCCACAACTCGCCTTCCACCGCGTTGACTGAGACTTCTTCCGGCTTGGTGCGCGAAATACGGGTCTTTTCCGGGCGCACCGCATACCAGACCTTCTGGCCGGGATTAAGCTCTTCGCGGGTCTCGGTCTGAATATGAAAGCCGAATTTTTCGGTAGCGATCTCGGCCTCGCCATTGGCGGCCTTCAACACTTCGCCTTCGATGATATTCACATTGCCGATGAAATCAGCCACGAATTTGGAGCGCGGCGCCTCATAGACTTCCGCCGGCGTCGCTACCTGCTTGATGCGGCCCTTGTCCATCACCGCAATGCGATCGGACATGGTCATGGCTTCTTCCTGATCGTGGGTGACGACCATGAAGGTCATGCCGAGCTTGACCTGCAGATCCATCAGTTCGAACTGGGTTTCCTCGCGCAGCTTCTTGTCGAGTGCGCCGAGCGGTTCATCCAGCAACAGCACCTTGGGGCGCTTGGCGACGGAGCGGGCGAGCGCCACGCGCTGGCGCTGGCCGCCCGACAGCTGGTGCGGCTTGCGCTTGCCATATTGCTCCAGCTTCACGAGCTTGAGCATTTCGGCGACGCGCGCATCGATTTCCGATTTCGCCATGCCGTCCTGCTTGAGACCGAAGGCGATATTGTTCTCCACCGTCATATGCGGGAACAGCGCATAAGACTGGAACATCATGTTGACCGGCCGCTTATAGGGCGGGATGCCGCGCATATCCTGACCGTCGAGCGTGATACGTCCCGATGTCGGCTCCTCAAAACCCGCCAGCATACGCATCAGCGTGGTCTTGCCGCAGCCGGACGCGCCGAGCAGCGCGAAAAACTCGCGGTTGAAAACATTGAGCGACAGATCATCGACGGCAGTAAAATCGCCGAATATTTTCGTCACATTCTCAAAAGAAATGAAGGGCTTGGCCGCCGGATCGTTCCAGGGCGCAAATTTGCGGCGAAAGCTGCCAAAAGATTCCATTCCGTTCCCCTATCCGATCTACCCGGAACCAAAAGCCTGTCTCAAAGCAAGACTGCTCTCGATAATTATGCAGTATTACAAGACGCAGAACGGCCCTCCGTCTGCACAGTGGGCCGCTCTTCACGATGTCGGGCGGGACATATCTGTCCCATAGTAATTTGGCTCTTACTGGCCGGTGACGATCTTGGTCCAGGCGCGGGTGACCACGCGCTGGGTCTTGGTGTCATAAGGCGTCGGCACGAACAGCTTCTTCATGACGTCTTCGGTCGGATAGATTTCCGGATCGTCAAGAATTTCCTTGTCGATGAACTCCTGCGATGCCTTGTTGCCATTGGCATAGAACACAAAGTTCGACGCCTTTGCCGCCACTTCCGGGCGCATCATGTAGTTCATGAATTCAAGCGCTTCCGGGACATGCTTGGCGTCTGCCGGGATCGCCATCTGGTCGAACCAGATCAGCGCGCCTTCCTTCGGGATCGAATAGCCGATCTCGACACCCTGCTTTGCCTTTTCGGCGCGGTCACGTGCCTGGAAAATATCGCCCGAATAGCCGACAGCCATGCAGATATCGCCATTGGCGAGCGCATTGATATATTCAGACGAGTGGAACTTGCGGATGTTCGGGCGGATATTGAGATAGAGATCCTGCGCCTTCTGCAAGTCGTCGGGCGACGGGGAATTCGGGTCGAGACCCAGATAGTTCAGCGCCGGGCGCAACATTTCGCTGGCTGAATCGAGCAGGTAAATGCCGCAATCTTTCAGCTTTGCCGATTTTTCAGGGTCGAAAAGCACGTCCCAGGAGTCGATCGTGTCGGTGCCGAGCGCTTCCTTGATCTTGGCCTTGTTATAGCCGATGCCGGTCGTACCCCACATGTAGTTGACGGAATATTCGTTGCCCGGATCATAGGTTGCCGCACGGGTCGAAATCTCATCCCACATATTCTTGAGGTTCGGCAGCTTGTCCTTGTCGAGTTTCAGGAACACGCCTGCCGGAATCTGGCGTCCAAGAAATTCGCCCGATGGCACGACAACGTCATAGCCGCTGCCGCCGGCCAGAAGCTTGGTTTCCAGAATTTCGTTGGAGTCATAGACGTCGTAGACGACCTTGATCCCGGTCTCCTTGGTGAAGTCCTTGAGGATGGAATCGTCGATATAATCCGACCAGTTATAGATATTGACCACCCGCTCCTGCGCACTGGCGGAGAATGCGGCAGCCGCTACGAAGCCCGTCGCAACGGTCGTTGCCAGAAGGAAGGATTTGATCCCCATTATTTGCTCCATTCTACACGCTCATTTTCGGTACAGGTACAGGTTGGATATACTATTCCTTGATTGCACTTTTTTAGATTGCACCGGTTTCGTCAACCGCCTGCGTCGATCACGAACATAAAAAATTGCAACCTAAGCGCTGCTGGAGGGGCGATGAGATTTCGGCTGTGTTGAGCCGAAAATGGTGGGGTTTGAGAACCGGAGCGGAATGTACTTTTGGGTACATGAGCACCGGAAGCGAAAAACCACGCCATTTGCAGGCCATCACAGCCGAAATATCGCGCCCCTGCGCGCCTCTATTGGAAATCGAAGGCAGAAAGCCCCGCCACCATCTCGTCCAGACCGAGCGGGCGTGTCAGCGGCGGCTCGGCGCGAGTGATGCAGCCCTGCCGTTCGCACAGGCGACAGGCGGGGCCGATTTCCGTATTGCCCGCCTTTGAAAGCGAGGCGCCATAGACGGTTTCAACACCCACCTCCAGCGCACAGCCAAGCAGCAGCGCTGTCCTGCGTGGGCGCTCATTGAATGCGCCCTGCGGCCCTTCCAGCGTGCGGGCAATGGTCAGGAAAGCAGAGCCGTCCGGCAATTCCACCGGCTCGGCCAGCACTTGGCCCGCTTGCGCGAAGGCTGCATAGACCGGCAGCTTGGGGCATTGACCGCCGAAGCGGGTCGGAAAACCCTCGGCTCCTGCAACGCGCAGTCGATTGCCTGCATGATCGATTTCCATCACAAAGAAAGGCAACGCACTTGCCCCCTGCCGTTGCAAGGTGGTCAGCCGGTTTGCCGCCTGCTGGAACGAAACCCCAAACCGCGTGCGCAATACGTCGACATCATAACGGGCCCGTACAGCTGCATCACGAAACTGGCGATAAGGCATCATCAAAGCCTGCGCGGCATAGCGCGCCAGTTCGAACCGCGCGATGCGATTGGCTTCACTGGACGAAAGTTTCAGCCCTTCCGTCTCAGCACCAATCACCACCTGCATACGGATCAGCGCCGCCTCCATGGCGATTTCCTGCAACTGATCGAAGGGGGACAGACGCTCTGAAACAAACAGCCGCTGTGAATGCCGGTCATACCGCCTGCGCCAGTTGGGCATGGTGGCAACCGGCAGCGCGCGAACCGTAATGCCATGCTCACGCCGCAGCCAATCCTTCAAGGCTGTCGACAGATCGCCATCCGGCTTCAACAGTGCGAAAAAACTTTCTGCCTCTTCCTCGATGCGCGGATAATGGTTGACCCGCCGCGCCATCACATCGCGCACCTCATCCAGCGGCAGGCGCGTCGCCGAAAGCTCTGCCCCGCTTCCCTCATGCGACAGCAATTGCGACAGATCGGAGAGGCGCTGCTGCTGCTCGCGATAGGCACGGTAAAGCTTCATAATGCCGACGGCAGCATTGGGCGCAGCCTCACCGATTTCGACCAGTTCCTGATCGCCCGGCAATTCGCCGGTCAGAAGTGGATCGGAGAAGACTTCCTTCAGGCCCGTGATCGTGGAGCCGCTTTCGGCCTGAAGACTGTCGAGGTCGAGCTTGTAAACGCTGGCAAGTTTCAGCAAAAGCTGTACCGTCAGCGGGCGCTGATTGCGCTCGATCAGATTGAGATAGGATGGGGAAATTCCAAGCGCTTCGGCCATGGCCGTCTGCGTCAGGGATCGCTCGTTGCGAATGCGCCTGATGCGCGGCCCGGCAAAAATCTTGCGTTCGCTCAATTCCGTCCTCCCAAACCCGCAATGATGCGTTTTACAATTCATGACAAAATAGACGCAAAGCTCGACTTTGACAAGATTTACAAATTTACATCGCCCATCAGTCAAGACTTCGACAGCATTACCTCAATTATCTGACCATTTATCCGGTTTTTCTGGCGCTTCAATCATACCGATTGTAAATCTGGTCACAGAAAGAGCGGTCACCAATTGCTCTACAAATACCGATTACAACACGAGGAGACACCGAAATGACAGATTTTTACAGCCTTATTCCTTCGGCACCAAAGGGTCGCTTCGACGGCATCCAGCGTGCACATACGGCCGAAGATGTAAAAAGGCTGCGCGGTTCGGTGGAGATCAAGTATTCGCTGGCTGAAATGGGCGCAAACCGCCTGTGGAAGCTGATCCACGAGGAAGATTTCGTCAATGCGCTCGGCGCATTATCCGGCAATCAGGCCATGCAGATGGTTCGCGCCGGTTTGAAGGCAATCTACCTCTCCGGCTGGCAGGTTGCAGCGGATGCCAACACGGCGTCGGCCATGTATCCGGACCAGTCGCTTTATCCGGCCAATGCAGCCCCGGAACTGGCCAAGCGCATCAATAAGACCTTGCAGCGTGCCGACCAGATCGAAACCGCCGAAGGCAAGGGTCTATCGGTCGACACCTGGTTTGCCCCAATCGTTGCCGATGCGGAAGCAGGCTTCGGCGGACCGCTGAACGCTTTCGAGATCATGAAAGCCTTCATCGAGGCAGGTGCAGCTGGCGTGCATTATGAAGACCAGCTCGCTTCGGAAAAGAAGTGCGGCCATCTCGGCGGCAAGGTTCTGATCCCGACGACAGCGCATATCCGCAACCTCAATGCGGCGCGCCTCGCAGCAGACGTCATGGGAACGGCCACGCTGGTCATCGCCCGCACGGATGCGGAAGCCGCCAAGCTTTTGACCTCGGATATCGACGAGCGCGACAAACCTTTCGTCGATTACGATGCAGGCCGCACGGCTGAAGGCTTCTATCAGGTGAAGAATGGCATCGAGCCATGTATCGCCCGTGCGATTGCCTATGCGCCCTATTGCGATCTGATCTGGATGGAAACGTCCAAGCCCGATCTCGAACAGGCCCGCCGCTTCGCGGAAGCCGTGCACAAGGCGCATCCGGGCAAGCTGCTTGCCTATAATTGCTCGCCGTCGTTCAACTGGAAGAAGAACCTCGACGACGCCACGATTGCCAAGTTCCAGCGTGAGCTGGGCGCGATGGGCTACAAGTTCCAGTTCATCACGCTGGCCGGTTTCCACCAGCTCAACTTCGGCATGTTCGAACTGGCACGCGGCTACAAGAACCGGCAGATGGCAGCCTATTCCGAACTGCAACAGGCGGAATTTGCAGCCGAAGCCAATGGCTACACCGCGACCAAGCATCAGCGCGAAGTCGGCACCGGCTATTTCGATGCCGTGTCGCTCGCAATCACCGGCGGACAGTCTTCGACCACCGCCATGAAGGAATCGACTGAAACAGCACAGTTCAGACCGGCTGCTGAGTAACAGCCAGCCGCCAAACAGGAGGAACAGTTCCATGAATTCGCCAGCACGCGTCAAGGAAAGAGCAGAAGAACAATCGTCAAGCATGACCACGGATCAGCAGACCGTTATCCGCATGCTCGCCAATGATCTGCATCGCCTCAACTACACCGTCATGAAGGCGGTCGAGGCAGGCGTTTCCGTGGAACTGGTCCGCTCCGCCCGGCATCATGGCGGCGACGGCAACTGGGGTGATCTCTTGATCCCGGTCATCGTCACCCACGACAAGTGATGATGCTCTCAACAATCGCCGTCGCCGTGTTCACACACATTGCCTTCGGCAGCGACACAATGTCCAAACGTGTAATTGTCCGCAAAATTCGATGAAACGGACTTGATATACCACTCGCTTTATGGTCGGATTTCCTCAACTGACCTCCCCGGCTGGCCCCGCCAGTCGGGGTTTTTTTTCAGATGTAGAAATAAAGCGCCTATAGACCTTTCTCTCGCGCGAACACTATCCCCGCGCAATATTGATCAAAAATTCACCCAATCCTGGCAAAACCTTGCTCCGTGCATCAGCACAGCAAACCCGCAGAGCGACTACGCGTCCGGGACTGCTTACAAAAACATCCCCTTGCGGGGGCAAGGAAAACAGGAAGTTTCATGTCAGTGCAATCGCTTATCGACAATATTGCCACCAGGATCAACATTGACCCGCAGCTTGCGGAAAAGCTCGCCGGTTCGGTGTTTTCCGTATTGCAGCACAGCGCGCCGGAAATCGGCAGCAAGATTTTCGCGCTCCTGCCGGATGCGCAGCAACTGGCAAACGCCCATGACGTCCTTGCAACAGGCACCGGCGGCATCATGGGCGCGCTGTCCGGCCTGATGGACAATGTAGCGGGCGAAAAGATGAGCGCGCTTCTGAAAGCCGCCGCCACGCTTCGCGCCAGCGGCCTGTCGAGCGACCAGATCACCGAGGCGGGCGGACAAGTCATCAACTACGTGCGCGACCACGACCCGCAGCTGATCGATCAGCTGGTGACGAACGTGCCCGCGCTCAAGGGCCATTTCGGCCTCTGATACGCCCTCTTCAATTGTGTGCGCTTTTCGCGATGGCGCACACAAAAGCTTGGCCAACCCATTTGTCATTAACGGCCAGCACAGCTATCATGCCGATATCGAAATCATTTTCTGGTGATGGATGTCTGCTGATACGACGGAAAAGAAGGTTACGCGTGCGCCGCGTCGCCGTACGCCTGCCTATGTCAAATCTCTTCGCGGTGTGAAGAACTGGAAACAGGCGACCGAATGGCTTGCCTGGCGCGATATCGAAGACATCGAATGCATTACCCCCGATCAGGCGGGGGTTGCCCGCGGCAAGATGATGCCGTCGAAGAAGTTCACCTCCAATACATCGCTGGCATTGCCTTCGGCAGTGTTCATGACGACGATTTCCGGAGCCTATCCGGAAGACGGTTACGGCTTCCATTATCCGGAGGACGACGGCGACCTGAGACTGCTGCCCGACCTTTCCACGCTATCGGCTGTTCCGTGGGAAACCGACCCGACGGCACAGGTTATCTGTGATCTCGTCTATCAGGACGGGCGCGCGGTGGAATTCACCCCGCGCAATGTACTGCGCAATGTCGTCGCCGCCTACGGCAAGCGCGGATTGAAGCCTGTCGTGGCGCCGGAAATCGAGTTCTATCTGGTGCGCAAGAACCCCGACCCGGATTATCCGCTGACGCCGCCCGTCGGCCGTTCGGGCCGGGCCATTGGCGGCGGTCAGGGCTATTCGATCGCAGGCGTCAACGAATTCGACGAACTGATCGACGATATCTATCATTTCTCCGAGGGCCAGGGGCTGGAGATCGACACGCTGATCCACGAAGAAGGCGCGGGCCAGCTTGAAATCAACCTGCGCCATGGCGACCCGGTGGAACTTGCCGATCAGGTTTTCATGTTCAAGCGCACGATCCGCGAGGCGGCGCTGAAACACGACATGTATGCCACCTTCATGGCCAAGCCCATTCAGGGGCAACCGGGATCTGCGATGCATATCCACCAGTCCATCGTCGACAAGAAGACCGGGCGCAACATCTTCACCAATGAGGATGGCAGCGAAAGCGAGGCTTTCCGCAATTTCATCGGCGGCATGCAGCGTCATGTTCCGAATGCGCTTGTCATGTTCGCGCCCTATGTGAACTCCTACCGCCGCCTGACGCCGGACGCTTCCGCGCCCGTCAACGTCAAATGGGGCTACGACAACCGCACCACCGCTTTCCGCGTGCCGCGCTCCGACCCCAATGGGCGCCGCGTGGAAAACCGCATCCCCTCCTCTGACGCCAACCCCTACCTTGCCCTTGCAGCTTCCTTGGCCTGCGGCCTGATCGGCCTTGTGAACAAGATCGAGCCGGAACAGCCCGCAACCACAAGCGTCAACACTAAAGAGGTCGAGCTGCCCCGCGGCTTGATCGACGCGGTGGAACTGTTTGAGGAAGACACCGAACTGCGCAACCTGTTCGGCAGTTCCTTCATGACGACCTATGCCGCCATCAAACGCGCCGAGTTCGAAACCTTCATGGAAGTCATCAGCCCGTGGGAACGCGAGTTTTTGTTGCTCAATGTTTAGTTAGGGCAGTAGGGCAGTAGGGCAGTAGGGCAGTAGGGCAGTAGGGCAGTAGGGCAGTAGGGAAAAGCTAAACGGGGGATCATGGCAGTCAATTCGTATCGTGATCTTCTTGTTTGGCAGCAAGCGATGGAAATGGTCACCTCAATTTACAAGGTGACCGATTGCTGGCCCAAGGAAGAAATCTACGGTCTGACAAGTCAGGTTCGGCGTGCTGCCGTTTCTGTTCCAGCGAATATAGCTGAAGGCTTTGGGCGAGAAAATCGCGGCTCCTACCAGCAATTCCTGCGCATTGCCCAAGGCTCTCTCAAGGAAATGGAAACGCATCTCCTCATCGCCGAAAGGCTTGGTTTCATGCAGAGCGAAACAATCAATTCAATGTTGGTGAAAAGCGAAAGTATAGGCAAACTTCTCAGACTTCTGATCCGGAAACTCTCCGATCAATAACATAATGCCTTATTGCCCTACTGCCTTACTGCCCTAACCACCCGGAGCCGCCAATGCCCCACCAGTCCCCAATCTCGCCCGGCTATTCCTGGTACGAGGCGACCGTTCCCGACCGACCGCAATATCCCGAGATGGATGGATCGCGGCAGGCGGATGTCGTTGTCATTGGCGGCGGATATACGGGGCTTTCGGCAGCGTATCATCTGGCGAGACAGGGCGTGGATGTCACACTGATCGACGGCGCTCGGTTCGGTGATGGAGCGTCCGGGCGCAATGGCGGCCAGTTCGGCACCGGCCAGCGAACATGGGCCGAAGACCTCGAAGCCGAATATGGCTTCGAGCGCGCCAAGGCCCTGTTCGACGTAGCGGAAGAGGCCAAGGCCTTTCTCCTTGCCTTTGCCGATGAACATGGCATCGACATGGAATATATGCCCGGCCAGATTTCGGTCGTGCACAAGCCGCGCTATCTGAAGTCATATGAACGCCATGTCGAGCTGATGGCGAACCGGTTCAACTATCCACATCTGCGTCTGCTCGATCGGGGGGAGACGGCGCGCCTGCTCGGTTCCGAACGCTATCATGGCGGCGTCTATGATGCAGGCACCGGCCATATCCATCCGCTGAAACTGCTCGTCGGAACCGCAAAGGCGGCTCATACGGCGGGCGCAAAGCTGTTTGAAGACACCAGAGCCACCAAAATCAGCACAGCAAGCGGGCGGGTCGAGGTCGAAACCAATCGCGGAACCATCGTCGCGAAAAATGCCTTCATCGCGGTCAATGCTTATGGTGGGGCCTATGGCGGGCTGCTGGAGCCGGTCAGCACATCACATGTCATGCCGATCCGCTCTTTCATCGGCGCAACGGTGCCGCTTGGCGACGACAGTACGGTTATTCCGGGTGGTGAATCCATTGACGATTCCCGCTTCGTGGTGCGTTATTTCCGTCGTTCAAAGGATGGCAGGCTGCTGTTCGGCGGGCGCGAAGCCTACACCGCCGACAATCCGCGTGAGATCAGCACGCATATCCGTCGCCAGATCGCGGAAATCTATCCCGCGCTTGCCAATGTCGAGATCACCCATGCATGGGGCGGATCAGTCGGCATCACCATGCCGCGTCAGCCTTTCGTGCGCGAGGTGATGCCCGGTGTCATTTCGGCAGGTGGCTATTCCGGTCACGGTGTCATGCTGGCCAATTATATGGGCAAGCTCTACGCGGAAACCCTCGCAGGCAATCGCGACAAGCTGAAACTGTTTGAGGAACTGCGCATTCCAGCCTTCCCCGGCGGTCGCACCTTCCGCTCGCCGCTGCTGTTTCTCGCCCTGTCGTGGTATGCATTGATGGACAGAATATAGGCCATTGCTTGAGCCTACTCATATGGAAAGGCGGAGCACCCTTCGGCACCCCGCCTTTTCTTACCACCGCCCGGTACACTATTCACTGTTCTACGCTACACTCTCACCGGCCTTTTCCGCCAGACGCTGATAGGTTTCCTCAACCACGTCGCGCAGCGGAAGAATGCCGCTCATGCACAATAATGCATGCATGTGCTGGCGCGCGCCCTCATAACCGACGAGCGGCGCACAGGGCTGCATGCTAATGCTGGCCTCATCCGGATAGAGTTCCTGATATTCGGCAAAATTAGTGAAGCTCTTATAGTTCTCGCCGCGCATCAGATAGGTTTCGACAACCGCGCCTTCCGCCACTACCGCTTCATGACTGTCGAGAACGATATTGTAATAGTCGATAGCCACGTCCATCGACACGCGCATTATGCTCTGGCCATTGACCAGATCCTTCACACGGATCAGCACACCATCGATAAACAGCGCATGGTTGGGCGAAAGATAAAGGTCGCGATGTGGGGTTTTGCTGTCGATGGCAAAGCGTTTGACGCGGATCGGCATCACGCTCTCATTCCACTCCACACCGCCTTTTCTATAGCTCTGCCAGCCGATCCACTTGACCGGACGCGTTTCGCCACGGGCCGTGGTCACGAGATCGCCGACAGACAATGTCTCCACCGCCACCGGCCCCATCGGTGTTTCGATCAGCGTGCCTTTCAACAGGCAATTGGAGCCGCCGCCACCATGACCACCGCCGTGGCCGCCATGCCACCATTTGGTGCCAAGGGCCTGTGACGGACGCGACGACACGATTGAGGCAAAAACACCCAGCGCCGCGACCTTGGCGGCAGTGGCGGCTGTGAGACCCAGAAAATGCCGTCGCGCACGACTGCGCGGCGAATGCCCGTTCTTTTCTGAAGACATGTATCCCTCCGCTCTTCTCGTTACGGCATCGGCCCGAAAATCAGCGTGGATTTCTAGCAAAGCACGATGCGCAGCTTCAAAATTCGAAGCGTCGTGCCCTGTTGCATAGGCGAGCGGCGCTTCAATGCTTTGCCCCAAGTTTACGAATCCGATCTTACCTGATCGCGACCACGAAAAGATTCCGGCAATCAGGCCATAAGCCTTCTCGAATAGGCGTAGGATCTACCTCGAAAGACGGATGGTTTTTGCCAATCCCGGTCGCATAAAGCCTGATCGAGGTTAAGCCACCCCTTCCGCAAGCGCTACAATCCGCATGAAGGGAAGCGGTTGACATCGACCGAAAGCAGGCATAGCTAAGCCACATGGACAAAGCACTCATCAGCACCCGGTCTTATTACGCCCCGCTCATATAGCGGCGGGTTTGCTTTGTCATAGTTCAACCGCTGCATTGCCAGCGGTTGAGTTTCAAGGACAGCGCCTCTGGCCATGCGGCCCTAAAGAGGTCAGTCCATGTCTCGCGACAACAATCAGCATATGAAAATTGGCATTATCGGCTTTGGCGCATTCGGGCAGCTTATCGTCCGTCACCTGAACCCGTATTTCCAGTTCTATGCTTACGATTCTGCCGCAAACCTTGAACAGGCGGCGCAGATCAAAGGCGTCACCCTGACCTCGGTGGAAGAGGTCGCCCTCTGCGAGATCGTCATCCTCGCAACGCCGGTTGCAACGCTTGACCGCGTGGTGGAGGCGATCGCGCCGCATTTGCGCCCCGGCGCGCTTGTTCTGGATGTCGGTTCGGTCAAGGTCGGGCCTGCCGATATCATGCGGCGCGGCCTGCCCGCTTATGTCGATATTGTCGCCACCCATCCACTTTTCGGGCCGCAAAGCGCGCGCGAGGGCATTGCCGGTCTGAAAATCGCCGTCTGCCCAGTGCGGGGCACGCGGTTCCACCGCGTTGCAGCCTTTCTCAAAAAGCATCTGGCGCTCGATGTCATCATAACGACGCCGGAAGACCATGACCGCGAGGTGGCAATGGTTCAGGGACTGACACATCTGATCGCCAGGGTTCTGGTGCAGATGGAGCCGTTACCAACCCGGATGACAACGAAGAGCTTCGAACTTCTGATGCAGGCGGTCGGCATGGTTCGCCACGATGCGCCGGAAGTGTTTCAGGCCATCGAACATGCCAATCCCTACGCGCCGCAGGTGCGGAGGCGCTTCTTCGAACTGGCAGATCGGCTCAACGCGGAACTGGCGCGGCCCGATCCGATCATTGCGAAGGATCAGGCCGCCTAGCATTACAGTTGCGCTTTTGTTTTGATGTGTGCCTTCCTGGCAGTAGCCTTATGCGCGCGCCGCCATGCGTCGAATTTCCTGAACAGACCACCGGATCAAATCGTGATTGCCGGCATCCAGGGTCTTTTTCGGGGTGACGTTATTGGCACGGCACCGGATCACCGCCATCATGGCAAAGGCGAGCATGACGAGGGAGACATGGCGATGCCAACCGTGCCATGATCGGGTTTCGTTGTGATCGATGTTTGGCCCCAGCATATGATGGTATGAATTGTCACCGACACAGCAAAGGGAGCTATGGCCAAGTTCTCCACGGCAGCGCCAAGACCACGCACGCCATCCGAGCAGAACTACAGCGATCGAAAGCTTCGGTCGCGCAACTTGCCGAGCGGTTCGGGATCAACGAGAAAACGGTCCTGAAGTGGCGCAAGGGGCGTTTAGTCGAAGATATGCCAATGGGTCCGAAAGCGCGCCGCAGTACGGTTCTGATGCCTGTTGAAGAGGCTGCGATCATAGTGCTGCGGGTTCAGGCACGGTTACCGCTCGACGATGTCTACATTGCGCTCAAGGATGTCATCCCGCATTTGACCCGTTCTTCGCTGCACCGGTGCCTGCAACGCCACGATATCTCTCGTCTGCCGAAAGGCGACCGGGAAAAGCCCAGGAAGTTCAAAGACTACAAGATTGGCTACTTCCACATTGACATTGCCGAGCTCCGCTATGAGGGCGGCAAAGGCTTCCTCTTTGTTGCGGTCGATCGGACAAGCGAAGCTGGTGTTCGCACGAATCTATCGCAAGGTCACCAAACTGGCCGCCGCCGGGTTCCTCAAGTCATTGATCAAAACCATGCCTTACAGGATTCATACGATCTTGATGGACAATGGCGTGCATTTTGTTCAGCGAGAGCAAGGTACAAACCTCACTTTCCCACACATCTTCGGGCGAATAGCGCTTGAAAACGCCATTAAGCATCGACTGACAAAACCATATCATCCGTGGACCAACGGCCAGGCCGAGAGGATGCGGACGATCAAGGAAGCGACTGTCAAATCCTTTCGCTACAGCTCGATCAATGAAATGCGCCAGCATGGGCGTGATTGGCTGACTGCATACAACTTTGCCAAACAACTCAAAGCCTGAGGCCTTTATCGTCAATCCGTACCATCACATGCTGGGACCAAACATCTAAGGCACATTTCGATCTGATTGAATCAAATCGGCGCTCTAATCATTGGCTGTTCACGCGCATTTTATCCGATCGAAGCAGGACCAGAAATCGGTTCAGTGGACTGATTTCTCTGCGTAGGCGTTTCACACTTTTCGGGATGCGCTTTATTATTTTTCCGTAGTATTTCAAGCCGTCAGTTCTGTCTCATACTAAAGACTACTGCACGAATCCCCTTTTTCGGTTCATCATGCAAGTGTGAGGAGAGCGTCCGGACAGTTGAGAGGAACTGTTCCCGACGCAACAGACGAACTTCATTTACCCGGTGAAGAAGGATCGTCTTATATTTGCCCGTCAGGGCTCTGTTTGGGAGGACAGATTAATGGCAGTCTCGTCAAGTGCCGATGTCGGCACGCAGAAAATGACGAGCGAAGAACGCAAAGTGATCTTCGCGTCATCGCTTGGTACCGTCTTCGAATGGTACGACTTTTATCTCTATGGAACGCTTGCAGCCTTCATCGGCGCGGCCTTCTTCAACGAATATCCAGAAGCAACCCGAAACATCTTCGTTCTGCTCGCTTTCGCGGCAGGCTTCCTCGTCCGTCCGTTCGGCGCCCTCGTCTTCGGGCGCATTGGCGATCTCGTCGGCCGCAAGTACACATTCCTTGTTACCATCGTCATCATGGGCGCGTCCACATTCCTCGTGGGTGTTCTGCCCGGCTCGGCCACGCTCGGCATTTTTGCTCCGATCATCCTGATCGCCCTGCGCATGCTGCAGGGGCTCGCGCTGGGTGGTGAATATGGTGGTGCGGCAACCTATGTTGCGGAACATGCACCGAACAATCGTCGCGGTTTCTTCACGTCATGGATTCAGACCACGGCAACGCTGGGCCTGTTCCTGTCGCTGCTGATTATCCTCGGCATCCAGAGCATAATGAGCAAAGAGGCCTTCGCTGCCTGGGGCTGGCGCATTCCGTTCCTCGTCTCCATCGTCCTGCTCGGAATCTCCGTCTGGATCCGTATGCAGATGAGCGAGTCGCCTGCATTCAAGCGTATGAAGGAAGAAGGCAAGACCTCCAAGGCCCCGCTGTCCGAGGCTTTCGGTCAGTGGAAGAACGCAAAAATCGCCCTTATCGCCCTTTTTGGTCTCACTGCCGGTCAGGCCGTCGTCTGGTATTGCGGTCAGTTCTACGCTCTTTTCTTCCTCCAGAACGTTCTGAAGGTTGAAAATCAGTCAGCAAACATCATGGTCGCCATTGCCCTTCTGATCGGCACCGGCTTCTTCGTTTTCTGGGGCTGGCTGTCGGACAAGATCGGGCGCAAGCCCATCATCATGGCAGGCCTTCTGCTCGCTGCAGTGACTTATTTCCCGCTGTTCAAAGCGCTGACCAATGCTGCGAACCCGGCGCTGGCTCAGGCTGAACAGACCATCAAGGCAACTGTTACGGCTGCACCTGGCGATTGTAACTTCCAGTTCAACGCCACCGGCACGTCCAAGTTCACCACCTCTTGCGATGTCGCGACAAGCTTCCTTGCAAAAACCTCGGTGCCGTACGAAATCCTGCAGACGGCGGCGGCTGGCACTGCTGCGACCGTCACGATCGGTGACAGCACGATCACGTCTTACGACGCTGTTCAGGCTGGAGCTGACGCTACGGCCAAGCAGTCGGCACTGTCTCATGACGTGAACCTTGCCTTGCAGAAGGCCGGCTTCCCGCTGGTTCGCGATCCTGCAAAAGTGCCAGACAGCAAGCTTGACGCATTCGTCGCCGCCAATCCGGAACTTCAGCTGAATGCCGAAGCCATCCGCGGCGGAGACAAGACTATGGTTCCAGCTGCCGATCTGGTGAAGCAGAAGCTTCTGACCCAGACCGAAGCCGACGGCCTTGGCGTCAGCGCCGAGCAGGCCGTCTACACCATCCCGAATGCCGGTGCATTCAAGATGGTAGCCGACCCTGCGCAGGTGAACTGGGTGCTGACAATCGCCATCCTGACCGTCCTCGTCATCTACGTGACGATGGTGTACGGCCCGATTGCCGCAATCCTTGTCGAGATGTTCCCGACGCGCATCCGCTACACCGGTATGTCGCTGCCATATCATATCGGCAACGGCTGGTTCGGCGGCCTGCTTCCGGCCGGCGTGTTCGCACTGAGCGCCGCCAAGGGCGACATCTATTACGGCCTCTGGTATCCGATCATCATCGCCTCCATCACCTTTGTGATCGGCATGATCTTCGTCAAGGAAACCAAGGGCGTCGACCTGCACAAGCTCGACTAGTCAACACGCCTAAAACGAGAAAACGCCGCCCGATGGGCGGCGTTTTTCATATTCTTTTGATGATTTATCTACGATATTGCGCTTCGATTTCAATCAGCTTCTGTTTGCGCCAGAGACCGCCACCATAGCCGGTCAGTGATCCGTCCGCACCGATCACACGATGGCAGGGAATGATGATGGCTATCTGGTTCGCGCCATTGGCCCTCGCAACTGCGCGCACGGCAAGCGGCTTTTCCATAGCCTGCGCCAGTTCGCTGTAACTACGCGTTTCCCCTGCCCGGATTTTCTGAAGCTCGCGCCAGACACCTTGCGTAAAAGCACTGCCATGCAGCACCAGAGGCAAGTCGAACGTCGGAGATTTGCCGTCGAAGAACCTATTCAACTGCTGCTCGACAATATCATGTGTATTGAAACGTCCGATCCCCAGATCACCGCGGCAGGTGGCATAAAGCTTCTTCAATTCGGCAGACAGTGCCTTGCGATCAGCAAATTCGAGAAGATGCAGGCTTCGCGCATCGCAGATCGCAATCATCGTGCCAAGCGGAGTCTTGATCCAGTCGGCACGCAGCAAACCATCGCCGCGCAATTTGCCCGGCGGAAGTCCAAGTATACGCGCAAAGGCACCGCGGAAAGCTTCCGGGGATTCAAAACCCGCATCAAGCTGCGCATCAATCACGCGTCCGCCATCGGCAAGCGCCTGAAACCCATGCCGCAGGCGCTCCTGCCGCGCCATTTCCAGGAATGTCATTCCAAAGTGACGGTGGAAACTGCGACGGACGGTCGAGGGATCAAGCCCCATCCGGGCAACATCTTCTTCGCTCCAGCGCCGTTCGGGATCCGCTTCGAGCGCATCGAGAAGCTTCTTGATGGAAGGCTCTGCCTCGGCAGCCGGCTGTAGTGGATGACATCTTTTGCAGGGCCGAAAACCATCGGCCATGCATTCGGCAACCGATGCGAAAAAGCGGCAGTTTTCCTGTTTCGGTTTCCGCGCCGGACAGGTCAGGCGGCAGAAAATTCCGGTTGAGACAACACCGACATAGGCCCTACCCTCATAAGCGGCATCGCGGGCGACAAGTGCGTCGTAGAGTTTGTTTTGATCTGGGAGCGTGAACAACATGCCGCTATTCTTATGCAGCAGAGCATGAATTTACAGCCTCAAATCGGGCACTTATTCAAAAAAGAAAAGCCCGCCATGCAAAACGCATGGCGGGCTCTCATTCAAACGAACTTGTCGCGCTTATTCCGCGGAGAGCTTCGAGAACTTGTCGAGGATCGCGTCGCCCATTTCGACAGTGCCAACCTTGGTCTTGCCTTCCGACCAGATGTCGGCAGTACGCAGACCGTCATCGAGAACCTGTGCAATCGCTGCTTCCAGACGATCCGCTTCTTCCACGAGGTTGAACGAATATCGCAGGCACATGGCAAGCGACGCGATCATTGCAATCGGATTGGCAACGCCCTTGCCAGCGATATCCGGCGCGGAACCGTGGACCGGTTCATAAAGCGCCTTGCGCTTGCCGGTTTTGGAATCGACCGCGCCGAGCGAAGCAGACGGCAGCATGCCGAGCGAGCCGGTCAGCATTGCAGCAACGTCCGACAGCATGTCGCCGAACAGGTTGTCCGTCACGATAACGTCGAACTGTTTCGGCCAGCGCACGAGCTGCATGCCGCCAGCATCGGCCAGCATATGCTCCAGTTCCACATCGGAATGCTTATCCTTATGGCGTGCGGTGACGACCTGATTCCACAAGACGCCCGACTTCATCACATTGCGCTTTTCCATCGAAGTGACCTTGTTGCGGCGTGTACGCGCCAGCTCGAAGGCAACATCGGCGATGCGCTCGATTTCGTAGGTGTCGTAGACCTGCGTATCGATACCGCGCTTCTGGCCATTGCCGAGGTCGATGATTTCCTTCGGCTCACCGAAATAGACGCCGCCGGTCAGCTCGCGCAGGATGAGGATGTCGAGCCCCTCGATCACTTCCGGCTTCAGCGACGAAGAATGAGCCAGAGCCGGGTAGCAGATGGCTGGACGTAAATTTGCATAAAGCTGCATGTCCTTGCGCAAGCGCAGGAGGCCAGCTTCCGGGCGCACTTCATAAGGCACATCGTCCCACTTCGGACCGCCGACGGCACCAAACAGCGTGGCATCGGCAGCCAGCGCCTTCTCCATATCGGCATCCGAAATCGCCTGACCGTGCGCGTCGTAAGCGCAGCCGCCAACCAAGCCTTCTTCGGTTTCAAAGCCGAGATTGAGGCCTGAGTTGAGGAAAGCGATGATCTTGCGGACTTCCGCCATCGCCTCTGGACCGATGCCGTCGCCGGGCAGGAGAAGGAGTTTTCTGGATGCCATAATGCCAAGCCTCTGTTTATTAAAGAACAATACGGATAGACAAAGCGCTTTCCTATATTGCCTTTTTCAAGTTCCGCGAGGGTTATAGAGCCCTGTTGTCCGACAAGCAATAATGCGCATGGCTGAAACTTATGAAAAAGATAGGGGCTTGCGCAGAAATTATATAACAGCAGATAGAACGGGTGCCGTTCAGCGTTTCAAGTTTCCCGTCATCTGCTAATGGACCCATATTTACTCTGTCAAGCTGCGCGCTTCAGACGGCAGCATTATAGGAATTCCGCCCCGAACGGGATAAGCGAGCTTCGCCTTGCGCGAGATCAGTTCGGCGTGTTCCGCATCATATTCCAACGGGCCCTTTGTAAGCGGGCATACGAGAAGTTCCAGCAGGCGAACATCGATATTGCCGGTTTCCGTCTTGTCGTCCATTGTCTTATTCCCGAAATTTACTGCAGCCGCGATCCGAAATCGTCGTCCTTCACTCTGGCCAATACCATTTCGGTAATGGCAATCAAAGTTGCCGCACGCGTTTTCAAGTCGGGCGCCTCCAGAAGGGCCTGTTTTTCAGCCGGACCGAAAGGCGACATGATGGAAAGGGCATTGACCAAAGTTTCATTGTTCGCGCGTGCGATACTATCCCAATCCGCTTCCAGATTGTGGGCTTCCAGATAGTCGCGGAAAGCACCCAGCAAAGCGTCTCGATCGATTTCTGACGAATCCCTCGCATCCTCCAGATCGGCCAGAAACGGCATAATCCGGCATTGCCGATAAGGCTGACGGCAGTTGACCTCCTCGCGCACACGAAAACGGCAGATGCCTTGTAAGGTGATCAGCAAGCGGCCATCACCAGTCTCGGCAAAAGTCGTGATACGGCCAAGACAGCCGACATTGCTCAATTGGGGGCGAATACTTTCATCCAACTCATCGATCGTTTCGTCATCGTCGCCATCGATTTTCGGCTGAATCATGCCGATAATGCGTTTGCCTGCCAGGGCATTCTCGATCATCGCCAGATAACGTGGCTCAAAAATATTGAGTGGCAGTTGGCCGCCGGGCAGAAGCAGCGCCCCTTTCAATGGAAAAACCGGCACGGTCTCGGGTATATCGGCGCCCGTTCTATAACGAGCATTGCCCACCTGCATTGCAACCTCCTCAAAAGCGTGTCGCGTTTTATCGTACTCTTACGACATGCTTTAAGCTTTTGTTTTCATGCATGTCTTTATCCCCAAACCGGTTTCCACTTTTGGGAGACATGCATTAGGGCTCACGAAAAATTCGCCCTACCGGTTGGAATTCGCATGGCGCGCAAAGCACAATTTGCCCGCCATGCTCCCGATCAGGAAAACAGAAGCGACGACAGCTTGCGCCGCGCACCCAGTGTCGCCGGATCGGCATTGCCCCATGCCTCGAAAAACTGAAGCAGCTGCTTGCGCGCGCCGTCGTCATTCCACTCGCGGTCAGCTTTCATGATGAAAAGCAGCTCATTGGCCGCATCTTCACGCCGTCCCTGCGCATTACGCACCTGCGCGAGGTCGAAACGGGCTTGATAATCCTTCGGATCGGCCTGAATTCGCTTTTCCAGTTCGACCGGGTCACCAATGAGCTTGACCTGATCAGCCAGTGCAAGACGCGCTTCAAGCGCTCGAACGGCTGGCGCATTCTGCTTGTCAGCCGGAAGCTGGGCCAGAATTTCCTGCGCCTTTTCCGCATCACCGGATTCCAGAAGGCAGGTCGCAAGACCGACAATCGCATCGACATTATCCGGAACTGCCTGAAGGATGGACGAGAAAATCTCCGATGCCTGAACGAAATCACCAGCTTCAACCAACTCATTCGCAGCAGTGATTGCTTCTGCAAGTGCCGCTTCCGCATCGCTCGGCCCGCCAATCTTGGCGATAAATTCCTTCACTTTCGATTCCGGTACAGCGCCCATGAAACCATCGACCGGCTGACCGTTGACGAAAGCGATGACCGCCGGAATGGACTGAATTCCAAGCTGACCAGCGATAGCCGGATGATCGTCGATATTCATCTTGACCAGTTTGACAGCGCCACCAGCGTCCCGCACGGCCTTTTCAATGATCGGTGTGAGCTGCTTGCAAGGTCCGCACCAAGGCGCCCAGAAATCCACCAGCACCGGCTGATTGCGGGATTCGGTAATGACATCCGCCTGGAAACTTGCCGTCGTCGTGTCCTTGACGAGATCCGCGCCCCCGGCTGCCGCTGGCGCCGAACCGAAAGAGACATTTGCCGTCATCTGACCACCTGCGCCGGCATAAGGATTGTTCTGGCTGCTCATAAGAAATTCCTTCGTATTTTCCGACTGATGCGACGGTCCGCATGCAAGCCGGTGTCGTTCTTTCAGTTCGTATCTTCGAAAGCCAATTTCAAGACGGTCGATTCAGCGAGTTGCGCTGTAACTTAGCGCTCCCGCTTCTCACTTCAATCGGCAATTGCTGTGCGTAGCCAGACCGCCCATTTCGAAAATCAGTTTATACCGAAGCGTCCGCCTTCGCACCCTCGGAAACGGCTAGAATACGAGGGTCATGTCCGGTGGACTTGAGAAAAGCGACAAGGTCTTCGCGCTTGATTGAAGTTGTGGCTTCATTGGTCAGTGGATGGCCGTTGATGACGTCATATTTCATCAGATCGGCATCGAGAATGACCTGCACATTATGAGCGGTATCGTTGACCGCACCAAACACGGTGACCGAGCCGGGGATCACACCGAGATATTCCATCAGCTTTTCAGGCTTGCCGAACGAAACACGGCTTGCCGCACCGATCAGCTGATGAATCGACTTCAGATCAACTACGGCATCTTCTTCGACCGTCACGAGAAAGAAATTGTCTTTCTTGTCTTTCAGGAAGAGATTTTTCGTATGGCCACCCGGGATTTCACCACGAAGGCTTTGGGAATCCGCGACCGTGAACAAGGGAGGATGTTCGACAGTTTTCACTTCGATACCGAGTTTATGAAGATAGTCTTGAAGTTCGCTCGGCGACAAAGGCATGATTCCACCCCATTCTGTTCAGCATTGAATATGTTGCGCATGTCATCACGCTCCTCACGCTTCGACGACTTGCAACAGCGCTTATAGACCATGGATGCAGGCTTAGAAACCATGCAAAACAAATTGGATTGTTCGCACATAATACAGCAGCCTGACTCGCGCCTCTGACGACAGATTCCATTATCCGTGAAGGCTCGTTTTTCTTGTTTTGACGAAAAATCGCAGCTAAGAACGCAACCATGAACATGAAAAATATAATATTTACAGATAGTTATAATTTAACCGGCAGCTAATTTCGCTGAAATGGTATTTTCCTGTAATTTCCCTGTTGCAATCTCCGAGGCGTTAGTTCATATAGCGCCTGCCTGACGAAAATGACTGGCGCGAGCGGGTGTAGCTCAGGGGTAGAGCACAACCTTGCCAAGGTTGGGGTCGAGGGTTCGAATCCCTTCGCCCGCTCCAGTCAGTCAGGCTTTTTATATTTTAAGTTATTGATTTTAATTGGTTTTCCCATTGGCGGTTTAGCTGGTGGTACAAGGAAAGGTACATTGAGAAAAGTTTCTGCCGATATTCCGTATCTTTACGAGCATAACGGTTTCTATCTTTATAGACGGGCAATTCCAAATCATCTGCGAAATGCCGTAGATAAGCGCCGTGAAATCAAATCCTCTCTCCGAACAACTTCAAGAAACGAAGCAATCCGGCTTTATGGTGAAGCTGATATCGCTGCCGAAAAGCGTTTGAAGGCTCTGCAGAACGGTGCCTCAACAAAAGAAGCGATTCCCTTCGAAGCCTTTGCGGCTCAAGCAGCCTCGAGAGGACATCTACTCATTGACCTGAGCAAAGTCATCGCAAAGCCTAATCTTCTCTTCAAAACTGCGTCTGAATGGCGCAAAACCAAGACCAAGGACCCTTTCCTTTTCAGGTCATTCTTCAATGCCTCGTGACCTGCTCCCCTGAAATGTCCTCGCAATTTGGTTGGTCTGTTCTCCGGAAAAGGAGACAGAACATGAAACGATCCCGCTTCAGCGAAGAACAGATCATCGGAATATTGAAGGAGCATCAGGTTGGGATGTCGGCCGTTGAGCTGTGCTGAAAGCACGGCGTCAGTGATGCGACGTTTTACAAGTGGCGCTCGAAGTATGGCGGCATGGAGGTGTCCGATGCCAAGCGCCTGAAGTCTCTTGAAGACGAGAATGCCAAATTGAAGCGTCTTATGGCTGACGCGATGTTGGACGTATCGACTCTGAAGGGGATGCTTGGAAAAAACTTCTGAAGCCGGATTAAGGAGAAACGCCGTGAGCTAGGCTATGGAAGACAGAAGCTATTCACAACGCCGGGCCTGCGATCTGGCGGGGATCGATCCTCGCGTCTATCGCTATCGTTCGACCCGTGGTGAAGATGATGTCGTACGGTCCAGGCTGCGCGAACTGGCAAGTGAACGCCGTCGCTTCGGCTATCGCCGTCTGCATATCCTTCTGAAACGGGAAGGCTTCGATGTGAACTGGAAGAAGCTTTATCGGCTCTACAAGGAGGAACGGCTCACCGTGCGCAAGCGTGGCGGCCGTAAACGGGCCTTGGGGAGACACGTGCGCCGATGGGGTCCTGCAGAGCCCCAATCAACGCTGGAGCTTGGACTTCGTCTCTGATGCCCTAGTTGATGGCAGGCGCTTTCGTATCATGTGCGTCATTGACGACTTCAGCAGGGAGTGTCTGGCCGTTGTGGTCGATAACTCGCTCTCTGGTGAACGTGTCGCCTGCGAGTTGGACAAGATCGCCGAACGCCGTGGACTTCCATGCATGATTGTCAGCGACAATGGAACGGAACTGACCTCAAATGCCATCTTGAAATGGCAGCAGGACCGGTCTGTGGAATGGCACTACATTGCGCCCGGCAAACCGATGCAAAATGGTTTTGTGGAATCATTCAACGGGCGCTTGCGCGATGAGTGCCTCAATGAACATCTGTTCATCAACTATCAACACGCTCGCCAGATCATCGAAGAATGGAGAAGCGACTACAACCTTAATCGTCCGCATACGAGCCTTGGTGGCTTGCCCCCTTATGAGTTTGCAACCCGGCCCACAAACGACCAAAACCTGAACAGAGCTAACTTATAATCGCGGACAACAAGGGAAGCAGGTCACTTGCGCCGGGGATTTAGCGCCGGTGACAGGAGTGCCCCGGCGTACTGGATCGTGATTTGCAGCTATTGTTGGATACTGTAGCGTAGGAATTGGTTGCGGGGGCAGGATTTGAACCTGCGGCCTTCAGGTTATGAGCCTGACGAGCTACCGGGCTGCTCCACCCCGC
>NZ_JBHEEO010000024.1:0-60511 GCF_041929965.1 Brucella oryzae | reverse complement strand
ACGTGAAATCGCCCCTTTGGGCTCAATTTTGGGTGAAAACCAAACCAATGCATATCAAACTTTCAAACTGTCCTTAGCAAGATTATGGAAAAAGGACACACCGCGCTCCAATATTTCATCGTTGAAATTATAGGTCGCCGTATGCAGACCAGAGCTTTCGCCGTTCCCGATCAGGAGATAAGCACCAGCCGACTTCTCCAGCATGAAGGAAAAGTCTTCGCTGCCCATAAATGGTCGGTCCAGCTCTTCAAAAGCATCTTCGCCATAATGCTGCATCACCGTTGCCTTCGCCTGTTCGAATGCCGCCGCATCGTTAATGGTTGCCGGATAGCCGGTCATCCAGTCAAAGCTCACATCAGCGCCATAGCTCGCCGCCTGCATCTTTGCGACCTGTTCGACCTTATCACGCAATGTTTTGCGAATGATCGGGTCGGTGGCACGCATCGAAATTTCAAGCTTGGCCGTATCAGGAATAACATTGCAAACCGCACCCGAATTAAACGCACCGACGGTAATCACGCTGGCCTGATGTGGCGAGACAGTGCGAGAGACGATGGTCTGCAGGGCCATGACAATGCTTGACGCAACCACGATTGGATCAATGGTCTTTTCAGGCTCTGCACCATGTCCGCCACTGCCTTTAACCGTCAATGTCAGTGCATCTATGGAAGCAGCAATCGGGCCTGCCTTGGACGCAAATTTGCCGGCTTCTAAACCCGGCCAGTTATGGAGCGCAAACACCTGATCGCAAGGGAAGCGTTCAAAGAGCCCTTCCTCGATCATGATCTGAGCACCGCCATAATTCTCCTCAGCGGGCTGGAAAATGAAATGAACTGTTCCCGAAAAATCTTCATCCTTTGCGAGCGACCGTGCAGCGCCCAGCAGCATTGCGGTATGACCGTCGTGGCCACAGGCATGCATCTTGCCGGCATTCTTGCTTGTATAAGGCAGACCAGTTTCTTCCAAGATTGGTAGAGCGTCAAAATCAGCGCGGAAGCCTATGGAGCGATTTGAATTGCCCCGGCGCAGAGAGGCAACAATGCCAGTTTTGGCAAGCCCACGGCTCAGTTCATAGCCCCATTCTTGCAGCCGGGATGCAATATAGTCGGAAGTCTCAACTTCCTCTAATCCCAGCTCGGGAATGCTATGCAGATGTCTGCGGATAGCTTTAAGTTCATCCTCAAATGCACCCAATTTTTTATCGGTCATGGTCCCCCCCTTAATTCATGTGCAAGAATTGACGTAGGCGCTGCGACTGCGGATTCTGCATCACGATATCAGGCGAACCGCGCTCTTCAACCAGTCCCTTGTGCAGGAAGATGACTTCGCTCGAAATTTCGCGTGCAAGCGCCATTTCATGTGTCACCATCACCATTGTCCGGCCTTCTTCGGCGAGCTTTTTGATAACCTGTAGTACTTCCGTCACCAGTTCTGGATCAAGTGCAGACGTCGGCTCATCAAACAGCATGACTTCAGGTTTCATAGCGAGCGCGCGTGCAATTGCAGCGCGCTGCTGCTGTCCGCCGGAAAGCTGGGTAGGGTACTGATCGCGTTTAGGCGTGATCCCCACCTTTTCCATCAGAACTTCTGCTTCTGCCAAAGCTTCGGCTTTCGACATGCCCAGAACATGGATCGGTCCTTCAATGATGTTCTCAAGGATCGTGCGATGGGACCAAAGATTAAAGCTTTGAAACACCATTCCCAGACGCGCGCGGACATGTTCAAGCTGACGCGGATCCGCAGCATGTGATTTTCCACCACGTCCGGCCTTGGTGCGGATTACTTCACCCGCAACTGCAATCTCGCCTTCATCTGGAGTTTCCAGATAGTTGATGCAGCGCAGCAAAGTGCTTTTGCCGGAACCACTGCTGCCAATCAGCGATATGACATCGCCTTTCTTTGCTTCAAAAGAGATGCCTTTTAGAACCTCAATACCAGCGAAGCTTTTGTGAATATTTTTGACGGTTAGTGCCATGGGCGTCATTTAAATTGCTCCTGAAACAGATCAGACCATCGACGCGCGTGAGCTGCTCATGCGTCGTTCGATCCAGTTCATGATCCGGGTAAGGATGAACACAACGGTGAAATAGAGGATGCCTGCCGCAATCAACGGCTCGAATATCGACAAGGAACTGCGTTGTAACGCGCGTGCGGTTCCCATCACTTCCATGATCGTAATTGTGGAAGCAAGCGAAGTGGATTTAAGCAGGATGATGAGATCACTGGTCAGAACCGGCATACAATGACGGAATGCCTGCGGCAGGGTGACGCGGCGCAAAATCTTGAACCGGCTCATACCGATGGAAAGCGCTGCTTCGATCTGCCCGCGTGGGATCGAATTGATAGCGCCGCGAATAACCTCGGCATTGTAAGCACCCTGATTGAGGCTCAACGCAAACACCGCATACCACAGACCATCACGCATATATGGCCACAGGAAGCTATGCCTGACCCATGTGCCTGGCAGGATCTGCCCAAGCCCGTAGTATATCAGATAAAGCTGCACCAGAAGCGGCGTACCCCGGAAAATGAAGGTGTAGACAAAGGCTGGCCACTTCAGGATACGACTGTTTGAAAGACGTGCCAGCGCACTCAGCGTACCAAAGATCAGGCCAATAACGCCTGCTGTTGCCGTCAACAGCAGTGTCAGCGGCATTGCCGTGATGAGCGGCGGCAAGAACTCAACGATTTTAGTGATCGATTCCATTATCCGTGTCCCCGGCTCAGGCGTTTTTCAAGCCGTGCAATTATCAGAACTGAAGTCAGTGTGATGCCCAGGAACAGGAATGCGGTGAGACCATAGAAGAACACATATTGCTTGGTGGAGGCAGCCGCGCGGTAGCCCGTATAAAGCAATTCATGAAAGGAACCGAGAACCGAAATGATCGCGCTTTCCTTGGTTATCGAAAGCCAGAGATTGCCGATACCGGGTACGGCATGACGCATCATTTGCGGAAAAGTGACGCGGGTAAATATCTGACGGCGACGCATCCCTATGGATAGTGCTGCTTCGATCTGTCCGCGTGGAATTGCTAGATAAGATGCACGCAAAACTTCGGTCATGAACGCGCCGTTGACAAAAGCCAGCGCAATGATTGCAGCCCAAAAGGCGCTGAACTGGAAATCATTGCCGACAAGGCCTGTCGCCTTGAGAAACCGTTCCGCACCTGTCGCGACAGAGAAATAGAGCAGCAAAATAACAAGCAGCTCCGGCAGAGCCCGAACCACCGTTGTATAGAGATCAGCAATCGCTTTCGTGAATCGGCTTCGCGAAAGCTTCCCCGATGCGGCGGTGAATCCAAAGAAGAATGAGACTGCAAACGCCACGACCGAGACCTGCAAAGTCATCAGAAGTCCGTGTGCAAACTCGTCTCCCCAGCCCTGGTTTCCCCAAGCTAACAGTTGCCAATAAGAATCCATGCAGATTAATCCGATCAAAAAGCCAGACGCTTTGCATGGAGCACCACGCATCCCTATGGACGCAAGAGGGGCGCTCCAGCTCATTGGATCTACGCATCCGGCATTCCAAAGTCGATTTGGACCTTGGACCGGTGCTGCAAGCGAAGGCCGAACGCCGTTATCGGCGTTCGTTTCCCTAAAGGATTACTTCTTCTCGAAAATCCACTTGTCGACCAGTGCCTTGAGTGCACCTTCCTTATCGAGTTCCGCAAGTGCTGCATCGACTTTTTCAAGCGTTGCCGTATCGCCCTTACGGACAGCATAGGCAACGCCTTCACCCAACACAACGCTCTTTGGTGCGACGAGCTTGACTTCATACTCTTCGCCCTGCGGGGTCTGCAGGAAATTCTGCACAAACAGATCCGGCGCAAGCACATAGTCAACGCGACCCGCAACAAGATCGGCAACAGAGTTGTCGGCCGTATCGTAGCTCTTGATCGAGACATCCGGCAGATACTTGGTCATGTAAGCCGATTGGACGCTCGAAGTCTGAACGCCGACAATCTTACCCGACAGAGCTGCCTGATCAACGACTTCACCCGAACCGTCGCTTGCCGCGACAGTACCGACCTTGTCCGTATCCGACTTCGAACCGACGACGACGGTACCTTCGGTGTAGTAAGGTGTGCTGAAATCAACAACCTTGCGGCGTTCATCCGTCACCGAGAAAGCACCGATAATGAAATCGACCTTGTTTTCGGTGAGCGATGGAATAAGACCATCCCATGCCATCGACTTGAATTCGCACTTGTCTGCAAGCTTTTCACAGAGCGTGCGTGAAAGGTCCGCTTCCAGCCCTTCCCATTCACCTGCAGCATTGACCTGTGTGAAAGGCATATATGGCTCGGGCGTCATGCCGAGGCGAAGTTCCGCCTGTGCTGCGCCGGTAGCCAATACAGCAAGCACGATCGCGCCTGCAATTTTCCCTTTAAAACCCACCATGTTCCCGTTCTCCTTATATTTTTTTAGCGGCTCACCTCTTTATTACGGCAAGCACGGGGAATGCATATAGAAAACGGCTCAGGAGCGGGTGCCCCTAAGCCGTCAGACTTACTTGCGATACCAGCGAAGTGACATGCAGGAAAGGCCAGCATCGATCTTGCCAATCTGCGTGGTTTTCAGTGGAACCACGTTGTAACCGCTCTTTTCCAGCAGCTCGATAGTGCGCGGGAAATCGGAACCGACCATCACAACATCATTGACGCGCAATGCATTGGCAGCAGCTTCCTCGCCTTCCGGCACGATCAGCTGGCGAAGACCGGAGAAGACGCCGGACTTTGCGAGGCGGCTCGTGGAGAGAACGGTTTCTTCATCGACCAGTGAGCAGTCGGTTTTGAAATGAAGGACGCCTTCCGGTGTCGAAACAACTTCACCTTTGCGACCGATCCTATCGAGGCTTTCAATAAGCGCTGCTGCACCTGCCTTGTCCGTACGGGCGGAAAGGCCGATCATCACGCTCTTCTGTGTCGTCAGAACGTCGCCACCGTCAGCAAAGCCTGGCTCTGGAAGTTCAACAACAGTGTCGAACATCTGGCGGAGCGTTGGCTCGATAACAGCCGTTTCACCAACGCGCGTTGCTGCGCCCGGACGGAGCAGAATTGCGCCTTCCGTGAAAACGAGTGCTGGATCTTCAACGAAGATGGAATCAGGGAAATCTTCGAGCGGAGGAAGGATCGTGGCCTCAACGCCTGCAGCCTGCATGGCAGCGATATAGGCGTGATGTTCAGCCTTAACGCCTTCATAGGTCGGGTTGCCGGTATCCAGCGCACGAAGACCATTCACCACAGAGCGCGAAGGCTCACGGACGATAATCGAGTTGAACTCATAAACGGGTCTGTTAGAAGACATGGAAGGTTACCCTCAATTTAGCTGGAGCCTATCTACCCGGCTCTTGTTGTTGCGTAAAGCAAATGTGTGCCGTTTGTTGTACGGCGCGAAAGATGAATGCCAGCCAACATGCAGCGGACCGATCCGCCAGCCAGCTCAATCGTCGGAACGGCGAAAGGCAGCAGCTTTGCGGTCTGTTCGATTGTCTTGATCTGATCCTCGCTCAAAGCGGCAAGAGCGCGGGCTGAAAGAGCCAAAACCCGGCCATCCCGGCCTTCCAGTTCAATGGCATTGCCGGCAAACTCGCCAATCTGTTCAGCAGAAAGATGAATGACCGTGCGTCCGATTTCCTGCAGACGATCAACGATCTCCTGACGGCGGCCCGGATCAGTAATCATATCGGTTCCGATCAATGCGTAAGTCGCACCGATGCACATCAGCACATTGGTGTGATAGATCGGCTTGCCGGACAAATCGACCGCGTCAAACACCATTGGCTCAAAGTTGAAATGTGTGCAGAAACGCTCGAGCGCCACTTCATTGGTGCGATTGGAACGGACTGCATAGGCCACACGACCAATATGGTCGAGCACCATGGCGCCCGTACCTTCGAGATAGAAGTGATCGCGCTCCAGACCCGAATAATCGATGACATCCTGAACGCGATAGTCGCGCTTGAGCATTTCGATCACATCATGGCGGCGTTCTTTCTGACGGCTTTCCGAAAACATCGGATAGATGGCAACATGTCCGCCCGCATGGGTGGAGAACCAGTTATTTGGGAAGACGGAATCGGGCAAGGCGTGGGTTTCGTCTTCAAAAAGATGAACCGTTACGCCCGCATCAGCCAATCCCTCGGCCATGAGCGTTACCTCATCGAAAGCAGCTTTCGCCAGCACTTCAGCGGAGCGACGTTCGTCGACGGACTGAAACGCATTATCCTTTGCGGTTTGCGCATTGGGGGTAAAATGATGTGGTCGGATCATAACGACCGATTTCGGGCTCTGGACAGACGGCCTGCTCATTCTCAGACTATTCTCACTGCTAAAGCATGCCACAAAAGACATGCATAAAAACAAAGATTTAAAGCGCTTATCGCTTCACCAGCGGGAGCGAATTTGGCATAGGTTGCGCCATGAACTTTGGTAGCCCGATCAGGTCGCTCTGCCTGCTCTCCAACCTACTCCACACGCTCCTCCATCAGCACCCCGATAGGCAGAATAGGAGGGCATAAAGTTAGTTAAAATTGTAAAAGTGTCGGATGATTTGTAAAAATTCTGGCAATTTGCACAGTCGAACTATAAAAAGTGTTATGCATATTTTCGATGATCTGGATCATAAGCTGATTGCCATTTTGCGGGAGGACGGACGTGCGCCGCTCTCAAAATTGGCGACTATTCTTGGCGTTTCACGCGGAACCGTTCAGGCACGCCTCGATCGGCTGTTGGAAACTGGTGCAGCATTAGGCTTCACGATCCGAGTTCGGCAGGATTACGATGATGGGGTTGTGCATGCGATCATGCTGATCGAGGTGCAAGGCCGATCAACAACCAAGGTGATCAAGCTCTTGCGGGGATTACCGCAGATACGCACGTTGCATACGACAAACGGTTCATGGGATCTGGTGGCAGAAATCCATGCAGAAAGCCTGCACGAATTCGATCGTGTCTTGCGTGAAGTACGAACGATCGAAGGTGTGCTGAACAGCGAAACCAGCATTTTGCTCAGTAGCGTCTAGCAGGCTGTTGAAAAATCCTCTCGCTTAATCTGCGTTCGCGGGAATCACTGGGTTCGACGGGATTCGGGGATGATGGATGCGCGGCAGCGATGTTCGGACGCCACCATCTTGAGAAACACAAAATCAAACCCGAGGGAATCTCATGGCGATTCCGAGTAACGCTGACAGACTCTAAGGTCGGTATTGTTGAGTTCCAAAGACTGCAGCGGATTTACCCGTGTGCGTTAATGACGGCCCAAAAGGCCGCGCCGTAGCGTTCGAGCTTTGTATCGCCGACACCAGGCACATCGGCCATCTGGATGCGTGAGGCTGGCCTGGTAGTGGCCGAAGCGGCTAATGCGCTCATCTTCGACGCCAAGAAGGACATCGATAATATAGGCTTGTCCGAACCGTTCCCCGGTTCTGTGAATGCAGGACAATATTTTCTGCGCGGCTATTGTCCCATCGAAGAGGGTTGGTGGTTCGGCGCAGGTATCGCAATTGCCGCATGGTTCGCATCGATCACCGAAATAAGACAACAGCATCTGTCTGCGACAGTTTGCGGTTTCGGCGAACCCAAAACTGTGCCGAGTTCTGCCGCTCCATCCGCTTGCGCTGATCGGGCGCGTCGGATTCTTCGATGAAGCAACTACGCAGGACGATATCGTCATAACCGTAGAGCATCATCGCCTCGGCTGGAAGTCCGTCGCGCCCCGCACGCCCTGTCTCCTGATAATAGGCTTCGATGCTTCCCAGCAGATCGATATGGGCGACGAAGCGGACATCCAGTTTGTCGATGCCCATCCCAAAGGCAATCGTTGCCACCATGATGACCGCCTCGTCATGGTGGAATCGTGCCTGGTTCGCCTCACGTGCAGACTTTTCCATGCCGCTGTGATAGGAGAGAGCATCGTAACCTAGGTTGCGCAGCCATTCGGCCGTTTCTTCCGTCTTCCGTTTCGAGAGACAGTAAACGATGCCGCTTTCGTCCTGGTGATCCTGTAGAAAACGTTTCAACTGCGCGCAGGGATTGTTCCTTCTCCATGATCGCGTAGCAAATATTGGGACGGTCGAAACCGGCGATAAAGGCATCGCACTTGTCAATCTGCAGTTGCGACAGGATTTCCGCACGTGTCGGCTCGTCGGCGGTGCTTCAGCCAGAGACAGACAACCTTCCACGGGTCGTTGAGGTTGGAGGTTCTCTCGATCCAGCTCCCGGCGGGCTATCAGGTAACAGTGCAGAAGCCGGTTGGCTGATACAGCTTATTGCCGCGCCCCGCTACCTGCTCAACGCCATTACCAGTCAGTCTGATGCTGAAATGAATCCATTCGTCAGCGCCGGTTGCCTGACGCTGATATTGCAGTGACGGCAATGGAATTGGACAACTCGAGCCGGTGAACGCAACCGCATCCGGGGCGAACTGAATCAAATCCTGTATAAAGGTATTGCTCCCGGAGGAAACCGTGAGGAACAGGCCACGATCATCATCGTAATATGCGCCTAATGGCTCGGGCTCAATCCCGTAACGCTCAGTTGCGGTACGTCGATCAAACAATTCCTCACAATCAACCAACCAGCCGGCTTGACTGCTCATTGCAATTCCTGTCGTCCAACCCTCTTTCTGGTCAAAGTACCCCATTTTTCAAATATCTCAATCAACATCACACACAACCGCGTCAAGTCGGCCGGCAGTCGAATAAGCAATCACAGAACTAGCATCTGCTTTTTAGATGCCGCGACAATATTGGAGGAGGAATCGGCTCGTTCTTTGCGTTAGGAGATTTGTCGTAAACTCACGATGATACGGTTCATCGCGGTTTCCAAACATTTTGGTTTTGAATTGCATCAAAGCTTGGTGGTATGAAATTTAGTGAGCGGGGCTGATCTGTTTCCAAGTTAAAGCTTGAACCAAGACATGCTCAACCCGCCTTGGATGTTTGCGGATCGCGACTTCGCTGATAACCAGTCAAGAATCGTGACGAATTTCCGGTTCGTTTAGCTTGAATGGGGTCGCGCAGTCATACTTCGACTGCTAGAATGCTACTATTCTCCACTGAGCGCCACGTCTAGACAGCATGAGACCTCGCATTGCAGCCTTCGCTTAAAGACAGGTGTTGTGAAGCCGAAAGTAATCGCATCAGGAATTTGCTTTTTTAAAGGAAAGCATTCGACTAATTGGCACGTGTTTCCGGTTCCACTCAACAAGCTGACTAACAGCGGGAATGATGTCCAGCTTCCTGCCAATTTAAGAGACGGCTTGTTTGGCCTAACCCCGGATTGAAGGCGTTGGTTGGGTCCAGGTCCCGATAAAACTGCTTGAGGCTTTCCTCAGCCTCATAGAGATGCCCAACATTATGTTCGGCGGGATACTTCGCTCCGCGTTCCTCCAGCAGGGCAAGAATTGCCTTCTTCAAAGCCTCGCAATCCTCCCCCTTCTTGACCAGATATTCCTGATGCAGAACGTGGCAGAAGAAGTGCCCGCAATACATGGTGACATCGATTTTCTTTTCGATTTCGGCAGGCAAGCGTTCGAACCAGTCGAGCGTGTTGCGCGGCAAGGCAATATCGAGGGCTACGATATCTTCCACTGTCTTTGCATGAACCGCGCGATACCGTACCACCGAACCGCCGACAGCAAACCGATTGAGGAAAGCCGCCTTGCCTTCTTCGTCGGTGCACTCGAAAAAATCCCCATGCGTGGTTGGAAAGCGTTCGGCCAGATAGCGGCGCGCTTCATCGATTCCCTCGTTACCCATTTTCAAAAGCAGGTGATGTTCGTAACCGTCTCGGAAACTGTTGAGCCTGATTGGCAGATGATCGGGCAACAGACCGGTTACGAATTGCAAGAGGCGATCGCTGATTGCGCTGCCGAGGCGAAGCTTTTCCGTTATGCCGTCAAAACGGCTCTTGATGCTGAAAGCCAATGGGATTTTGTCTGTACCAAAGGTCTGGAGGAACAGGAAGAGGTCCTTGCCATAGCGTCGTGACAGATCATAGGCTGAGCGATGCATATATTCGCCCGCAATGGGAAGATTTTCGAAGGTTGAAAGCATATCGCGACGAATGCTTTCCAATTCTTCTGGATCGTTGGAACCGATGTAGAAAACCTGCGTCTCGTCGTCGGCCTGAAATGTGTCGATCCGCAATGCGAATATTGCAAGCTTGCCCGCCGATCCCGACGCTTCATAGAGCCTACGTGGATCGGCGTTATAACGTGCCGGCGTGGTGGCCGAAATATCGCGCACATGATTGCAATATTCGTGATCCGAGGCACAGAGGTTCGAAGATTGGTCTACGTTGGCAGCGGGAATCTCACCTTTATCCAGTCTGCCCAATATTTCTTCAGCTGTGTTCCCCAGATCGATACCAAGATGATTGACGAGTTTCAAATCGCCGTTGGCATCAATGCGGGCGAACAGGGCAAGTTGTGTATATGCTGGTCCACGTCTTATCAGCGATCCGCCGGAATTATTGCATATTCCACCAGTAACTGAAGCACCGATACAACTAGAGCCGATCACCGAATGCGGCTCTCTTCCGAAGGGACGCAGAGACTTTTCGAGCTGATCAAGGGTGACGCCGGGTTGTGAAACGACTTGCGCGCCCTGAGCAATCAGATCGAGGCGGCGCAGACGCAGCGTATTGATGATGACCACTTTCCGGTCATAGCCTTCGGGAACCGGCGTTGAGCCACCGGTCAATCCGGTATTTGCTGCCTGACAGATGATAATCGTTCCCGCCTTGTGGCATGATTCAAGCACATGCCACATTTCCAGAAGCGTGCCCGGACGCACAACTGCAAGAGCCTTACCTCCACCATAGCGATAACCTTGGCGAAATCGCCGGGTTTGCGTATCGCCGGTCAAGACATGGCGACGACCGACGATACGGCGAAGTTTTTCGACGAGATCAATCATGCTTGTTTAATTCCTGCAGGCAGCAACTAATGCGGGTCAAGCAAAGTAGCGCACCCTGATTGCATCGATGGCAACGGCAATAAAGATCATAAAACCGCCAATCATGCCGACATAGAAGGAGGGAATATTTATGATCGCCAGTCCGACCTGAATGACGGTGAGGAGCAGAACGCCTCCGAGAATCCCAACCACATTTCCCCGTCCGCCGAAAACGCTGACGCCACCGATGATTGGTGCGGCGATTGCATAGAGAAGATAGCTGGAGCCTTGGTTCGATGTGATTGCCATCTGCCAAGAGGCCAGGAGAAAGCCGGCCACGCCTGCCAGGAAGCCGGAGATCGTATAGGCGATGATCTTGATACGGTCCACCCGAATACCTGCGGAATTGGATGCCTGCGGGTTACCGCCAACTGCATAGATGGAGCGTCCAAGAATGGTCATGCGCAGCAAGACGCCGATCACAATCAGAGCGACAACGAAAATCAACGGCATGACGGGCCATCCGGCAACCGACGCCTGACCAATCCAGACATATCCGTCGGACAGATTGGTCAGAGTCTTGCCTTGTGTCAGAGCCAGGAGCGCCCCTTGCAGGATGATCATCATTGATAACGTCTGGATGAGCGAGACCATTCGCAGCTTGGTGATACAAAGGCCATTGAAGAAACCGGTGAGTGTTGCAATCGCGACGCCAGCAAGCATGGCGGGAAACCAAGGCATTCCGAGATTGGAATAGGCCAGTGCGCCAATTGCGGACGAAAATCCGAGATTAGCCGGAATCGACAGGTCGATCTCCGCCACGAGCAACGGCAGTGCTACTGCCAAGCCCAGCATTCCCAGAACCGTCGCTTGAACCATGATGTTTTGCATGTTCATCACGGTCAGGAAGAACTCATTGAACAGCCCGAAACCGAGGACCAGCGCCACCAGCCAGATCCACACAACATTGTGCAGAATCCAGCCGACAATATTATGTGTCGCTTTTTCGTTAGGCTTGACCTCTTTCGGCGCGGTGGCCGTCATGACATTGCTCATTTCACTTATTCCTTTACCGATGATGCGCTCACGCCTGCGAAAGGCGGCGCAGATTGTCGGTGGTGATGTCGTCACCCGTCACGATCTCCTCGATCGAGCCGTGACGGAATACGCAGACACGGTCGACTGCGCGCACCAGCTCGTCCGTATCGGTCGAGACAATAATAACGCTGACGCCCTTGTTGCTGAGTTCATCGATGATGCGCAAAACGTCCTGCTTGACGCCGACATCAATACCGCGTGTCGGCTCGTCGAGGATAAGAAGCCTTGGTTGTGTTGCAAGAACACGACCGAGACATACCTTCTGCTGGTTACCACCACTCAGCGTATCGACGGCTGCGGCAGCGCTTCGCGCCTTGATACCCATGCTGGAGAAATATCCGCTGCACAGACGCGCTTCCTCGTCGCGTTTGACAAAACCGAGGACCGCGCGCCGATCGAGTGATGAAAGTGCGATATTTTCAGCGATCGACAAATGGCCGACAACGCCATCCTTGCGTCGATCGTCGGACAAATAGGCGACACCCTTGCTGAAAGCTGCCTTTGGATGCTGCGGGAGACTTTCCTGTGGTCCACCGGCAAAGCTGATCGCTCCAGCCGACGCCCGGTTAAGGCCGAAGATCGCGCGCGCAAGTTCTTTTGCGCCGGCGCCCGGCAGGCCGGTAAAGCCGACGATTTCGCCTGGCCGGATATCGAGCTCATCCAGATCGACATGATGGGCCACAACACCTCGCAGGCTTATTGCCGGGGCTTGAGAACCGAACGTTTTGCGCTCACGCTGAAACAGGTCGAGTCCGCGCCCGAGCACCAGTTCAGACAATTGCTCGGACGTCATCGCCTGTACGTCCTGGCTGCCGCCGGCGAGAAAACCGTCGCGCAGGACCGAAACCGCATCGCAGATTTCGAGAATCTCGTCATTATAATGCGAGATGAAAATGAAGGTGACACCTTCGCTCTTCAACTGATGCATGAAATCAAACAGTTGCCGGCGATCGGGAACAGTCAGGGCGGCAGTCGGTTCATCGAGAATGATGACTTTACCGCCGGAGAACATGGCGCGCAGGATATTGAGCTTGCGTCTTGCAACAGCGTTGAGCCTGCCGGCATTCACGGCTGGATCAATTCCGGAATCTTTCAGCATGCGTGCAGCGTCCGCCTTCAGTTTCTTCCAGCGCACGAAACCGCCTCGCGAAGGCCAGATGCCCAGCATCAGATTTTCGGAGGCGGAGATGTGATCGATGATCATCGGCTCCTGTGTGACCAGAAAGACGCCGGCTTCTTCCATGGCCTTGACGTCTGCACCCTGTACCGGTTCGCTATTGAGATAGATTGTTCCGCTGCTGGGCGTGCGCTGCCCGGAGATGATGCCAACCAGCGTGCTTTTGCCGGCACCGTTTTCGCCGAGCAGTCCGTGGATACTGCCGCGGCGAATATCGAGGCTGACGGAGTGCAGGGCCGTAAAGGTTCCATATCGTTTGGTAACGTTGTCGACGCGCAAGGCAATGCTGCTTTCGCCAGCATCTTTGTCGCGCCCATTTGTCTGGATGTTTGTCATGATACTCCTCCATCGCCTGCGACCGCACGCCAATCACATGCGAAACGACGCCCACCCTTGTTGCGCGGGCGTCGCATTTCATGTTCAGGTATAGGGAACGCCCCATTCCTTTTCTGCGACATAGCCCCAGTGGCGCTTGTCGGCGGCATTGTCGCCGTTGATGACGAAAGGCGGAATGATGAGGGTTGGACCGGTATCGCCCTTGACGATCTCGCCTTTCTCCCAGAAATATTTCTTGTTTTCATAAGTGCCGAGCGGCACTTCCTCGCCCTTCATTGCGTGCTTTTCCAAGAGTTCGACAGCTATCTCGCCATAGGCGATAGGGTCTTGTGACACGCAGGCATCCATGTACCCGTCCTGAATGCCTCTGACTGCAACCGGTTCGCCATCGATGGTGACGAAAATTACGTGGCCTTCCTCACCTACCTTTTTCCAGCGATTTTTCTGCTGCAGGGCAGTTGTGATGCCGCGTGCGGGGGAGTCGCTGGGGGCATGAACGGCATCAAGATCGGGATGTTCGGAAAGCGTCGACAACGTCACGGAAAGCATTTGATCGAGCTGACCTTCGGTGGGTCGACTGATATAGGTAATATCAGGACACTTGGCGAATTCGGCGTCCATACCTTCCTTGCGTTGACGCCAGGCAACGCTTGCAAGTGCTCCATAGCAATTGAGGACCTTGCCGCGCGGGCTGCCGTGCTTTTTGGTCAACCGGTCGATAATCTCGCGTGCGGCCATGACGCCGCCCTGGTAATTGTCGAAGCTGACGGTGATGGCGACATCCCCACCATCTGCAGGCGTATCAATGATGGCGACGGGTATCTTTTTCTGATTGTAGCGGCGGATCGCGCTGACGATCGCCTGACTGTCAATCGGATCGGCGACGAGACCGGCGGGCTGCGACAGCATCAGGCTCTGCCACTGTTCAAGCTGTTTGGTATTGTCGAAATTGGCATTGGTGGCTTGGAAGGACCATTTGCGGCTTTCGACGGCACGCTTTACCGCTTCTTCCTCGATAACGAAGAAATAATAATCAAGGCTTTTGTTGCTGAACGGCAGGAACACGCGATCCTGCGCGAAAGCCGAGCGTCCGGCAAATGTCGCTGCTCCCAGTGCAAGTCCCCCTGCCAGAACTTGACGTCGCTTGAGTTTGAGATCGATACCCATATTCACCTCCCGAGGTATGCTGATATAGTTTCACTACATATGAAGTAAGCTTGTCAAGCTGTTTCAAAAAGATTCTGGCTGAACAGCGCTTTTCAAGGCAACAGATAGGCATTTTTTACAAAATCTGATGGCCGCCGCAGCCTGGGTAGGCTGCAGTGATATTAGTTAAGTTGAAGTTTTACTAGATTAACGCATCTTGACGTAGGACGTACCGTCGAGACAACCGACCACCATACCGACGGATTCGCGAGTAAACAGACCGTTTTCGACGACGCCGGGTATGCGATTGAGTTCAGTTTCGAGCGGTGCTGGTTTGGCGATCGAACCGCATTTGCAATCGAGGATGAAATTGCCGCTATCGGTTACCACGGGCTGACCGTCACGCATGCGGCGGGTGATCCCCGCAGTAATCCCGTGCTCCTGCAAAATGCGATCCACCATACGTTCGGTCTGTTTCCACGCAAACTGAACAACCTCCACGGGGAGAGGAAAGGCGCCGAGCGTAGCCACGATTTTTGTTTCGTCGCAAACCGTAATCATCTGTTTTGATGCATGTGCGATAATCTTTTCCCACAACAGGCACGCGCCGCCACCCTTGATCATGTTGAACTGATGGTCGATCTCGTCAGGCCCGTCGACGGTGAGATCGATCTCACCAATTTCGTTTGGATCCGTAATGGCGATCCCCACTTCCCGCGCGACATCGATTGTCGAACGTGACGTCGTGGTGCAGGTCAGATTCATGCCATCGGCCACATATTTGCCTAGCTCCCGCACGAAGAAATGCGAGGTGGTGCCCGATCCAAGGCCAAGCTTCATGCCGTCTCGCACAAATTCCTCAATGACCCGGCGGCCTGCGACTTTCTTGGCTTCATTCTGCTCTGCGGACATTTGTCTTTCCTGCCGATTGGCCGGAGCCGTTATGAACGACTGCGGCGGTTGTTTAGATCGTTAGTCCCGTATCTTGTCTGTCAGCCAAGAATCGAGGGCTGGCAGTTGATCGGGAAATTCACTGCCGCTTGACACTGCAATTGCCGTGACGAGCATGTTGACGACGAGATGATGATTGAGGCGCGATGCGAGCGGTGTCATCAACTCGGTCTGATCGTAGGGACGAACGGCAATCAGCGCGTCCGTGACACGGGCGAGCGGACTTTCGGCTGCGGTGATCGATACGACACGCGCGCCTCCTGCTCTTGCTGCAATGGCCAGCTCCACCATCTGCTTGGTGTGACCAGACTGCGAAAAGATCAGCGCGACTTCGTGCGGTCGCGAACCTTCGACATGCATCCACTGCTTCTTGCGCCCCATGACGGCAGCACACCGCATGCCGAGCCGCTGGAACTTGTGTTCGGCGTCAATCGCTGTGACTTCGGAAATACCGCTGGCGTAGATACCGGTCCATGCGGCATCGCGCAAAAGCAGGGCAGCCTGTTCAACCTGCTGAGGAATGAGATCCTCCAGAGCACGCTGGATGGCGTTAAGGGAATTGCGACAAGTCTTGCGGACAATATTTTCTATGCCGTCATTGGGGATGATCTGTTCATAGGCGAAGGGTGCAGAAGGAACGAGGCTTTGCGCCAGATGCAGTTTGAAATCCTGATAGCCATCGAAACCGAATCGGCGACAAAAGCGCATGATAGTCGGATCACTGACCGAACAGCGCTCGGACAGTTTGGCCATGCTCATATGAATGACCTCGCCCGGGGACGTGCTCACAAATTCGGCGATACGCCGTTCGGCGGCCCCCATTCCGTCTGTTTCATGGAATATGCGCTGTAACAGGCTGACCGTCATGAAATTCGTTCCTTCGTCGTCTCACTATTTAATGAGAGCGATACTCCATGAGATCGGCGATACGTGCAAGTCGTTGATGCGGCTCGACATTTACATCCGCTCCACCGCCCCACGGCACGACGAAGAAAGTGGCCCCCGCGCGCTCCGCCGTCGCCTTGTCGACATTGGTGTCACCGACATAGGCCCAGTTGGCACCGTTTAGATTCATGCGCTCAACAACGGCGCGCAGATGGCCGGGATCGGGCTTGCAGGCTGGCACCGCATCTGCACCAACTGCCACCTCGATGAGGCGATCGAGCTCGAGGATTTTCAGAATTTCCTGAGTCAAGGCGTGGGGCTTGTTGGTGCAGATGCCCAGCCTGAAACCGGCAGCATGCAGGCTTTGCAGATCTTCGCGAACGTGGCTGAAGAAACGTGTCTTCTCGGCCGGATTGCGATGATAGTTTTCGATATAGCTTTGAACCGCGGCGTCCACGGTTGCATCGTCGAAGGGCAGGCCCTGATCAATGAATATGTCCTTCAACAGGCGGCGCGGACCATTGCCGATAAAGGTTTCGACATAGTCGACGGATAGTGCCGGCCAGCCCTTGGACACCATATAGACATTCACCGCTGCGGTGATGTCCGGCGCACTATCGATCAGCGTTCCATCCAGATCGAAGATCAAAGCTGAATATTGTTTCATAATTCGAAAAATCCTTTGGTTGGGCCTGTTCGACAGTCAGCCAGCAAAAACGGGATCGCCGAGAGCGTGGAAGCTCCGAGAAAGTGCAGGATAAAGCCCTCGATAGATTTCATGTGCCTTGTGATAGACAGCACTATCAGCACGATCGGCCTTCTGACACGTCAATTCACGCAAGATGCCAGCTGCCTCGGTCGCGTCCTTCCAGACGCCCACTCCCACTCCAGCCACCAGCGCCGCACCAAAAGCGCCGCCTTCCGCAGCGCCTTCCGTCGTCACCACATCACAACCGAACATGTCGGCCTGAATCTGTCGCCACAATGGCGATCGGGCGCCACCGCCAGATGCCTTGATCACCCGACCCTCGATCCCCATGGATTTCATCAGCGCATGCATGTCATAAAAAGCGTGAACCACGCCTTCCATGACACTGCGTGAGACATCGCCAAGTGTGTGGCGTGCTGTGAGACCGATGATGCCACCGCGTGCTGCGGGATCTGGATGCGGACAACGTTCACCGTTGAGATAAGGCAGAAATAATAGTCCGCGTGCACCTGGTGTGCTGGAGGCAGCAGCTTTTGCTACCGCATCGAAGGTAAGATCGTCACCATGCCCGGTTTCGGCAAGGATTGACCGGAACCAGCCCATTGCTCCGCCCGCATTCAGGGACACGCCCATGGCATGCCATTTGGCAGGGGCGACATTGCAGAACATCTGGATGCGACCATCTGCGCTTGTGACAGGCGTATCCAAGGCTGTTGCCAGAATGCCAGCAGTACCGATTGTTGTTTGCAACTGACCGGGTTCGATGACGCCTGAACCAATGGTCTGAATGACACTGTCACCGCCGCCGCCCGCCACAGGTACCCCTGCCGGAAGCCCGAATAGTGCTGCGCCAGAAGCGTTGATGCGCCCGGAAATCTCATGAGATTCATGGCAATTAGGTAAGAAAGAAGGGTTGATATCGAGCGCCTCAATCAACCCCGATGCCCATTTGCGTTGTCGCACATCGAAAAGCCCGGTGCCAGACGCATCCGATACTTCCGTTGCAAGTTCTCCCGTCAAAACCAGTCGCAAATAATCTTTGGGATTGAGCACATGATGCAGTTTTGCAAACAGATCCGGTTCATGATTTTTCATCCAGACGATTTTGCCGCCGGTATAACCGACCAGCATGCGATTGCCCGTCTGGCCGATCAGAGCATCCAGTCCGCCAGCCTTTGCTGTGATTTCCTCCACTTCAGCAGCGTTGCGCTGATCGTTCCACAAGATTGCCGGGCGCAGAATTTTTCTATTTTGGTCGAGCGGTGTAAGGCCATGCATCTGCCCTGAAAGGCCGACACAGAGAAGTTCAATCTCCCGGTATTGCGCTATCACGCTTGCCACTGCCTTGCGCGCACCCTCGATCCAAAGGGCGGGATCTTGTTCGGTCCAGCCGGCACGAGGCTGCGACAGCGCGTAGGTTGCGGTACTGGAGGCCAGAATATCGCCTTCGACGGACACTAGCAGCGCTTTGCAGCCCGAAGTTCCAATGTCGATACCTAGAAGTGCGGAAGTCATGAAGTCAGGCTCCGACGCCGTGATTCAGGCGGACATGCTTGAAATTGAAATATTCCAGCAAGCCTTCCCGGCCATGCTCATAGCCGATGCCGCTTTGCTTACGACCGCCATAAGGCGCGTTCATGATGCCAGCGTCGACATTATTGACGGCGACATTACCGTAATCGAGATCGCTTGACAGCTGATAGATTTCCCGCAAGTCGCGCGCATAGACATAAGAGGCAAGCCCATAAGGCGTATCGTTAGCGAGGGCTACCGCCTCTTCCAGCCCGTCAAAAGGGGCCACCCCGACAAGCGGCCCGAAGGTTTCTTCAATCATGACCTTCATTTCATGAGTACAGTCAGCGACAATGGTAGGATGAAAGAAGAAGCCCTTGGCAAATTTATCACCGTCCGGCGCCTTGCCGCCGGCAAGAAGCCTTGCACCTTTCTGCAATGCATCGGCTAGATGCTCGCGCGTTTTTTCAAGGGGCGCGCGCGATGCCATGGACCCGATATCGGCAGCTGGTTCGAGAAGACCGTCGCCGATGGTCAATGCATTGGCGGCAACGACGAATTTTTCGAGAAAAGTCTCGTAGATCGGGCGCGCCACATAGATACGATTAATCGCAATGCAGATCTGCCCCATATTCCGGAAGGAACGGCGCACCGCCCCCTTCACCGCCGCATCAATGTCCGCACTAGCGGTTATGATTAGCGGACAATTGCCACCAAGCTCCAATGAAAGGCGTTTTACGGTTGGACAGGACTGCTGGATATGAAGGCCAACCGCGCTTGAGCCGGTAAAAGCGATCTTGTCAACGTCTGGATGCTCGACGAGCGCCTGACCTACGAGCGAGCCCTTGCCGGTCACGACATTGACGACGCCTGCTGGAATCCTAGCCTCAGCCACTTTTTCAGCAATGGCCAGGGCGGTAAAGGGTGTGATTTCTGCCGGCTTGATGATGATCGTGCAACCAGCAGCAAGGCTTGCGCAAAGTTTCCAGCCAACAAGTTCGGCAGGATAATTCCAGGGTGTGATTGCACCGACCACGCCGATCGGTTCGCGGATGACCTGGCTTTGATAACCGTTCTGATCGTTGGGTACGATTTCGCCCAGGACACGCACAGCCTCCTCGCCATAAAAGTGGCAAGCCTCGGCCAGTTTAAGGATTTCGCCTTTGGCTTCATTCAGCGGCTTGCCCTGTTCGAGCGTCATGATCTGGGCCATGCGCGGGGCATCGGCGAATATCAGGTCGCCGAGCCTGTGGAGAGCTTGTGACCGTTCTCTGGCCGGAACCTTGGACCATGAACGAAATGCAACCCGCGCGCTTGCGACTGCCTGCTGGATTTCTTCGGGCGTCGTTGCCGCAATCTGCCCGATGATTTCGCCACGCGCCGGATTCTCGACGTCGATACGCGCGCCGCGTCCCTCAATGAATTTTCCATCGATGAACAACTTGCCATCGATTCGCGTCAGGATCGCATCGGTCATGATTTTCTCCGCCCAGTTCCATGTCGTCAACGTTCACAAGGTCCGTTGATATAGCATAACTACATATCGTGTTGCATCAAGTTTGCCAATCCAGAAAACGATGCCGGTGGCAAGAAATCTTTTTTAGTGACGAAAATAAATGAATACAGTGACTTCACGGCGAGATTCGCCTCGGTCAGCAATCGAAACCAGCAATGATGTTCGCAACAAAGGCTGATTATACCTTGACGAAATGGTCATAAGATTAATAGTTTTACTATACAAAGGAGGAGAAGCATGCTTCCCGAATCTCATGAAAAGGCCCGCCTGGTCGGGCGTGTATGGCGCGCCGATCTATCTGCGCCCAGTGTTGTCATCATTCGCAATGGTGAGGTGATTGATGTCACAAACTCGGTGATCTCAGTTAGCGACTTCCTCGACAATGATCCCGCAGCTCGCTTTGATGGTCTACAGGGCGAAAAGCTCGGCAAGCCCGACGATTTCGTTCTTTCTCCACACGAAACAGGTTATGGATCGCCTCGCCATTCATGGCTTGCACCTTGTGATTTCCAAGCGCTCAAGGCTTGTGGCGTCACTTTTGCGCAAAGCATGATTGAGCGCGTCATCGATGAGCGGACGTCAGGCGACCCGGCAAAAGCCGACGCAATCCGCAAGCGCATTGGTGAACTGATCGGCGGAAGCCTGTCCAACATACGCGCAGGCTCTGAACAGGCTGCTGAGGTAAAGACTGCTCTGGAGAAAGAAGGGCTTTGGTCGCAATATCTTGAAGTAGGTATCGGGCCTGACGCTGAGGTCTTCACCAAATCGCAGCCCATGTCTGCCGTTGGCCATGGCGCGCAAGTTGGCGTCAACCGGATTTCTGAGTGGAATAACCCCGAGCCCGAAATTGTGCTAGCGGTAGATAAAAACGGCAATATCCGTGGCGCTACACTTGGGAATGACGTCAATCTGCGCGACGTTGAGGGTCGATCAGCTCTCCTGCTCGGCAAGGCCAAGGACAATAATGCTTCCTGTGCCATTGGACCATTCATCCGTCTGTTTGACGCTGGATTTACGCTCGGAGACATTGAAAACGCAACACTTGAAATGTCCGTCAAAGGAGAAGACGGCTTTGAAATGTCAGGGCGCTCCAATATGGCCGAAATCAGCCGAAGACCTGTCGATCTGGTCGCACAGACTATCAATGCCAGCCATCAATATCCTGACGGATTCCTGCTATTTTTGGGTACCATGTTCGCTCCTACGCAGGATCGTGCGGAAAAAGGCAGCGGCTTCACCCACAAGGAAGGTGACGTCGTCGAGATTTCGACGCCAACGCTTGGAACCTTGCGCAATGTCGTCACGACGTCGGACAAGGCGCGTCCATGGGCTTACGGTATGCGCTCGCTGATGCGGGACATGGCCAAACGCGGTTTGATTTAGGAACGGCAGAACAAAATGTCCTATCGTGCAAGAATGGATTTGAGCGGTCGGCTGGCACTGGTAACAGGAGCCGGTCAGGGAATAGGTGCAGCATGTGCGCAAGCCTTGGCGCAAACCGGGGCGACGGTGGTCTGCACGGATATTGATCTGTCACGCGCCGAGACCACCGCGAGAGAAATCGGTGGATCTGCAAGCGCCCGGCAACTCGATGTTACTGACAGCATTCAGTTGAACGCGCTGGCGAATGACTTACCGCCACTTGACGTGCTCGTCTGCAATGCAGGTATCGTCAACAATGTTGCCGCTGAAGACATGACGGATGATCAATGGGATCGTGTCATTGAGGTCAATCTCAGTGGCGTATTCCGCACCTGTCGGGCCTTTGGTCGTCGAATGCTGGAAAATGGCAAGGGTTCGATCATCAATATCGGTTCGATGTCGGCACATATCGTCAATGTACCGCAGCCACAGTGCCACTACAACGCCTCGAAAGCCGGGGTACACCACCTCACACGCTCGCTCGCAGTCGAATGGGCCAAACGAGGTGTCAGGGTGAATGCGGTTGCGCCAACCTATATCGAAACGCCATTGCTGCATGGACTTGAAAAGCAGCCGGGGCTTGTTGAGCGCTGGCTCGACCTGACCCCCGCCGGTCGCATGGGCAAGCCGGAGGAGATCGCCTCCATCGTCCAGTTCCTTGCCTCAGACGCTTCAAGCCTGATGACTGGCTCGATTGTCACTGCAGACGCTGGCTATACGAGTATCTAGGTTCACCATGGCTCTCGCACTTGTTCTGGAAAAGGCGCGTGAACTGGCTTTGCGCGATATCGATATCGATTTGACACTTGGCGATTGCGACGTGCGCATCGCGATGGACGTCGTTGGAATATGCGGCAGCGATGTTCACTATTATCGTCATGGCAGGATCGGTCCCTTCATCGTGAAGAAACCGATGATCCTCGGCCATGAGGGAGCTGGCACTGTCATTGCTTGCGGCGCAGGGGTTCACAATCTCATGGTGGGCGACCGGGTCTGTGTTGAGCCGGGCGTCCCTGATTTTACGAGCCGCCCGAGCCGTATCGGACTTTATAATCTTGATCCGTTTCTCACTTTCTGGGCCACTCCGCCGGTTCACGGATGTCTGACACCAGACGTCGTGCACCCTGCAAACCTGACTTATAAACTGCCCGAGAATGTCTCTTTTGCCGAAGGTGCAATGGTCGAACCTTTGGCGGTGGGCCTGCAGGCGGTTCATAAAACCGGCGTGGCAGCTGGCGATGTCGCTCTTGTCCTCGGAGCAGGCCCGATCGGCATTCTTGTGGCGCTCAGCGCGTTGTCCGCCGGGTGTTCGCGCGTCCTGATCTTCGATCCGGCGTCACAAAAGCTCGACATTGCCGCGTGCTATACAGGCATCCAGCCACTTCACGCAGGCGACGGTCCCCTGAGGGATCAGGTTCGATGTCTGACCGATGACTGGGGCGTCGATATTATCTATGAATGTTCAGGCGCTGCCAAAGCATTTGATGGCATTGCCGATTGCATTCGTCCAGGGGGTACATTGGCTTGTGTGGGCATGCCTGAAAAAGCGGTACCTATCGATATCGTCGCATTGCAGGTCAAGGAAATCCGCCTCGTCACGGTCTTTCGCTACGCAAATGTCTATGAACGTGCAATTGCATTGTTGGGAGAAGGCAAGATTGATGTGAAGCCATTGATCTCTGCGACATATGACTTCAAGGATAGCGTTGAGGCATTCAAGCGGGCGGATGCGGCTCATTCAACGGATGTAAAAATACAGATCGCAATGCGGTGATTACTGCGGAAAGGAATCGAAATGAGCTTTGAACTCCACGGACGCCATCTGATCGCCGGTGAATGGGTGGCAGGGGAGGCGACATTTGCATCGGCACCTGCGAGCGGTCCGTCACATGAATTTGCAGTTGGCACACCCGGGCTGGTGGCGCGGGCCTGCGAGGCAGCGGAAGATGCATTTTGGACTTATGGTTGCAAGAGTCGTGAAGAACGCGCACTTTTTCTGGAAGCCATTGCCGACGAGATCGAAGCACGTGCGGAGGCCATCACCGAAGTCGGCACGCAGGAAACCGGTTTGCCAGTTGCCCGTCTGCAAGGCGAACGTGGACGCACGACCGGCCAGCTTCGCCTTTTTGCCAGCCATATCCGCAAGGGTGACTATCTGGATCGTCGCGTCGATGAAGCCCAGCCCGACCGCAAGCCCGCTGCACGACCGGAAATCCGCCTGATACAGCGCCCGATCGGCCCGGTCGCCGTTTTCGGCGCTTCCAACTTTCCGCTCGCTTTCTCGACTGCTGGCGGTGACACCGCAGCCGCCCTTGCTGCAGGTTGCCCGGTGGTTGTGAAAGGCCATTCCGCCCATCCTGGCACCGGCGAGATTGTCGCTGATGCTATTCAAGCCGCTATTGCCAAGACCGGCATGCCCAAGGGCGTATTCAGTCTCATTCAGGGGGGCGACCGCAAGGTCGGCGAAGCGCTCGTCACGCACCCTCTAATCAAGGCTGTAGGCTTTACCGGATCGCTGGGCGGTGGCCGTGCTTTGTTCAATCTGTGTGCACAGCGTCCGGAACCGATTCCTTTCTTCGGCGAGCTTGGCTCGGTCAATCCGATGTTCCTACTGCCGGAAGCCATGAAAGCCCGCGCGCCGTCGCTCGGCGAAGGCTGGGCTGCGTCTTTGACCATGGGCGCAGGTCAGTTCTGCACCAATCCGGGCATTGCCGTGGTTATCGACAGTTCGGACGCCAACAGTTTTGTGCAATCCACGCGCAGGGCTCTCGAAAAGGTTGCGCCGCAGGTCATGCTGACCGATGGCATTGCCAAGGCCTATCAGGACGGCAAGGCGCATTTCGACAGCCGCAACTCCGTCAAGCCGGTGCTGACCACCGAAAGCAAGGGCCGCGAAGCCTCGCCCAATCTCTATGAGACGACGGGCGAAGCCTTCCTTGGCGACCATACCATCGGTGAGGAAGTGTTCGGCCCGCTCGGCGTTGTCGTTCGCGTCAAGTCGGTTGATGACATGGTGCATCTGGCCAAGGGCTTTGAAGGCCAACTGACCGCAACCTTGCATATGGACAAGGACGACACCGCCGACGCCCGCAAGCTTCTGCCGGTTCTGGAGCGCAAGGCCGGACGCGTTTTGGCCAACGGTTTCCCGACCGGCGTGGAAGTCGTCGATTCGATGGTTCATGGCGGCCCTTACCCCGCCAGCACGAATTTCGGTGCAACCAGCGTCGGAACCATGTCCATCCGTCGCTTCCTGCGCCCTGTCAGCTATCAGAATATCCCAGCCGATGTGCTACCGATCGATTTCGAGTGAAATATTAAAGCATTCCCGAACCGTTGGGCACCGATCCTTCGCGGCGCGGTGCTTAGCGAGTCGATATAAGTTTCTAACAAACCCGATCTTCAGGCACGCTACTTTCATCACCATTGCCATTTTGCTAAGTGCATATTGCAGTGCGGCCATATCTATATCTAGTCGCACCAATGGCGATGTAAATCGAATTGTAATCGATAGAACTCAGGGAGAAACCATATTCACTGATCCGTTTCCTGACGGTAAGCCGCACAAATCGACACCCGATCCGCGGTAATAATCACCTCACGATAGCAGTCATTCGCGCAGCGGAGGCTGCAGATAATAACTCAAATATATCCGTATTGGCGCATTCTATCGTGTGTTTGATGCCTTGATACAATTTCGTTATTCCGGCGCATTCCTCCCATCCGGATGAAAATTAATGAAGAAACCCCAGACGGCCCACGCACCGATCGCAGCAAAAATTGCAGCCCATCCCGGGCTGCTGCTAACAAACTCAAATGCTGCCCAGCCAAAGCAAATAGCAACCAACATTACCCGCAACCAGAGCGGCTTGAGACGTGCATCGTTCAGATCGAACATCACTTGATACCCATCAGTCCATCCGCTTAAATCGCAACTGGCGTGATCCAGCGACAATCCTTGTCTTCACTGCTATCAACCACGGCCTCTACGAAGGCAACACCCTTCAGCCCATCATAAGCAAGCGGTAGGTTTTTACCAAGCAGGGAGGGCTCTCGACCTTCCATCCTCGCACGGATCGCTTCTGCGAAACCAGTATAGAGATTGGCGAAAGCTTCCAGATAACCTTCCGGATGGCCCGGCGGGGTGCGGATGCGCAGCTTGGCGTCTTCCGACAGATCGTCAGCGCCTCGCTTGATGACCTGCACGCGCCCGTCAAGAGGCGCATAGATCAATTCGTTGGGCTGCTCCTGAAACCATGTGAAGGAGCCTTTCGATCCAAACACGCGCAGGCGCACGCCGTTGGAATTGCCGAGCGCCACCTGCGACGACCACAAAAGGCCCCGCGCGCCGCCTTCATAGCGCATCATCACATGGGCGTTGTCGTCCAGCGCTCGGCCCTCAACGAAGGTGGCGAGATCCGCTGTCAGCGCTTGGAGCTTCAATCCGGTCACGAAGCCCGCAAGGTGATAGGCGTGGGTGCCGATATCGCCTATGGAGCCGCCACGGCCATTCTTTTTCGGGTCGGTGCGCCATGCGGCCTGCGCGTTACCCTGCTTTTCGATCGCCGTCGCCATCCATTCCAGAGGATATTCCACTTGTACCGTGCGGATGTCGCCGATCTCGCCGCGCGCCACACGCACGCGCGCCTCGTGCACCATGGGATAACCGGAATAGGTGTAGGTCACGCCGACGAAACGCCCACTTTCGCGCGCGAGCTTTTCCAGCGCCACGGCGTCCTCCAGTGTCGCCGTCAGCGGCTTTTCGCAGATGACGTCGAAGCCGGCCTCGATCAGCGCCCTGGCGATGGGATAATGCGTAAAATTCGGCGTGCAAATAGCGACCGCGTCGACCCGGTCGTCCCGCGCCGTCTCGCCAGCAATCAATTCCTGATAGGTCCCGTAGCTGCGCGCTGGGTCCAATCCTTCGGCAATGGCGAATTCCCGTCCCCGGACGGGATCGACGTCGAAAGCACCGGCAGCCAGTCGCCACTGGCCGTCGAGCCGCGCCGCCAGCCGGTGGATATTGCCGATATAGGCCCCCTGCCCGCCGCCGATCATACCAAGACGCAATACGCGTTGAGCGCTCATTTTTCCTCCAGTCCGAGCATGGCCCGGTTCGCGCTACGATTGGCGCCTGACTTGACAAAATCATCGAAGGCGCGGCCGGAAACGCGGATGATGTGATCGGCGATGAATTTTGCGCCTTCAGCGGCGCCATCCTCGGGGTTCTTGACGAAGCATTCCCATTCCAGCACAGCCCAGCCGTCGAAGCCGTATGTCGTCAGCTTCGTGAAGATCGCGCCGAAATCGACCTGACCGTCACCTGGACTGCGGAACCGGCCCGCCCGCTTCGACCAGGGCTGATAACCGCCGTAAGCGCCCGATTTTCCGTCTGGGCGGAACTCCGCGTCCTTGACATGGAAGGTCTTGATCCGATCGTGGTAATGATCGATGAACGCCAGATAATCCAGCGCCTGCAACACGAAATGCGACGGGTCGTACATCAGATTGGCGCGGGGATGCTCTTTCACCTTGTCGAGAAACATTTCCCAGCTATGGCCGTCATGCAGGTCTTCGCTCGGATGGATCTCGTAGCAGACGTCGACACCATACGCGTCGAAGTCGTTCAGGATCGGTGTCCAGCGCTTCGCCAGTTCGTCGAAACCTTCCTCGACCAGCCCTTCCGGCCATTGTGGATAGGGATAGAGATAGGGCCAGAGCAGCGCGCCGGAAAAGGTGACGTGCCGGTCGACGCCCAGCCGCTTCGAGGCGCGGGCGGCAAAGCGCAGTTGTTCTTCTGCCCACGCGCGGCGCACTGCCGGATCGCCTCGTACATGCTCCGGCGCGAAACTGTCCATGATCGTGTCGTGCGCCGGATGCACGGCGACGAGCTGCCCGGTGATATGCGAGGCCAGTTCGGTGATCTGCAAGTCGTAATCGGCGAGCAAGCCCTTGATCTCGTCGCAATAAGCGTCGCTTTCCGCCGCCTTTTTCATATCGATCAGACGCGTGTCCCATGTGGGAATCTGCACGCCTTTAAAACCCTTGTCCGCGGCCCATTTCGCCAAGCCAGGAAGCGTATTGTAGGGAGCGTCGTCCGCCGCGAACTGCGCCAGATAGACGCCGGGGCCCTTGATAGTGCGCATCATCATGCCTCCAGCTTGCCGGCTGGAACCGGCGCTTCGTCGTAACCGCCATGGACCGATTGGTCGAAGGGAATCACTGCACCGGTCATCATGCCACTATCGTCCGACGCCATCCACAGCACGGCGCGGGCGACTTCGGCAGGATCGAGAATGCGACCGAACGGCTTTTGCGCGGCCGCACGGTCGATGAAATCCGGGTCGCCGGTTTCCGACAGCACCAACGCACGCTCGTGGTCCGAGTTCATCCAGCCGATATCCAACTGATTGACGTGGATGCGGTGGCGCATCAGGGCAAAGCCTGCATGGCGCGTCAGCGTGGCCAGCGCCCCCTTGGAGCCTGCGTAGGGAGCAAGAAATGGCTGTCCAACCAATCCAGACATCGAACCGATATTCACAATGCGGCCCTCGATCCCTTCGCGGATCATGACCTTGGCCGCATCCTGCATCAAAAAGAACGGCGCGCGCGTATTAACCGCAAACATGTGATCGAAAAGCTCCGGGCTCGTATTGAGCAAATTGCCGCGGTCGGTCAGGCCGGCGGCGTTGACGAGAATGTCCACTCGGCCAAAGTATCGGTCGGCGGCGGGAACGATCCCGCGCACGTCGTCAATATTCGCCAGATCGGCGGCAATCATCTCGACCGGAACACCGGTGGCGTCGGTGATACCTTTTGCGACCACCTGTCCTTTTTCGACGCCGCGCCCGACAATGACAATGCCCACCGCGCCGGCCTGCGCGAAAAGCCGGACAATAGCCGCGCCAAGTCCCTGCGTGCCACCGGTGACGATGGCGACCTTTCCTTCGATCCTGTTCATTTTACAACCTCATATCCCGCCGCCGCCATAACGCGCAGCAACTCCACGTGACCCTTACGCGCCATCTCCAATGGCGGATTGGCGACCGGATTCTGTTCCGCTTCGACGACGAACCAGCCCTCATAGCCCTTGCCGGCCAACGCCTTGACGATGGCTTCGAAATCGAGTGAGCCATCGCCGGGTACCGTGAAGGCGCCCTTGATAACGGCGTCGAGAAAGCTTTCCCGGGTTCGGTCAAGCCCGTTCACGACTGCGCTGCGTATGTCCTTGGTGTGGACATGGCTGATGCGCTCGTGATGATTGTCGATCACGCGCATGACGTCACCGCCAGCGAAAGCCATATGCCCGGCGTCGAACAACAGCGGCACGGACGAATGTTTCATGAACAAATCAAGTTCGGTTTCCGTCTCAACAGCTGCCGCCATATGGTGGTGATAGGAAATCGGCATGCCCTGCCTAGCGCACCAGTCGGCAAAATCCGACATCTTGCGCCCATAAGCCGCCATTTCGGCCTCGTCCAGCTTCGGTTTGGCTGCAAGCGGCGCAGAGCGCACGCCCTGAATTGACCGCGCCGTCTCACCATAGACGATACAGGGTGCGCGCGCAGCGATGAAGAACGCCATCTGCTGGGATATCCGGTCTTTTTCCGCCTCAATATCGCCGTCGAGCAATAGGCCCGAAAACCAGCCACCGCAGACGGAAATTCCGTATTTATCCAGAACCGGCCCGAGTTCCTCCATATCCATCGGGAAGCGGCGTCCCGTCTCCATGCCGGTGAAACCGGCGACTGAGGCCTGACGCAGACATTCTTCCAAACTCACATCATCCGAGAGTTCCGGCAGATCGTCGTTCCACCAGGCTATCGGGGCGATCCCCAGTTTGGCTTTCATATCAAACACCTCTGCGCTGCGCTTCACGGATTTTTTCCTGTGCCTTGCGGGCGGCGCGAACCTTTTCGAATGTTGAGACAGCGGGCACCCCTACATCCCAGTCGGCGTCTCCCGGTACCCATTTCCATGCGTCGGACACGATGGAAATGACGGTCACACCGTCATTGCCCTGCGCCCATTTCATCGCCTCCTCCAGATCGGCGAGGCTTTCGGCCTTGCGAGCCTGAGCTCCCATGGCCTCGGCGTGTTTGACGAAATCGACATGAAGCGGATTCTGGCGATTTTGCACGCGACAATCGGTCAGGAGATTGTTGAACCCTGGCACTCCCTTGGCCTGCTGCAATCGATTGATCACCGCATAACCACCATTGTCGCACACCACCACGATCATCTTGTGGCCGGTGAGCGCTGCCGAATAGATATCGGAGTTCATCATCATATAGGTGCCGTCGCCCAGCATGACGATCGGCGTGCCGCCAGCTGCACCCGGGCCCTCTTGCGCCATAGCACAGCCCCAGCCCGCCGAAATCTCGTAGCCCATGCAGGAAAAGCCGAATTCGCAATCGAATGTATTTGGATTCTTGACTCGCCAGCCCTTGACCACCTCGCCGGGTGTGCCGCCCGCTGCCGCGATCAGCGTATCGTCTGGCTTTGCCACCGCGTTGAGCACGCCTATCACCTGCGCATAGGACGGCACCGGCGCGTTGGTGCGCATCTGGTGCTCGTCGAGCAACGTGTTCCAATCGGCGAACAGCGTCTTGGCCTGCTTCATCAGGTCGGCGTCAGCCTTGTAATCGCCAAGAGCCGCGTCCAGTTCCCGTACCGTCTCCAGCGCGTCGCCAACTACGGAAAATGCCCGGTGCTTTACAGCATCGAAGCGCGCCGCGTTGACCGAAATAAATTGCGCGTCCTCGGCGAAGGCGGTCCATGAGCCGGTGGTGAAATCCTGCAAACGCGTGCCGATAGCCAGAATCACGTCCGCCTCCTTGGCGAGCGCGTTGGCCGAGGTCGAGCCGACGATGCCGAGCGGTCCAGCATGGACCGGATGCTCATGCGTCACCGCACCCTTGCCGGCGATGGTTTCGACGACCGGGATTCCCCGCTTCAGCGCGAAATCGGCCATTTCATTCTCGGCCAGCGAATAGCGCACGCCGCCGCCGGAAATTATCAGCGGGCGTTTGGCCGATTTGAGCAGTTCCACGGCGGCTGCGATCGCGTCGCGATCCGGACGCGGGCGCGGGATCTTCCAGACTTTCGGTTCGAAGAAAACTTCGGGATAGTCGAAGGCGATTTCCTGCGTGTCCTGCGCCAGACCGAGAAAGGCCGGCCCGCAATCGGCGGGATCAAGCATGGTTGCAACCGCCTGCGGCAGCGACTGGATGATCTGCTCCGGTAATGTGATGCGGTCCCAATAGCGCACGACGGGCTTGAAGGCATCATTAACGGTGATCGTCGGGTCGCCGAAGTGCTCAACCTGTTGCAAAACCGGGTCCGGCAGGCGGTTGGCGAAAGTATCGCCGGCCAGAAGCAACACCGGCAGACGGTTGGCCATGGCCACGCCTGCCGCCGTCACCATATTGGCTGCGCCCGGACCGATGGAGGTCGCGGCAACCATGATCTGCCGGCGGCGCTTCGCCTTGGCGAAGCCGATGGCGGCCAGGGCCATGGATTGCTCGTTCTGACCGCGCCATGTCGGCAGTTGGTCCTGAACCGACTCCAGCGCTTCCGAAAGGCACGTCACATTGCCATGGCCGAAAATGCCGAACACGCCGGCGAACAGTGGCACGTGCACACCGTCAATCTCGGTGAACTGGTTGCAAAGATAACGGACAAGAGCCTGAGTCATGGTCAGACGCACAGTGTTTCGAGTCATCTCGCCTCCTCCTGCGGATGGGTATATCTGAAGATTACGGAATACATATTGACAATACAACAATCTTGCAATGATTATTGCACAAAATTCCCGGAGGAGATTTCATGCTCAATATCGCAGTGCTCGGCGTCGGCCGCATCGGACGGATGCACGCCGAAAATATCGCAGCGCATCCGCGCGCCGGATTGGCAGGCGTTTTCGACCTGCATGTCCCTGCTGCGCAGGAAATTGCGCAGAAATTCGGCGTTCCACTGTTCGATTCGGCTGAGGCGGTCTTTGCCTCCGACACCGTTGACGCAGTGCTGATCGCCACGTCCACAGCCACCCACGCGGACCTCATCGAGCAGGCCGTCGCTGCTGGCAAGCCGATCCTGTGCGAAAAGCCGATCGACCTGTCGCTCGCCCGCGTCAACGCCTGTGCGAAAGTGATCTCGGGTAGCAGGCTACCGATCATGCTTGGTTTCGTACGCCGGTTCGACAACGGCCACCGCGCTGTGCGCGAAGCCATCGAAAGTGGCCAGATCGGCGACGTACATCAGGTCTTCATCACCTCGCGTGATCCCGGCATGGCCCCTGCCGCCTATATTGACGTGTCGGGCGGTATCTTCCGCGACATGACAATCCACGATTTCGATATGGCGCGCTTCATTCTGGGCGAGGAGATCGAGAAAGTCTTCGCTACCGGCTCAAGGCTGGTCGATCCGGTTTTAATGGAAAATTGCAATGACTACGATACGGTCACGGTGGTGCTGAAAACTGCGTCCGGACGACAATGCGTCATCAACAATTCGCGCCGGTCCGTTTACGGATACGACCAGCGCGTCGAGGCGTTCGGCAGCGGCGGCATGGCGATTTCGGAAAACCGCACCCTCACCAAACTCAGCTTATACGGCGCGGACTTCAGCGACCGAAAACCGGCGCTTATGAATTTCTTCATCGACCGCTATGCCGATGCTTTCGCCGCCGAGATCAGCGCCTTCGTCGACGCCGTCGAACAGGGCCGGCAACCGGAAGTCAGCTTTGAGGACGGCAGGCAGGCGCTCATTCTGGCCGAAGCAGCGATCCGCTCTCTGACCGAAGAACGCACCATTCCCACCCGCGATATTGGATAGATCATGTATACGAATTTTGGACTCTTCATCGGTGGCCATTGGTCGAAAGGTTCGGCCGTAGGAGAGGTCGTTTCGCCCGTCACCGAAAAGCCGCTCGGCTCCGTGCCGCTGGCGACGGTCGAAGATACCCGCAGGGCACTTGACGCCGCCACTGCGGGTTTGCAGCCGCTGCGTGCCATGGGCGGCTTTGCGCGCGCTGACGCGCTGCACAAGGCCGCCGACGAAATGATCCGCCGCACGGACGAAGCCGTGCGGATGATTACCGCTGAAACCGGTAAACCAGCGGCGCAGGCGGGACGCGAATGGGGCCTCGCCTGCGACCAGTTCCGCTGGTATGCGGAGGAGGCACGGCGCATCTATGGCCGCATCATCGACAGCCGCGTACCGGGCGGGCGCTTCGAGGTTACGCATGAGCCGCTCGGCGTCGTCGGCGCCTTCACCGCCTGGAACTTTCCGGCGGCGCTGCCGGCGCGCAAGCTCGCGCCGGCGCTCGCCGCCGGGTGTTCCATCGTGCTGCGCCCCTCTTCACAGACGCCGGGTGTCGCCATGGTCATGGTGGATTGCCTGCGCGCGGCGGGCCTGCCAGAAGGCGCTTTCAATCTGGTGGTTGGCGACACAGGTTCGACTTACGCGCAGATCATGGCCGACAACCGCGTGCGCAAAGTTTCGCTGACCGGTTCAACTCGAATCGGCCAGCAGATGATCCGTGACGCAGCGGATACGGTCAAAAAAGTCTCAATGGAACTTGGCGGCAACGCTCCGCTAATCGTCTATGACGATGCCGATCTGGAAACGACGCTCGATCTCGTCGTGCCAACCAAATTCGCCAATTGCGGACAGGTCTGCGTCACGCCGGATCGTTTCTTCATTCACGAAAGCCTGCATGACGCCTTCGTCGAAGGCTTCGTCGCGCGAACAAAGAAAATCCGGCTCGGCGACGGTCTCGATCCTGAAACAGGTATGGGTCCATTGATCAACGCCAACCGGCTTGCAGAGATCGAAGCCATCGTCGCAAACGCGGTTTCCGCTGGCGCAACGGTTGCATATGGTGGCAAACGCCCGGCCCAGTTTAACGCCGGTTATTTTTTCGAGCCGACGGTTCTCATCGATGTGACAGACGACATGAAGGTCTTCGCGGAGGAAAATTTCGGCCCCATCGCCGCGATCACCCGCTTCAAGAGCGAAGACGAGGCCCTGGCGCGTGCCAACTCTTCAGATATGGGCCTGTCGGCCTACGCCTTTACCCGCTCGCCCGATCGCGCCCGGCGCACGGTTGCCGCGCTCAAAGCCGGCATGGTCGGGATAAACAGCTTCGCGCTTGCCGCTTCCGAAGCGCCCTTCGGGGGGACCAATCATTCCGGCATGGGGCGCGAGGGGGGATCGGAGGGAATACAGGACTATTTCGATACCAAACTGGCGCAGATCGTGTTCTGAGGAGGGCCGATGTTCACCAATAAGCTCAAGAAACTCTGGTCCGAGAGCCGACCAGCCATGAATGGCTGGCTTTCCATCGGCAATTCTTTCACCGCCGAAATCATGGCGGCGCAGGGCTATGATACCATCACCATCGACATGCAGCACGGCGCGCTCGACTATAATTCGGCACTACCGATGCTGCAGGCCATGCGCGCCTCGGGCGTCACAGTCATGGCGCGGGTGCCATGGCGCGAGCCGGGCGTCATCATGAAAATGCTCGACGCAGGGGCGCAAGGGATCATCTGCCCGATGATTAATTCGGCCGCGGAGGCCGCGGAGTTCGTCAGCTATATGCGCTATCCGCCGAAGGGCCAGCGCAGTTTCGGCCCGACCCGCGCCGCCTTCGCCTATGGAAGCTATGGCGTGGCTGCCAATGAGGAGGTCGTGGCACTAGCCATGATCGAAACTCGCGAGGGCGTAGACAATCTGGAGGAGATCGCCGCGACGCCGGGCCTTGATGGCCTCTATATCGGTCCCGCCGATCTCACGCTCGGCACGCAGGAAGGCCGTCTGCCGCCCGGTTTCGATCGGGAGGAGCCGGAATTGATTGAACTAATCCAGCATATTGTCGCCGTCTGTAGAAAGAATGATATCCGCGCATGCCTGCATTGCGGAACGGCCGAATATGCCGCCCGCGCAGTAGAATGGGGTTTCGATCTCACCACCGTCTCAGGCGACACGCGCCTGCTCGCCGCTGCCGCTTCGGCTTCCGTCGCAAAATGGCGGGAACTGACAGGCGCTACTCTCACGAAGGCGACAGAAGGAGCCTATTGATGCCGCATCTTCTGGTGGCGGGAAAACTGCACCCGTCCGGCGAGGCTCTGCTGGAGCAATTGAAAAGCCGGGGTTTCACCGTCGATTACGTCGAGGAAGTGTCGGAAGCCTCCTATGCGCCACTGATCGCCAGGGCGGATGCCATGGTGCTGCGCACGCAGCCGCTTTCCGCTGCGACCATCGCGCGGGCCGAACAGCTCAAGGTCGTATCGCGCCACGGCGTCGGCTATGACGCCGTCGATCTTGGGGCGCTGAATGCACGCGGCATCGCACTCACCATCGTCGGCGACGTCAATTCGGTGTCGGTCGCCGAACACGCGATGATGCAGCTTCTGGCCGGGGCCAAACGGGTGCTTCTCGCTGACCACGCCGTGCGCGAGCCAGGCCAGTGGGGCTGGCGCAACAAGCTGCAACAGCGGGAAATATCCGGCAAGAACCTGCTTATTCTCGGCTATGGCCGCATCGGGCGGCATCTGGCCCGCATGGCTTCGGGCTTCGGAATGCAAGTTCGCGCCTGCGATCCCCTGCTTGAAAAGGCTGGCTGGCCGGAAGGCGCGGTGACGCCGGTTTCACTTGATGAGGGGCTGGGGTGGGCAGACTGCATTTCGGTCCACATCCCCAGAAGCGACACGCCGGTTATCGGCGCACCGGAAATCGCAAAAATGAAATCTGGCGTCATCCTCGCCAATACGGCGCGCGGAGGCGTGGTATGCGAAAAGGCGCTCGCGGACGCGCTCACGTCCGGGCAGGTCGGGGCCGCGGGCGTCGACGTGTTCGACGAGGAGCCACCCGTTGACGGATCGCCACTGTTCTTCCATGAAGCAGTCATTCTCTCTCCCCATATCGCCGGCCTCACCGCCGAGTGCGGCGAGCGAATGGCGATTGCATCCATCGAAAACGCGGTCAATTTTCTGGCGGGAACCATCGAGCCGCATCTGATCGTCAATCAGGAGTTCGCTCATGCGTGATAAACCGAAACTGCGCGTCGGCCTCATCGGCACTGGGTTTATGGGAAAGGCCCATGTATTCGGCTTCGCGTCTGCCCAGAAGGTTTTTGATCTTCCCTATCGGATCGATTTGCATACAGTCGCCGATATCACCCCTGAGGCCGCCGAACGCGCGGCGGCAGATTTCGGCTTCGATCACTCGACCGCCGACTGGCGCGACCTCGTCGCTAACCCCGAAATCGACCTGATCGACATTACCGCGCCCAATGCCCTACACAAGGAAATGGCGCTGGCCGCCATCGCCGCGGGCAAGCACGTCTATTGCGAAAAACCGCTCGCACCACTGGCAGCGGATGCGCGGGAAATGGCCGAAGCCGCGGCAGCCAAAGGAGTTAAAACCCAGGTCGGGTTCAACTATCTCTGCAATCCCATGATGCGTCTAGCGCGTGATATGATTGCCGCCGGCGAACTGGGGGAAATTCGCGGTTATCGCGGCCTGCACGCCGAAGACTATATGGCGGACCCCAGGGGAATTTTTACCTTCAGGCACGATCCCGCCGGCGGTGGCGCCCTTGCAGATATCGGCAGCCATGCGCTGGCGACGGCCGAGTTTCTGCTCGGCCCGATCAATGACGTCATGGGTGACTGCATCACCATGATCGCGGAACGCCCCGACGGGAAAGGCGGGGTGCGTAAGGTCGAGGTGGACGACGTTGGCCGCGCATTTCTGCGCTTCGCCAGCGGCGCGCAGGGCTCGATAGAGGGCAACTGGATCGCTACTGGCCGCAAAATGCAGCACGATTTCGAGGTTTATGGCGAAAAAGGTGCGCTCGCCTTCACGCAGGAACGCTTCAACGAACTGCATTTCTATTCGACGCAAGATGCTGCCGGTCGCCGGGGCTTTCGACGGATCGAAGCGGCGCCGGATCATGCGCCTTACGGGCGTTTCTGCATCGCGTCCGGCCACCAGCTAGGCTTTAATGATCTCAAGGCTATAGAGATCGAAGGTTTTTTGCGCGCCGTTGCGGGGGAAATTCCCGAGCCATTCGGCTTTACCGCTGGCCTGCGCATCCAGACGCTGGTGGAGACAATCAAGCAATCTTCGAAGACGGGACGATGGATGAAATTACCTTGCTGATTGCTTCCCAAGGCGCACCGATCGCCTTCCTGGCGCCCGGATAGAGCCGGGCGCCTTTTTGTTCCTTACGGTTATGCCACACTTGGCGTGCTGCAATATTTATTGCACAATGATGCAACGGAGAAATGTATGGGTTCAGCGAACATTCCGAGCAATTATGAAGAACTGATCAAGCTTATTCACGAGCAACATGATCAGATGAGCAAGACCTATCAGCGCATCTCCGTTTTCCTGACGCAAAATCCGAACGACGTCGCTGTCCAATCGGTCAACGCCATCGCGGAACGATGCGGGATTCATGCGTCTAGCTTTGTGCGTTTTGCGCAGTCACTCGGTTACAAGGGATTCAAGGAACTGCAGGTTCTATTCCAGCAGAGGTTAGCCACTGCAGCACCGGGATTCGAAGCCCGCGTCAGGGCCCTGGAAACAGAATTGCGGGAGAGCAGTGACCATTCGGAGGTAAGCCTGCTCCGTGAACTGGTTGTGCGCGATATCGCCTCCCTGCAGGAATTGCTGGAGGATATTTCACAGGAAGATCTGACCTTTGCCGCCGATGCTCTGTTCAAGGCGGATACGATCTATCTACTCGGACAACTACGCTCCGAGCCTGTCGTTGAGCTTCTGCGCTATGTCCTGACGATGCTTGGCAAGCGCTGCGTTCTGCTCAGTTCCTCCGGTGGGCTCGCCACGCATATGGCGCGTACGATGCGCAACAACGATGTGCTGGTGGCCGTGTCTTTCCGCTCTTACGCCAATGAAGTCGTGAACATCGTCGAGGAAGCGGGTGCCAAGGGAATAGAGATCGTTGCGATCTCGGACAGCACGCTTTCGCCGCTGGCAAAATCCGCCCGGGTGCTCTTTGCTGTTCCCGAACATGACTACACATTCTCTCGCTCGCTCGCGGCACCCATGTGTCTGGCGCAAGCTCTGGTCGTTGCCGTTGCGGCGCGGGTACAACACGATCATTCGGCCCCGCGAATTCCTACCGTAACAGGTGTTGATACGAGAAACTGAATTTGGAAACGAAAACGTCCGGTGCTCGTGGCGCCGGACGTAAAGCTGTTCGGCCAATCGTCAGTACGGCGAATCGGGGAAGTAGAATTCCGCAGCGTTCTCCTTGGTGATTAGCGGGCTACCAAGCACATAGCGGCCGGTAATCGGCGCCTGCGTGGCGTACTTCATGGTCGTCAATTCGATTGCCGGAATGATCAGCGTCGGCGGATAGAAAATGTCTGCGTCCACATGGTCGGAACCATCCATCACCATCTTCACGACCTTGTTCATGCCAGAGCCGCCAAGCACTGCGACATTCTTCCTGCCAGATTGCTTGATTGCCTCCATTGCACCCAGGGCCGCATCGTCATCTCCCGCCCAGACACCGTCGATCTGGGGGAAGCGTTGCAGCATGTCCTGCATCACTTCGAAACTCTTGTCCGGGTTCCAGTTCCCATACTGCATATCAAGAATCTGAATTTTCGTTCCCTTCAGGACGTCGTTGAACGCTTCGATGCGAATATTGTCGATGGCCGTCGGAATACCGCGCAAAACCACGATTTTTGCGCCGTCAGGGAATTTCCCCTTGAAGTATTCGGCGGCTACCTTGCCATATTCGGGATTGTCGCCACCCACGTAGAGGTTCTCTATACCCGGTTCTGAAAGCCCGCGGTCGACGACGGTAACGAAAACGCCTTTCTGCTTAACGGTCTTGACAGGTTCGGTGAGAGGATCCGACTCCATGGGCAAAATGACGAGCGCCTTGATCCCGCGCGCCATCATGTCCTCAATATCATTGACCTGCTGCGTGGCGCTCGATGCTGTCGTCAGCACGAAGTCTACATTCGGAAACGCCTTCTTCATCGCATCAATCGTGCGTTTTGTGTGGTAGTTCAATCCTCCGGTCCAGCCATGCGTGGCGGCCGGGATCGATACGCCGATCAGCGTGTCCGCAGCATGTACGGGCATGGCCCAACCTGCTATCGCGATACCGGCTGCGGCCAGATATGTCCTTATTCTTCCTCGCATGTTTCCTCTCCTCCTGTGATCGATATTTCATTGATGGGACACTGTCCGATGTCCCAACTCAATCGGGCACCCTGTCCCGTTGCAAAAGCACGGCGATGATGATGATGACGCCCTGAAAGGCTCCGTTGAGATAAGGACTAACAACGCCTGTCAGATTGAGGATATTGGCAATAAAACCCAGGATCAGCACACCGACGATGGTGCCCCAGATGCGCCCATAACCGCCCGCAAGCGCCGTCCCGCCGATAATGACCGAGGCGATGGCCTCAAGCTCCCACATCAGGCCCGTCGAAGGTGTGGCAGATCCAAGACGCGGCACGTAGATAACTGTGGCAATGGCGACGCAAATCCCCTGGATCACATAAGTGGCGATACGCACCCCATCGACCGGAATGGCTGAAAAGCGCGCGACATTGCGATTGGAGCCGATGGCCGCAGTGTGGCGGCCGAAACGCGTTCTCCACAAAACGAGTTCGGCAGCGATCGCGATCACGATCAGCACGATCACGGGGATAGGGATTCCCAGTACGGCATTGTAGTAAATCGGCCGGACGGCATCGCGCAGCGAAAAATTGAGTGAGATCGCGCCGCCGTCGGAAAGCCAGGTCACGAGCGCGCGAAAGATGCCCATTGTACCAAGCGTGACAATGAAGGCCTCGACACGCCCCTTGACGACCATGGCTCCATTAAGGAAACCTGCCGAAGCACCAAGAAGCAAGGAAATCGCGATCCCGGCAACCACCAGAAGCCAGCCGGTGTTGGACCAGTCCGCCAAGGCGTTCATCGCCATTATGGTGAGACCGGCGATCAGCGCCGACAGCGAACCGACCGAAAGATCGAGGCCCCCTGCAGTTATCACAAAGGTCGCACCGATGGCGATGATGCCGATGATCGCGCTGCGGGTGAAGACGTTGGTCAGGTTTTCATAGGTCAGGAAACTGTCGCTCATCAGAAGGCCGATCAGCATCAACAGTACAAGTGCCAGCAACGGCCCCGTGGAAGTGAGTATCCTCGACAGAACCGCGCGGTTCTCCGCAACTGCACCGGCCGTTTCAGCGGTTCGATCAGACATGCTGCATTTCCTCCTGCAAGCCCATGGCATAGCGTATGATCGCCTGCTCACTAATTTCGCCGTGTCGCAGTTCGCCGACAATACGGCCCTGACGCATGACGAGAACACGATCCGCGAGGCCCACTATCTCCTGCATCTCGGAGGAAATGACGACGACACCTTTTCCTGCCTCCGCAAGACGAGCGATGACTTCATAGATCTGCTGCTTGGCTCCTATATCGACGCCGCGCGTCGGTTCGTCGAAAATCACGATCTCGGGCTCGATCGCCAGCGTCTTCGCGATCAGGACCTTTTGCTGGTTGCCACCGCTCAAAGCGCCGACCATCGCGTCGAGACGGGCACCCCGGATATCATAAGCGCGCACCGCTTCCTGAAAGCCGCGCCGTTCAGCAGCCGCATCGATCCAGCCCGGTCCGGCGAGTGCGCCCTTCACAAGTGCCACATTCTGCGTGATGGAACGAGTGAGCAGAAGGCCTTTGCCCTTTCGGTCTTCAGTCAGATAGGCGAGCCCCGACCGCCAGGCGTCACGTGCATTCGGCAAGGCCCGATCCTGGCCGCGTAACCGGAAACGTTGGCACGAGGCAGGTCGCAGGCCGAACACCGCCTCGAAGAGCTCGGTCCTGCCCGATCCAACGAGGCCTGATATTCCGAGAATTTCGCCGCGCCTAATCGCGAGTGATACGTCACTCACCGTACCTGGAGAAGTGAGGTTGTAGACCTCCATCAGCACGTCCCCATCGCTCACCGAGCGTCGTGCCGCATATATTTCCGAGAGTGGCCGGCCGACCATGGCTTCGGCCATTTCTTTCTGCGAAATCTGGGTGACATCTTCCACGCGCATGATCCGTCCATCGCGCAGGACAGCGACACGGTCTGCGATCTCTTTGACCTCGTCGAGACGATGCGACGTGAAAATCACCGCGCCACCTCCATCTGTGAAGGTGCGAATACGTTCGAAAAGCCTTGCGGCTTCCATTGCAGAAAGAACGGCTGTAGGTTCATCCATAAGAATGATTTTCGGACTGCGGGCGAAAGCCTTGGCCAATTCGATCATCTGCCAGTCGGAAACGGGAAGGTCGCGAAGGCGCGCCTTCGGCGATGCCGATGAACCGAGTTCCGCGAGCGCCCGCGCGGCCTCCGCCTCGCTCGCACGGCGGTCAATGAAAGGACCACGGACGATCTCACGCCCCAGAAAGACATTTTCCGCCACGCTGAGATGGGGAGCCAGGCAGAATTCCTGATGGACCATGACGATACCGGCCTGTTCGGCCGCAGCCAATGTGGCGGGTGCAGGCGCACCGTCGAACGTTATCCTTCCCGTGCTTGGTGCCATCAAGCCTGCCGCGATGCGCATCAGCGTGGATTTTCCCGCGCCGTTCTCGCCGACGAGCGCCACCACCTGCCCCTTGCCCACATCAAGGTCGATGCTCTGAAGCACCGGGATGCCGGCAAATGTCTTGGCAATCTTCTCGAATGAGAGGAGCGCCATTGTCAGTACAAACACGTGGAAGAAAACGAAACGCTGTGGCTAGCGCGCCAGAGGCCGCATATCCGTGGCTTTGTAGGTAGCCTCACTTCATGCATCGCAGTCCCTCCCAACAAGAATGCAATAATAATTGCTGAATAAATAATATGTCAATAAATGTTTCGATTGCTGGGGCTGGACTTTGCAACTAGTCGGACAGTTTTGACGCTCGGTATCTATGCCGCGAGCCGTGCAACAGGGCATCCTTTATGGTTCCGGGAAGGTATCAAAATGACGTCGGGAACACGAAAGCCCTGCGGTATCAGGACCACAGGGCTGTTCATTGAATACGAATGGGAGAGATCAATTCTTCGCGCTACGGACCTTTTGTCGATAGACATCCACAATGACCGCAGTGACGATTATAACGCCCTTGATGATTTCCTGATAATAAGCATCAACGCGAAGAAATGTGAAACCCGAAAGCATCAGTCCCAGGATGATGGTTCCGATCACAGTTCCAAAAATCCGCCCACGTCCGCCTGAAAGGGAAGTTCCGCCGATAACTGCGGCTGCGATGGCGTCAAGTTCGTACATCATACCCATCCCTGCCTGTGCTGTCTCGGCCCGGGCAGCGGTAACGATACCCGCCAATCCGGAAAGAAGCCCGGCTATAGCATAGACCTTGATGATATGGGTCTGAACGTTGATGCCGGACACACGGGCAGCCTGCGCATTGGCTCCGATCGCATAAGTGAACTTGCCATAGCGGGTATAGCGCAACGCAATATGGAAGATAATCGCCACCACGAGAAAGATGGCGACGGGCCACGCGCCGCTGCCGATGGCCGCAAAGCTATCCGTCGGAAACGAAATCGGCTGACCTTTCGTATACCATTTCGCAATGCCCCTGGCGGTGACCATCATGCCAAGCGTGGCGATAAAAGGAGGTATTCCGGTGCGTGCGATCAAGACACCATTGATGATTCCCGCCAGTAGGCCAAGGCCAAGACCGATCGCCAGCGGTACGATGACCGGCAGGTCCGTCAAGGCTGGATATATTGCGCGGGAATAGCTGCCTGCCTGAGCGAAACTCATCGCAATCATGGCGGTCATGGCGACCACGGAACCGGAACTGAGGTCAATGCCGCCCGTAATGATGACCTGTGTCACCCCAACAGCGATGATACCGACGACCGAGACCTGCAATATCATAATTGTCAAACGTTGTGGATTCATCAGGAAGCTTTGCCCCTGAAATATCCAGCCAAGAATCTCAAAGACCAACGCCACGCCGATCAGAACGCTTAGAATGTTCACTTCCTGCGGCAGTTTGCGCTTTTGCTGCGCGACCGGCTCGATTTTCATACTATCCATTGTTTCCTCCTCACCGAGCCGCCAGTTCCATTATCTTCACCTGATCGGCGTCGGCACGATCAAGAATGCCGGTCATATGGCCCTCGTGCATGACCAGTATCCGGTCCGACATGCCCAGCACTTCGGGCAGTTCAGACGAAATCATGATGACAGCGACACCTCGTTGTGCCAGTTGCGATATCAGCCGGTGGATTTCCGCCTTGGCGCCCACATCGATGCCGCGCGTGGGTTCGTCAAGGATGAGAATTTCAGGCTGGGTCATCAGCCAGCGGGCGATCAGAACCTTCTGTTGATTACCGCCCGAAAGATTTTCGATCCGCTCATCTAGGTTGGGTGTTTTCACCCGCAGCGCCTTGCGCATTTCCTCACATTGAAGGGTCAGGCCCCGCTCATCGACAAACCCGGCGCGAGCATAGTTTTCCTGCAATGCGGCAATCTGCATATTCTCAAGAATAGAAAGAGGCAGGAAACAGCCGGTTTCCTTTCGGTCCTCCGTCAATAAGGCCATACCTTCCCGCATCGCATCCGAGGGGGCCCGAATAACAGTTTCTCTTCCGTTGATACGGATACTACCCGAGGTCGCGGGTGTTACGCCGAACAGTGCTTCGGCTACGTTTGAACGGCCAGAACCGACAAGCCCGGCGACACCGAGAATCTCGCCGCGCCGCAAATCGAAACTGATATCGTGAAACACACCGTGAAGGGTAAGCCCGTTTACCGACAATATAACGTCGCCGATCTCGGCCGTCTCTTTGGGAAACATGTTCGTTATTTCGCGCCCCACCATCATGCGGATGATGTCATCGCGCGTTACGTCGCAACTGGCATGAGTGCCGACATAGGAACCGTCGCGAAATACCGAAAATTCGTCCGCGATCTCAAAAAGCTCGTTCATCTTATGGGTGATGTAAACGATCCCGATTCCCCGGGCGCGCAGATCGCGGATGATCTCGAACAGATGTTCCACCTCGGTTTCGGTCAATGCGGAAGTCGGTTCATCCATGATCAGGACGCCGGATTCGTAGCTGACGGCCTTGGCGATTTCGACCATTTGTCGTTGGGCGACCGTCAATGTATGAACATCCGCCAGCGGATCGATATCGATTTTTAACTGTTTGAACAGCGTCCTCGTTCGGTCCGCCATTTCAGCGTGATCGATAAGCCCGATTGAATTCGTTGGCTCGCGCCTGATCCAGATATTCTCGGCAACGGTCATGAAATTCATGAGAGCGAGCTCCTGATGGATCATGGCGATGCCACGTTCCAAAGCATCGCGTGGACTTTTCAGGCTGATATACTCACCGCGAAGGCGTATTTGACCTTCATCCGGCGTGTAAACACCTGCGATGATCTTCATAAGGGTCGATTTGCCTGCGCCGTTCTCGCCCATCAGCGCGTGGACCGTGCCCGGGCGCAAGCGGAACTGCACATTGTCAAGGGCAACGACGCCCGGAAACTCCTTGCGTATTCCCTCGGCTTCAAGAAGATAGTCGCCTTGTTGCGCCTTGAATTGTTCAACGGCCTGCATCGTCGTCGTGGAAATCATTTGCTCAATCCCCATGCACTGCGGAGCAAATCGTTTGTTTTGCCCCATGGGATTGGCGCCGGGACATTCCGGCGCCGCTCGTTTTCAGTTTTTGGATTTGTACTGAGCGAGATTCTCTGGCGTCACGAGTTCGAACGGAACGACCACCTTTTGCTCGAACTGCTGCCCGCGCGCGATTTTCAGGACCGTGTCCAGCGCACCTTCACCCTGCCCTTTGGCCGACTGATAAACTGTAACATCGAGATCGCCGGCTTCCATTGCGCCCAAGGCGTCCTGCGTAGCATCGACACCGCCGACGATGACGCCCTTCATGTCTACGCCAGCAGACTTCATCGCCTGGATGGCACCGAGTGCCATTTCGTCGTTGTTGGAGATCACGGCAGCGGGCTTGATACCGGATGTTATCCAGTTGGTCATGAGATCGATAGCAGGCGTTCGCATCCAGTTCGCCGATTGTGAATCGAGCACCTTTATGTCCTTGCATGCATCGGATTTGAGAACTTCTTCTGTCGCTTTTGTGCGGCCTCGCTGTCCAGTCGTGCCGAGTTGGCCCATAAGAATGACGGCATCGCCTTTTCCACCAAGTAAGCGGCATATTTCCATGGTTTCGAGCCGTCCCGCCTGCTCCTCATCGGAACCAACCCATGCCTGTTTTTCAGGAAATTCATCCATATTTGCAGGCAGCATGTTCACAAATACCAGAGGTACCCCTGCTCTTTCGGCAATCTTCGACATTGCCCGGCCCGAATCCGCATCAACGAGCATCGTAATAATCCCGTCGACACCTGATGCCGCGAAGTTTTCGATCTGGGACTGCTGGCGCGCTATATCGCCCTGCGCATCCTCCATCTGCACTTCGACGCCGACTTCGCCGGCGTGGCGCTGAATGTTGTGGCGCAGGACGGTCAAAAAATTGTCGTCGAATGACGACATTGCAACACCGATCTTTTCGGCATGAGCCTGCCCTGCCAGTACCGCGCAAAACGCGGCCGCAAACGTAATCTTCCTAATCATGCTGTTCGCTCCTCCTCAGCGTCTATCGGGGACGCCTCCCCTGATCTTTCGACGCCACCGCCTGTCTGGAGGCAACGCGGCGCCATCGTCCGGCCGCTTAGTTCGTGCGGTCGGAACGTTCAGTCGTCATCATTCGAAAGCCAATGAGAAAGCCTTGCCCATCGTAGCGGTTTCAATATCCCGCCATTTCTACCGACAACGGACAACCTTCTGCTCCCGATAGCATCATAGCCACGGCAAAATAGCATTGCAACAAAAATTGCATATATAATTTTATGCAATTATTATTCCGCACCCGATATCCTGCCGATAAACCCCAACCATCGCAAATCGGGAACTGAAATGTCTCGTGGAGGCTGGCCAATGGGCACGAATAGGCCATCTCCATCTACGCGGGCACCTATATGACACGAGCGATTTCGCTCGACCATAAAATCCCTCTAGGATTTCGCCACGGGACGGCTGCGCATACGTGTCACCGTTTCCCGCTCGGCGCGTCGGCAGATTTGGGGCGGCAGCCCGCGCAGGATAAGTTCCGTATCGGCGAGGACGAGCCTGCCGATCTCCAGAAAGCTCTCTCGCATACCGCCACTGCGATGGCTGGACAGGACCACACCGTCGAGTTGTCGAAGAGATGCGTCCCCCGGTAGGGGCTCGACGGGATAAACGTCTATTCCCGCCCGTACATGCCTGCTTCGGACCGCACACTCCAGCGCGTCGAAATCGATGATCCCGGCCCGGCTCATGACCAGAACCACCGAACCGCGCGACATCAACGACAACTCGCGCTCACCGATAAAGCCCTGGTTCTCGCTAGTGGCACTCGCAAAGAGAAACACGACCTGCGATTGCCGGAATAGATCATCGAGCGAGGATGGAATACAGTCCTGTTCAAGGATCCGTCGTTCGGAAAGCCACGGATCGAAAACCCGCACTTGGCAGCGAAAGGGCACCAGCATTTCGCGCAGGCGCCGGCCAAGATCGCCCAAGCCCACAATACCCACCCGGGCACCAGTTAAAAGGAAGCTGTCGACATTGCTCGCCACCCCCCATTTTTCCGATCGTGTTCTAAACGCTTGGTGCGTCGCCGTGATCTCGCGACACAGATCCAGGGCCATGCCGAGCGCCGTCTCCGCGACCGACGTTGCATAGACCGGGCTGGTGTTCAGCACATGGACGCCGTGGTCTAAACACCAAGTATAGTCGATATTGGGAAGGAAATTGCCTTCGACGTTGAATATGGCCCGCAGGCTAGTCATCTGCGCCAGGCGCTTCGCCGGCAGATCGATCTGCCCGATACAGATCGTCGCTTCCACCAGGGCGGCGTCGAGGTCCGGTTTCGAAAGGCGACGCCCATCCGCATGCACTCGAACGGTTCCCAACTGCGCAAGCCTCGCCATAACTTCCGGTTCGAAGATCATGTCGAGTGTGCGCGGCTCGGGATCCGCGATCAGGATGACGGGTTTACCGGAATTTGTGGCAGTCATAATCTGCAATCCACCCATTCGCCGGTCGCATTGGACTGGACCGCAGCCTGAACGAACCTGACCCCCTTTGCACCGTCGATAACGTCGGGATAGGCAAGCAGTCCCTCGGGAAGCGTCCGGCCAGAGCGACGCGCATCGATCGCGACCGCAAACTCCGTATAGAGATTGGCCCAGGCGTCGGTCAACGCCTCCGGATGACCGCGCGGCATGCGTACAAAACGTGCGGCGGCGGGATACATGCCCGCACTATAGCCTCGACTGATGATCTGTGTTGGCGAATCCAGCGGCGTGAACAGAAGATGTTCCGGATTTTCCTGGTTCCACTCAAGTCCAGCCAGACTGCCGAACACTCTGAGCCGTAAACCGCATTGCGTTCCTGCTGCCGCCTGCGACACCATCAATGTGCCGGGCACCCCACCTTCGAAACGCAAATGCATGAAGGCGGTGTCCTCCAGAGATTTCGGCGCGCCGGCAACATGGAAAAGCGCCCGCACCTGTTCGAGCTCCTTGCCGGTGGCGAAGCAGGCGAGATGCATCGCGTGGGTACCAATGTCGCCGACTGTGAACGCCGCGCCTACCTTCGCCGGTTCGAGACGCCAGGGACGCTCGCCGTCCTGGTCCGTCAGGTTGACGGCCCATTCCTGAAAATATTCGACATGTATCTGGCGAACATCCCCCAGCATGCCGTAGCGGATCATCTCGCGCGCCTGCCGCACCATGACGTGGGCGGCATAGGCATACGTGACACCGAAAACAAGCCCGGTGGTCTGCTGGTGACGTACGAGCTCGAGCGCGTCATCAAGGTTAGTCGTCAACGGCTTGTCGGAAATGACGTCGATCCCGGCGTCCAGAAATGCCGACGCGACAGCGTGATGCAAATGGTTTGGAGTGGTGATTACCACAGCGTCGATGCCGTCGGAGCACTCGGCCTCGCGCTGCGCCATCTGCCCAAAATCGCTGTAGATGCGATCATCATCGAGCATCCATGCGCGGCCCGAACGGCGCGCGCGTTCCGGGTCAGAGGAAAGAGCGCCCGCGACGATGTGCCAGCGATTGGACAATCGCGCACCGTTAGCATGAACGGTGCCTATTAATGCACCTTCGCCGCCGCCGACGAAACCGAGCCTGAGCAATCGTGAAGGTGGTGGAAAACCTGAAAAGGATGCATTTACAGCCATCGCACAAATTCTTCTCATCTGGAGAAATGTGGTCCCGCTCAGCGGCGGGACCATGCCACCGTCACTTACTTGTACTGCTCGGCATTTTCCTTAGTGACCAGAACGGTGCCAGGATCGGTCACCATCGGCACATCCTTGCCGGCCTTCATATCCACCAGCGCCTGGATGCCGAGACCCGCCATTTTCTGCGGCGCCTGCGCAACGGAGGCGGAAAGCTCGCCTGCGAGAATGGACTTCGCCGCATCAGGATTGGCGTCGTAGCCCACGACCAGAACGTCTTTCAACTTAGCGGCAGCCTTTAAAGCTTCCACTGCACCGAGCGCCATATTATCGTTTGAACCGAAAACGCCCTTGATGTTTGGATTGCCGGCCATGATGGTTTCGGTCACTGACTGCGCCTTGGCGCGATCCCAGTCGGCTGGCTGTGCGGCGACGATCTTCATGCCGCAACCTTCGAGCGCTTCTTTGGCTCCGTTGTAACGATCGGCACCGTTCGTCGTAGTCATCACACCCTGCAGGATGGCAACCTCGGAACCAGGTTGCAGTTGCTTGCACATGTATTCGCCGCCAAGTTTGCCGCCCTCCAGATTGTTGGTCCCGATAAACGGCACATCCTTGTTCGTACCGGCTCCATCAACGAAAACCACCTTGATGCCGGCTTCTTTCGCTTGGTCCACGACTGGCGCGAGAGCGGCAGGATCGGTCGGCGCGATGGCGATGCCCGCCACCTTTTGTGCGATCAGGTCTTCGACCTGGCCGATCTGCGCCTGAACATCCGTTTCGCTTGGCGGAGATACCACAACCACATCGACACCGAGTTCCGTGCCTTTCGCTTTAGCACCTTCCTCAAAAGCGGCCCAGTATGGATTGCCAGCAGCTGGCCCTTTCATGGTGACTACATATGTGTCGGCGGCCTGGGCCGTTACGATCATGGCGGCGATAGCGACGCCGGAAAGAAGAATTCTTTTCATTTAGGTTTCCTCCCATAATTTAAACGTCTCGCTGGAGTTTTTTCACCGGGCGTGCCGAGACAAAAGCATCCGGGATCTTGGACGTTCAGCGCCGGACAGAGGCGTGCTTGCGCAAAACGTCGATGTAGACAGCAATGATGATGACAAAGCCAATCAGGATCATCTGCCAGAAGGCACTGACATTGTTGATATTGAGGCCATTGCGGAGCAGGCCCATGATGAGCACCCCGGCCAAAACTCCGAGAACTGTTCCCCGTCCACCGAAGAAGGAAGCGCCACCGATGATAACCGCCGCGATGGCATCCAACTCGATGCCGATACCGGCATTAGGAAAGCCACTGCCGCTTCGACCAACAAGCAAAAGGCCGGCAAGCCCTGCGAAGAAGCCGCAGATCATGTAGACCAGAACCAGAATTCTATCGACATTGACGCCCGATACGCGCGCAGCCTGCGGATTACCGCCGATCGCGTAGATATGACGTCCGGTTGAAGTGTAGTTAAGGAACAACCAGACGAGTACGGCGCTGACGAGCACGACGACAAGACTGACCGGCACCCCGGCTGGCGGCGCGAACAGTCCCAGGTCCCAATAAGCGATGCCGAGATAACGAACTTCCGGTTGAAGCCCGGAAACGGGCGCCCCACCGGTCAGCAGATACGTCAGTCCGCGTGCGATATTGAGCGTGCCCAAGGTCATGATGAAAGGATGCGGGAGTCTTAGCTTCGTCAGTCCGGCGCCGTTGATATAGCCGACCGCCAGTCCCACCGCGGGTCCAACCAGCAAACAGATCGGCCAGGGCACACCCGCCTGGGCAGCCATGGCAATGCAGACCATCGCCAGCGCCATGGTCGAACCGACGGAAAGATCAATACCGCCGGTTATGATCACCAGCAGCATGCCAAGCGCGAGCAGTGCTAGCGAGGCGTTCTGCTTGAGGATATTGGAGAGGTTTTCCGCAGACAGGAAGACACCGGGCTTGATAATAGCCAGAGCCATCATCATGACGATGACGACCACGACAATGCCGTAAGTTTCGAGAAATTTTGAAAATTTTGGATTGTCCAGCACTTTATTTCACCCGATCGTGAGCCAATTCGTCGGCATGGTCCTTTGCGCCCATGATCCAACCGATAACTTCGTTACGGTTCGTCTCTGAAAGCTTGGCCTCGGCGAAGTTGGTCCCATGAAAGAGGGCTATCACACGATCGCAGCAGTAGAAGATGTCGTCCATGCGATGCGAAATGATGATAACCGCGACTCCATGTTCCTTGAGTGAGCGGATCAGATCGAGCACCTTTCCTACTTCCTTGATCGCCAGTGCAGCCGTCGGCTCATCCATGATAACTAGTTTGGCATCAAAGGCGGTAGCACGTGCAATCGCAACGGCCTGACGCTGGCCGCCACTCAAATTCTCAGTATTCTGATCGATAGATTTGACGCTGATCTTCAGTTTTTCCAGGTGCATCTGGGCCATGAGACGGGATTTGGCGTGATCGACAATCCTTAACGGCCCGAATTTACGGCCGGGTTCTCGGCCGAGATAGATATTCTCGTAGATCGGCATATTTCCGGCCAGCGCGAAGTCCTGATAGACCATCTCGATACCGTGCAGACGGGCGTCCTTCGGACCCGAAAAACGCACCGGAACGCCTTGGAAAATGAGTTCTCCTTCGCTGGGCGCATAAAGACCAGACAGGATCTTCATCAAGGTAGATTTGCCAGCCCCGTTATCGCCGACAACCCCTAGTACCTCGCCTGGATCAACATGAAAATTCACGTTTCGCAAGGCAGTAATCGCCCCGAAAAATTTAGAAACGCCCCTCGCTTCCAGAAGCGGGGACTGCGGCTGTGATGCACCTGTCTTCTTCACGCTTTCCTCCCGTTTCGCGACGACGCCCGATTACATCTCACAGTGAAAATTTCTTATTGTTATATTCTGCAATATTTGTTGCACACACCAGATTGCCTGTCAATCGAGATGGCCAACCGCTGGCAGTTAAGGGGTGAGTCATGGAGCGCTTTAAAGGATTTTCTTTCGTCGTGGATTGTGCGCTTCGAGTTGCTACACCTGACGAGCAACACAAAACTGCTGCGCATTCACAATCGGAGTTTGGAAGATTGACCAGGTCAAGCACGGATTGAAAACGGTAGTGCTGACCCAGATTAGGGAGAGATGGCTCGGGAAATCTGCACAGCCCGGCTTCTCGGCTTCAGCCGTAGCAGCGTTTATTACTCCCCGCGTCCAGTGTCCGACGGCGATCTGGCCCTTATGCGCCGGATCGATGAACTGCGTCTCGACTACCCTTTTGCCGGAAGTCGGATGTTGCAGGGGCTTTTGAGAGGAGAAGGCATGAAGGCCAGCGACTTCATGTCGCCACGCTGATACCTCCAAACCAGCACCAGATCACAAAATCTACCCCACCTCCTGCGCAAGCTGGCGGTCACCCGGCCCAACCAGGTCTGGACTATATCCCCATGGCGCGCGGCTTCGTCTATCTCTGCGCCGTCGTCGGCTGGTTCAGCCGGAGGTTCTGTCGTGGCGGCTGTCGATCACGATGGAGGCAGCCTTCTGCATCGAAGCCGTCGAAGAGCCGCTTGCTTGATACGGCAAACCCGATATCGTCAATACGGACCAGGGATCGCAGTTTACCTCCATCAATTTCACCGCCGTGCTGAAGAAGGCGGAGGGCGCCATCTCGATGGACGGCAAAGGCGCATGGCGGGACAATGTCTTCGTCGAGCGGCTCTGGCGGTCGATCAAATATGAAGAGCTCTATCTCCATGCCCACAAGACCGTGTCCGAAGCCCGCACCGGGATCGGTCGGTATCTGACCTTTTACAATAGCCGACGTCCACATTCATCCCTTGACCGGCAGACACCGGATCAGGCCTACTTCAACGCGCTGACACCGATAATGGCGGCGGCATAATCGAGGCGGAAATCCACTTGGCAAAACGCCAGAAACTGTTCAGACAAACCGAGCAACCTCTGATCATCGCTTCATCAAACGGATCACAAAGCCGATGATAGGTTTCAAGGCGTTTTATTCGGCGTCAGCTACCCTTGCGGGCATCGAAGTTGCCTACATGATCCCCAAGAACCAGTTCGCCAATGACAATCGCTCGTCATTCAAGATCTTTGCTGAACTTGCAGAATAAATCCGTCCATAGTTAAACTGTACCCCAAACGAAAATTTGCGACAGAGCCGGAGGAAGTCCATCGTCAGCCACGCGAATGAACAGGCTCAGGTGGGCGGTCGTCGACCCGGATGGTCTCATTCGGGTCGACCTGGTTGAGGGCTTCTACGTTCGGTCAGTTGCCGTTGATTTACGTATTTATCAAAAGCAAGGATCAGCGTCGGAAACTTTTCACTGCAGAGTCAAAAAAGCTGAAAATGGCATCACCAGCAATCGCACCTGCCGCAAAAACCTCCATTCCGTGTTTTCCTTCTTCACCTGCTACTCTCGTCCAAACGATCCGAATGACAATACCTGCTAGGACGGCCCAGCCAGCTGCCGGAAAACTGATCAGCAGACCAGTCGCAAAAAGCACGCCAATCTGGCGTTTTGAGCCACCGATGAACTGAAGCAGGGCGCCTGGAATCGCCCAGAGAAACAAAGACCATCCCACTCCCGGCGCCACACCGGCTTCAATTGTAGCCGCATAGACTTTGTTCACAGGCGCAACAAGTCCTTGGTCGAAATAATACTGATACGAAAAGAAAACCACCGCTCCAGCAATAACCAGCGCGAACATCGAAGCAAGTAGCTGCTGTCTTCGGCCATCCCTTTCGAAGACAGGATCATTTTCCTTTCGTCTGAGAATATAGCCAGCTTTGAGATCATATCCCATATCAGCAAAGGCCGGCCCCGTGGCGGCCGAAAATCCGACCAGAAGGGCAAGTGCCGGTGCAGGAAAGCCAATTAACATGCCGATGATCAAGGTAATTAATGCAACCGCGAAGGCCGGAAACCACCCTGAATGCATAGCTGCCAAGCCGACAATCAACTCGTGAACATAAGCGGCTGTTGCAGCATAGAGGACAAAAATCAGCAGCATACCGAACGACATCTCTCCGATCAGCCCACCAATCAATGCAATGAGAATTGCGATTGCGATATAAAGTACAGCACCCAACCCAAGCGCCTGGCGCACTTCTTTGTTGGATGTAGCAGCTGACCGGCTCGTCTCGACGGAACCCTTGTCCCGATGCACAAACAGGGCGATAACCTGAAAGAGTGCTACTAATCCAGCCCCGATCATAAAGCCGTGGGGAATATAGGCAGCCATCAGATCGCCGTCGGGAAGCACGCCGCCGAACAGTTGCGGTGAATAACCTCTCAGTAACAGGCCTACCCCGAACATGGACAGCGCCCAGATGTTCCCGATGAACGCAACGCCGAATGCAGACATCGGAACCTTGAAAAATGCGCCGATGATTCCGACAATAAAACCTGCTCCCATAAGAACGGCTTTCTTGCCGCCTTCGTCGCCCGCCTTGATCGCCTCAGCTGCCGCAACGCCAGGTGGCCATGCGCCCTCTGCCGGAAATATACGGGAATCAAACATGCGGTACAGAAGATAGGCGTCCAGCAACATCGCGAGAAACGCGCCAATGAACATCGGCATGATCAGATCGGAACGCCCGAGAACAAACGGTATTCCGATCGGAAGCAGCAGACTGTTCGATGCACCGAACGTGGACGCGGATATAGCGCTTTGGGCCAGATTTTGTACATGGATCGAGCGGTATCGTGCAAAGATACCGACTGGCACACGGGCGAGCGCCATGGCAGCCATTGCACCGATGAGCGAAGTATTGGCTGAAACACCCAGCGATACAAGTAACTGGATGCCAATGATCGAACCGAAGACGCAAAGCACTGTAATCAGCAGAAGCGTCGACGGCTCGAAGAGGCTGGGGTGACGCCGCGGCGCCCCCCCTGTTTGGTCTGTCATATCGGTTCCCCAGGATTTATTTTGACATCTTCTGGTGTTTTCACGCGTTCAGGAGGATGCCCCCATGTTTTCCCGTGCCGAGATCAGCTGAGGCGTGGATGGTATTTTTGCGCCGTAATCCCGGTTTGCAGCCTCCGGCGATACAAGTTCCAATGCGATGTCGCGCGCGATCGCATCGGGGTCACGCTCGGACAGCGCGCCATAACCGGCCCCGCCCGCCAGAACGAGTTCAACGATCTCGTCGGCCTGCGTAACCTGTACCAGGTCGCCCGTGCCGACATCGCGAAGCGTTTGGCCTGAGCTATCAATAACCCGACCGGATGCTCCTCCACCGGCATGCCCCCCAAACAATCCCGGAATGGGGTTGTTTACACCTTCCGGATAAAGCGAAACGAGCGTTGCCAGATCGTCATCGGCTATCTTGCGCAAGCGGACGCGTTGTCCAAGACCACCACGATGTTTGCCGGCTCCACCGGAGTCGATGAGATACGACTTTTCTATCACCAGAACAGGAACGCGAGCCTCAAATGTTTCAATTGAAGTATTTGCTGCTGACGTTGGATAAAGCAGGCCTGACTTACCATCTCCATGGGCAGAACCACCCTGGCCGCCTCCGACGAACAACATGTCGGAATAGGTATTGCCGTTGTTATCGCGACCATAGACACTGGCAGCAACCGGCAGTCCGGTGAAAGCCTGCACCTGTCGTGGAGCAGCTTCTGAAAGCGCGCGGAAGATGTTCGGCGCAATATACCAGCCGGTCCTGGTTCTCAAATTCACTGCAAGCGGTTTGTCACAATTAAGAATTGATCCTTCCGGCGCTTCGATGGAGAAGGCACGATAGCAACCCGCATTCCCCCGTACATTCGGCGTCAGCATACATTTCAGCGGATAGGTAGCGTGAGCCATTGTATAGTTGAGTGTGCAATTAAGGCCGCCTTGCGGCAATTGCGGTGGCGCACCGGTAAAGTCGAGGTGAATAGTATCGTCCCTGACTGTCAGCGCCAGGGGGTAGGTCATCTTGGTGCCGAGAGGATTGTTTGATACGCTGCCATGATAGGTACCGTCGGGCAGAGCCGATATGGCATCGCGCATTGCCTTTTCAGAACGGTCTTGTACCACTGAGGCCAGCGCGCGGAGGTCCTGCATTCCATAATCCTGCAGAAATGCCTGCAGACGTTCAGCGCCTATCCGGTTGGCTGCAACGAAGGAATGCAGATCACCCAGCACCTGTTCGGAATTGCGTACATTCTCGCCCAAAAGGAGTGTCAGCGTCTCGTTGAGTTCCCCGGCCTCGTAAAGTTTCATAGGCGGGATCTGAAAACCTTCTTCGTAGATTTCGCGCGCCCGCAAACTGTCTTTTGTTCCGCCGATATCCGAAACGTGACCGACCGTGCCCATGAGGCCGACCACCCGGCCCCCCAGGAAAACCGGTGTTACGACTGCAATATCAAACAGGTGTCCCGCACAAAGCCACGGGTCATTGGTAATCAACACGTCGCCTGGCTTCAGCGTATCGGCTGGATAACGCTCAAGCAAAGCTTTCACGGCGCGCGGCAGAGTAAGGTTGAACACAGGCATGGCTCGTGGTGAATGAGCTAGTGTCTCTCCTTCCGGGTCCAGAAGCTCACAAGCAAAATCCTGAGCTTCGGAGATTACCAGCGAGAAAGCAGTTCGACAGACGGTCAACCACATCTCTTCGACAACGTTGACCAGACGGCTCCACATGATTTCCAAAGAGATCGGGTCCGCTTCAATAAGTCGGGTTGCTTCAGCAAGCGACATGTCGGATGGAATTGTAACTTCGGCCGCGCCGGCCTGCGCGACCTCGATGACCAGGTTGAGTACGGCATCGATGCTGACATTGTCACCAGGAGGCACAATCGTCGTTGCCTCTCGTTCCTCGATAATGGCCGGTCCTGCAAGCCTGTCGCCCGTTTGCAGGGCATACCGGTCATAGACGGTAGCATCTTGCCACCCGCCCTCGAACCATGCGCGGCGGTGCCCTTTGACTTTTGCTTTTGCGTCGCCGCCTCCGGTTGCGCCGGACAAGGACAGTTCCGGCTTTGGTCCCTCGCAATGGACGCGGAAATTGATGGCCTCGAGACGAGCTCCGTCGTAGACGGAAGTGTAGCGTGCCGAATAAGCTTTCGAGAACGCAGCCCGCACAGCATCGAGACTGGTCGCATTGATCTGGCCCGCTGGAAAAGGTACTGCGATATCGTGCATCTGTCCGACAAGACGCATATCGGCGGACCTTGCAACGGCGATGTCACACTCCCTGACGCCAGCTTCAATAAGATGCCTGCGGCCCTCCGCTTCAAGTTCGGCCAGCAAAGTGTTTACGGTGCCTGCGTCAAATCCTTCAGAAAATTCGACCGGCAGCGAGCGAACCATATCAAAAGACAACGGAGCGCTAAGGAACCCTAGCGCCGAGGCGGCTCCCGAGGCAGGTGGAATGATAACCTGCTTTACGCCCAGCACGCGGGCCACATCGACTGCATGAGCCGGGCCTGCACCGCCAAAGCCGACCATTGCGTAATGACGCGGATCCTTGCCTTTCTCGACAAGATGGACGCGAGCAGCCGCTCCCATGCTTTCCACCACAACCTTATGGATGCCCCAGGCGGCCTCTTCTACAGAAAGATCAAGCGGAGTAGCTACAGCCTCAATTGCCTTGCGGGCTGCATCAACGTCAAGTGACATACGCCCGCCAAGGAAGAACCCGGGATCGTAATAACCCAGAACCAGATTGGCGTCGGTGACGGTCGGCTTGGTACCCCCTAACCCATAGCAGGCTGGCCCTGGGTCTGAACTGGCCGAGTGTGGTCCGACCTTCAGAAGGCCAACCTCATCAATAGCAGCAATTGAACCACCACCTGCACCGATTTCGATCATATCGATGACTGGCGCCTTAATCGGCAATCCCGAACCTTTTGCAAACCGGTTAACACGCCCCGCTTCCAGCATCGGTGCTATCTCGGCCGCACCATCTTCTATCATGCAAGCCTTTGCAGTCGTGCCGCCCATGTCAAAGGAAATCACCTCCTTGTGGCCAGCCAGTTCACCGAACAATGCAGTTGCAAGTCCGCCACCAGCAGGGCCGCTTTCGAGAAGCCGGATCGGGAAAGTTCGAGCCATTTCCGGCGAAACAAGCCCACCCGCCGAGTGCATGAGGCGCAGTTCGCCCCTGAATGATCGCAGGGTAAGCTCGCGTTCCAGACGTTCCAGATAACGATGCATCAGCGGTTGCACATATGCATTCGCCGCTGTCGTCACAAAACGTTGATACTCCCAAATTTCCGCGACCACTTCGCTTGACAGTGAAACAGCGATGCCTGGATGGGCCTGCTGGACAATGCGTCCGGCTGCCTGTTCGTGAGCTGAATTGCGGTAGCTGTTGAGAAAGCAGATGGCAATTGCTTCGCAGCCCTGCGCAACCAGGATGTCTGCCGCCTTGCGAACCGCCTCGTCATCCAGTGTATCAACGACATTGCCACCGCTGTCGATACGCTCTTTTACCTCAAGACGCAGGTCGCGTGAGACGAGAGGCTCGGGAAATGTAAGGAACAGGTCATAAATATCATAACGCTGTTCCGTACCCATTTCGAGAATATCACGGAAACCCTGCGTCGTGATCAGGCCGAGCCTGGCGCCTTTTCTCTCAATAACAGCATTGGTAACGAGTGTCGTTCCATGCACGATATCCCCGACGTCGGCCAGCGTTATACCAGCCTGCTCAGTAAGTTCGCCAAGCCCGATCAGCGCCGCCTCAGATGGGTCATGTGGGGTGGTCAGGCGCTTATGAAGCCTGATCGTCCCTTCAAGTTTATCGTATAAAATGAAATCGGTGAATGTTCCGCCAATATCAAAACCAATACGCCAACGCGAACTCATTTATCTGCCTCCACTAACATTTATTTCGCTACGGGGATGAATTTCGTATCCTTTACAAGCGCGGCGATCTGCTCTGCGCCATCTCTTAGGTGACGGATGATCACCTGCCTTTCCTCAGAGCTGACGATTGCATCAGGAAAGGATATACAAAGTGCGGCCTCGTCTCCGGTTCGCGGATCGCCAACTGCAACAGAGATTGCTCGCACACCACGCACCGCCTCATCTATGGACTCGGCATATCCTTGCCGACGGGTGTCAGCCAACCGGGCGAGGAGATCCGGAATATTCTGGGGCGATGTAGCGGATGGCGGTACAAAGCCGTCCTTGTAAAGTTCCTGCACCTCAAGGTCGGATAGTCTGGCGAGAAGAACGCGCCCGGTACTCGATGCAAATGCGGGAATACGGTCACCAATTGTGGTAAAAACACGTAATGCATGTGTTCCGGGGTGTGCTGTTACGCCGATGACATCCTGGCCGCGGCGCACGCTCACATAACCAGTGTGACCGACAAGCTGGGTCACTTTGGAAACCGCGTTGTCTGCGTGATCTACAATCGAGGCCGCATAACGATAAAGCTGGCCAACCTGGCTGATCAACAGCGAGGGCCGATAGCGTTTCGTATCCCCAACCATCTCCAGGAATCCCTCATCACGCATCGTACGCAACAGTCGCGACGCATTGCTTTTGGGCATTCCCAGAAGATTGACGAGATCCGTTACACTGACGTCGTGACGCGTGCTTGAAAAGCAACGCAATACGTCTGCCGCAGCCGCTAGTATTGTCATTCCACCTCAATTGTTCCATTAAACGGAACTTATGTTTCATTTACAAGAACTATAACGCATATTCGTTGCGCGTCAATGTGGTTCGTTGTGCCATCCAGTGGCTGACATTGTCTGGTAAGTGGTCAAGCTGACTAACTGCCTGCTTAGGGCGAGCTACCTGCGCCAAATGTCCGCCGAAAGTTGCGCGATGCCTCCACGACTGTGATGATCCAGTTCAATGGCGTTGTTCATGTATTTACTGGACAGAATAGCGATAGGGTTAGGCAAATCAGTGTCAGCGCGAGTATGCATGGGAGCATGCAATGTATCCGCTTCGCCTTCTCAGGCAATCGATTTCAGATTGAGGTTTCCCAACAAGGAAAAATTCCCCTTGCGAGCACATTTGTTCTTATATTCGACAACTACTTTGCGGACATGGTTCTTCATGCGTGAATAGCTATTACAGTGGAATATGACATAAGGAAGTACAAAAAACCTTTTCTCCGTGTAATGACTTTGCTTTAGGCATTCAATGTACGGCACATAGATTGAATCCCAAACAAACCTTTCATATTATTTTCGATCTTATTTTCACATTAAGCAATGATCTGTATATCTTACGACAAATCCAATCCCGATTAGCGAACCAGGAGATACTCCACGTGGCTGATGAAAAAATTACAGAAGCAAATCCGCCTGTAGCGGAAACCAAATCTGGTACCAGATCCACCAGAACACCGAAGGCTGCAGCAAAGACTGAAGCTGCTTCACCTTCACCGGCGGCACGCAAACGCACCACGTATACGCCGGTTCAACGCGCCTCGATCCTTGCTTCCATTGAAAAAGCAACAAAAGATGGCAAGACCACTCTCAAAGCTGCATTGCAGCAGGCTGAAGTGAGCGAGCAGACCTACTACAACTGGAAGAATGCTGCTGCAAAGATAGCGCCCAGACCATCGACAGGGTGGTCGTCCAGCGATGATTTTTCCACCTTGGCTGCACTGGAAGCAGAGAACCTCAAGCTACGCCAGGAACTTGCTGCGAAGTTGCGTGCCGAAAATGAAGAATTGCGTAGACGTCTCGGTCGGGACTGAGACGAAACTACTGCGTAGCAACTACACCAGGCTACCACCAAACAGGTGACTTGCAGGTAAAGCCACCTGTTCCCTTTCAAGGGAAATCCAGTGCCTTTGTTCTCTCCTTCGGAGGTTGTCCAGTATTGCCGGGAACGGAGCCGTATTATGATTTTGAAAACCGCGCAGGCCCAGTCAATCTACAATGCAATGCATGCCCTTAACGACGGCGGGGGTCAGCTGACTGGTGCTTCCTTTGACGCCTTCGCCACCGGTGAGGCGATTATTGACGTTCGCATTCACACGGACGATCGCATCGAACTGTGGTCAGTGGGCGGGAAATTAATTGAGATACATGTTGATCTGTCCGCTTTTGCTTTTGCCTATGGGTTGCAAACACCATAATCGCATTCCTGTAGCGTAGCTCTCACCAAACGGATCCATGTCACCTGCACGGCAGAACGGATGAGAATTTCTAGCAATGGCGGCTGAGATTCAACATTACTCTGCAAGTGACCGGAAAGCCCAGCTCCTTGAGCTACCCTCCGTTCCCCCAAAATAAAACACCCGCCGCGAGAGACGCGACGGGGAATTATGGGCAAGATCAGATCCTGGGAGGAGGAAGTCCGGCGGTGGTGTCGCTCTAAGTTACGGACGGACGGGACAGTTCCTGCGCGGTGAATTTCACGCATTTACCGACAAGGCGATTTGACGCCAAGTCGTGATGGCGTTGCTGCGTAGTTGTCGATGATCGGCGGCGGTCACGTGTTTTCGATGAAGAAGAAAGAGATTGGCAATCTGGCTATGTGTTGAGACAAAGCACGGGCAGTGTAGTGCGGACTTGAATCGTATCATCCGTCGTTC
>NZ_JBHEEO010000023.1:0-63479 GCF_041929965.1 Brucella oryzae | reverse complement strand
GGGATTCGAACCCTCGACCCCAACCTTGGCAAGGTTGTGCTCTACCCCTGAGCTACACCCGCTCGCGCCAGTCATTTCGGAAACAGTTCATTTCCGTCAGGCAGGCGCTATATGGACCAACGCTTCGGAGATTGCAACAGGGAAATTTGCTTCTTTGTGCAAGATATTTTCCGGCTCTCTCCAAAACTGTGGATGAAGTCAGCGCCCGAGACGTGTGACGCTGATCAGCGAGGCAAACAGCGCGAAGCCCGATGCGAAGAAGAGAATATAGGGTGTTCCTTCCACGCCCCATTGTGACAGCAGAAATGCGACGAACGCCGCACCCAGCGATTGACCGAGCAGGCGTGCCGTGCCCAGCATGCCGCTTGCGGCTCCGCTGCGTGAGCGTGGGGTAGACGTAATCATCATGCGATTGTTCGGCGCCTGAAATAGGCCGAAACCAATTCCACAAATCGCCATACGCCAGCAGATATCCACGATGGACGGATGCTCCGGCAACATGCCGACGAGAGCAAGGCCAATGGCGAATGTGATGAGGCCAAGCAGACCCAGAATCGCTGGCGAGTGCTTGTCGGACAGTTTGCCCGAAAGCGGTGCGACGATGGCAAGCGCGATTGGCCAGGGCATCATCAAGAAACCGACTTCGATCGGCTTGAAGCCGAAGACGACCTGAAACAGGAAGGGCAGGGAGATAAACGCCATCATCTGGGCCAGAAACGACATGATCGAAGTGCAGATGGAAAGCGTGAAAACCGGAATGCGCAAGAGGTCGAGTGGCAGCAGCGGGTCGGCCATGCGTAACGATCGCCGTGTGAGGAGAACAGCCGCGGTTACGCAGCCCAGTGCCTGCAACAGCACGACGAAGGAACCGATTTCGTTGCCTGCACTATCGATGGTCGTGACCAGAAGGCCAAAGGTAAGCGCCGACAGAATGGCACTGACGACATCGAATTTACGCGCGGAGCGGTCATTATCGGGCAGGCTTTTGAGGCCCATCAGGACGGCAGCGACGCCGAGCGGAATATTGATGACGAAGAGCCACGGCCAGCTCAGGGACGACAGCATGACGCCGGCAAGCGTCGGCCCGATAGACGAGGAAACTGCAACGAAGAGTGCATTGAGGCCGATGGCTGTGCCGAATTTTGCTTGTGGCACCGTATAGCGCAGAAGGGCGGTGTTGACGCTCATCAGGCCCGCTGCACCCAGACCTTGCACGATGCGGGCGAAAGTGAGCGCTTCAAGCGAACGCGAGAAAACGCAGGCGAGGGAAGCGACGGTGAATAATGCCACGCCGCCAAGATAGACGCGCCGGTAGCCATAGATTTCGCCAAGAGCTGCAAGCGGAAGCAGGGTGACGACAATCGCAAGCTGATAGCCATTGACGATCCAGATTGAGGCTGCAGGGCCAGCCGAAAAATCGGCGGCAATGGTCGGGAGGGCGACATTTGCGATGGTGCCATCGATGACGGCGAGTGTAAGGCCCACCATCAGGGTTGCCCATGCCCAATAGATTCTCGGCTTGGGCAAACCGTCCGGAGCGACGGACGTGCCTTGTTGGATCGCGGTTTCGTGCTTCATATTATACCAGTATTCGGGTCAATATGGCTGGCGCTTCCATGTTCGCCGGAACCGCTTCAAATGCCACAAATAAAAACAGGCTTCCTATAACCTTAACCGTATTGGGAAGGTCAGCAAGCTATCTAGCCGAAAATTGCCTGCCGAAAACTGTTTTTGGGCCATAAACTGGCCGGGTAACGCTATTGTGTGTCACTTCCCGCCTGAACCGGCAGTTTCATGACATGCGCATACTTGCGTGGATTAAAGCTCAGATAGAGCGGGCAGATGCACGCGACCAGAACGAGGTGCATGATCCAGCCGGAAGCAAACGAACCGGTCAGGCCATGCAGGAAAGCGGTTGCGACGGGACCGAGAGCTGCGATCAGAAAGCCACCGCCCTGCATCATGGCAGCCAAGGCACCTGCTTCTTCCGGTCTTGGCAGGTGATCTAGCGATGTAATCATGGCAAGTGCGAAACTGCCGCCGAGACCTGCGCCGCAGATCGCGGACCAGAAGAAGGGCGAGAGCTGCGGTGCCAAGGCAAGGCCTGCGAAGCCAACTGCCTGCATGGCCAATGTCAGCAGCAGCCACGGGCGGCGGTCGGTGCTGTGGCGGGCGACCAGCGGCAGTCCGAAGGCTGCAAGAGCTTGGGCAACGGCCATCGCCGCGACGAGATTGCCGGTGGTGGAGGCGGCAAGACCCAGCGACTGGTAATAGGGGGCAAGCCAGGCGACCATAGACGAATAGCCCGCATTGACGAGACCGAAAGCAGCCATCAGAACCCAGGTGCGAGGGCGTCGCAGTAGATGCCCGGTTATTCCGGATTTTTTGCCCGCCGCCGCCGTTTCGCGAAGAATGGGAATTGCGGTCAGTAGCGCCAGCACAGCTGGAATGACAAGGACAGCAAGGGCGAAGCGCCAGTTATGCTGGTTGCCCGCAAGCCAAGGTGTCAGCCGCGCGCCGAGTGCCCCGCCAGCCATGATCATGGCGGAATAGAGCCCTGTCACAGTGGCGATGCTTGACGGGAAATTGGCCTTGATGAGGCCTGGCATCAAGGCCTGAATCATCGCAACACCTGCGCCGCATAGAATGGCGGTCAGCACCAGTGAAATACTATCAGGAACAAAGCCGCGCAGGAGAGAGCCTGCCGCAAGAATGGTAAGTGCTGCGAACATGCTGCGCCGGGTGCCGAACAGCGACTGGATGCGCGGAGCCGCGAAAGCGCCAAGCCCCATCAGCATCATTGGCAGGAAGGTGAGCAGGGAAAGCGCACCAAAGCCCATTCCGGTATCGGCTGCGATATTCGAAAGTACCGGCCCCGGCGCGGTCAGGAATGGACGCAGGTTGAGGCCGATCAAGACGACGAGCGCGATGAGGGCAACGTTTGCAGCTTGTTTGCTGCCGGTCGCCGGATGGGTGGTGGTGTGCATGTCTCAAGCGCCCGCCTTGTTCTTGTTCTTCCAGGCCTGGTAGAGTTCTGGATCGTTTTCCGGCGGGGAATGCTCGAAGCTGATGCCGGCCTGTGCGCTGAGAGGCTTGGCGAGTTCCGCGGCGATTTTCGCGGTCGAAAGGCCAAAAGGTTCGGCCTGCTCATTGGAATAGGCGAAGCGGATTTTTTCCACACCTGCCATGTGCATGGCGGCAAAGCACATGGGGCAGGGCTGGCCGCTTGCATAGACTTCACAGCCGTCGAGACGCGGCGATTGCAGGGCTTTGCCAGCCGCGCGCAGCGCCAGCAATTCGGCATGGGCCGTCGGGTCGCAATCGGCCAGCATGCGGTTGACGCCGGTGGCAATGACGTCGCCGTCCTTGACGACCACGGCGCCGAACGGGCGTCCGCCTTGTTTCACATTGTCGAAGGCGAGCTTTATGGCCTGATCGAGAAAGGTGCGGTCGGTGTTCATTTCGCTCCCGCCTTTTCCAGCAGGGCGACCATCGGCGCATAACCGCGGCTGCGGGCATGCTGAAGCGGCGTGACACCGTCATTGTCTGCCAGATTGACGTCGGCCCCGGCATCGATGAGGAGCTTCACAATATCGATATGACGCTGGCCGCCGTCTCCGAGCATGATAGCTTCGAGGAGCGCCGTCCAGCCGAGATTGTTGACGTGATCGACCTTGACGTCAGCCTCGATCAGCGTGCGCACCGTTTCGACATGCCCGCGTTCGGAGGCGGGAATGAGAGCCGTTCCGCCATAGCGGTTGGTGCTTTTGAGGTCTGCTCCATGCGCAAGCGTCATCTTGAGAATTTCGATGTGTCCGCGCGCGCCCGCATAAAGATAGGGGCTGTCCTTGATGGCATCCTTGGCGTTGACGTCGGCGCCTGCATCAATGAGCGCACGGGCGACATCGATGTGGTTTGCGTGGGTTGCTGCAAGAAGCGCCGTCTCGCCATTTCTGCCGCGCGCTTCGAGATCGACTCCGGCCTTGAGGGCTGCATTAACAGCAGCCAGATCGCCAGCTGCTGCGGCCTGAAGAAGAGAAGTTTCGACTTGGGCTTGGGCTGCGGCGTGGTGGCCCGGCAATGTCGGTTCGGTCATAACTATCGTCCCTGCAATCAATGCCAAGGCACTCAAGCTGAATATCGTTTGACGCATCGGCTGCTTCTCCTGTTTGTTGCCTTCATACAAGCCGAATGTCATATTTGGAAATTAAATGATGAACTGATATCCAGTTGGTTTATGAATACTGTTTTCAATCTCGATCTTTTGCGGGCCTTCGTGGCTGTTGTCGATAGCCGTAGTTTTACGGCTGCGGCCGTGCAGTTGCACTCGACACAGTCGACCATAAGTCAGAAGATCATACGGCTGGAGGGAGCTGCCGGACAGGCGCTCCTGGAACGTGCCCGGCATGATGTGCGCCCAACGGATGCAGGCGAAAAGCTGTTGGGCTATGCGCGCCGTATTCTGCGATTGCATGATGATGCCGCAGCCGCGATGACCGGGACGGCGCTTGCCGCCGTGTTTCGTCTCGGCCTGCCGGAAGATTTCGCCTCACGGCTGGTTACGCCTGCGCTGGCGCGTTTCATGCGCACGCATCCCAACACAAAACTCGAAGTGACGAGCGGGTTAAGCCGTGAATTGCAGAAAGGTTTCGAGACCGGCGAGTTCGACCTTGTCATGGTCAAACAGAAGCGCGGCGAAACGGTTGGGACAATGCACTGGCCCGAACCTCTTTCATGGCTCGATAGCGCTGATTTTCCTGTTTCCCATGTCGACCCGCTGCCGCTCGTCGTATTCCCGCCGAACGGGCTTTATCGCAGCGACATGATGGAAGCTCTTGATCGGGTTGGCAGGCGCTGGCATGTGGTTTTCACCAGCTCCAGTCTGGCGAGTATTCAAAGTGCAGTCGCCGAGGGGCTGGGTGTCAGCCTGCTGCCGACGCGTGTTGCGCTTCCCGGTCATCAGGTGGTGCCTGCCGCTGCTGGATTGCCGTCTGTCGAGCCGATGGAAATCGTCATCCGGCATATGGACAATGGCCCCGATCAGATTCGTCAGCTTGCCGAAATGCTGGCGGAAATCGTTGGCGAGTAAGGTTCTTGGAAAAGTCTACCGATATTTGCCGAGACAGCTTGTATCGTTTTGAGCATTATTCACGAAATTTCCGGTCTTTCATTCTCTGTTTAATTTCTGAAAAGCGCATTCGTTTTCAGATTGACTGATTTTGTATCCAGGATATTGTGTCCAGAAAAGTTGGGAGGCTTTTCTATTGGCGGCTTTTGAATGGCGCAGTCAGACCCGTTTGCTGGACGAAGTGGCAGAGGCACTTCGCGAGCGAATCTATGCGGGCGTATATGCGCCGGGCGCGATCCTCCGGCAGGAGCATATAGCCACCGAATTCGGCATCAGTCGCACGCCTTTGCGTGAGGCCCTGCGCGTTCTGGAGCGGGATGGGCTGGTCATTCACCTACCGGGCAGGGGGGTGCGTGTCGCCTCCGCCGATCTCACCCGCCTGATCGATGCCTATGCCGTGCGTGAAGTGCTCGACGGTGTGGCTGCGCGCTTTGCCGCCGAGCGGGCGAGCGACGCGGATATCGCCCGACTGCGCACCCATGTTGCGGGCCAGTCGGCTGTGGTCGATCCGTGGGACGCTAAAGCCTATACCCAGTCCAATGTCGATTTTCATATGGCGGTGATGAACACGGCGGGCAACGCGTCGCTGATCGCCTTTGTGCCGCTGTTGCGCATGACGTCGCAGGTTTTCGCGCCGTCCTTTTCGCTGTCGGTAGACCGTGCGCGCGAGGCCATCCGCGAACATGGCGCCATCGTTGAGGCCATCGCCGCGCGCGATGGCGAACAGGCTGAGCGGCTGGCGCGGGCGCATATCCGCGCCACCACTGCAAGATTGGAGGCGGAACAGCCTCTTCGGGAGAATGACAATGAAGCATGAGAACCAGACGGGAGGAGCGGGCTTGCTCCGTTATGGCAATTTCATCGCGGGTCAGTGGCAGGATGCGGCTGGCGGCGAGCATATCACCGTCAAGAACCCTTCCGATGGCAGCGATCTGGCGCTGATTGCGCGCGGCACCAAGGCCGATATCGATCAGGCCGTCGCGGCAGCCCGCAAGGCGCTTTCCGGCGATTGGGGCAAGCTGACCGCAACGGAGCGTGGCCGCGTGCTGCACCGCATTTCGGAAGAAGTGTTGAAGAATATCGACCTTCTGACCGATCTGGAATCGAAGGACGTCGGCAAGCCGGTCAGCCAAGCCCGCGCCGATGTGGTAGCGCTGGCGCGTTATCTTGAGTTTTACGGCGCATCCGCCGACAAGGTGCATGGCGATACGCTGCCCTATCAGAACGGCTTTACGGTTCTGTCGATCTATGAGCCACATGGTGTCACGGGCCATATCATTCCGTGGAACTATCCGATGCAGATTCTGGGTCGCAGCCTTGGCGCAGCACTGGCCATGGGCAATGCAGCCGTGGTCAAGCCTGCCGAAGAAGCCTGCCTGACCATTCTCGAATTTGCCCGTATCGCCGAAAAGGCCGGTCTGCCGGTCGGCGCGCTCAACGTCGTGACCGGGCTTGGGGCGGAAGCGGGCGCAGCACTTTCGGAGCATCCCGATGTCAACCACATCTCGTTCACAGGATCGGTGCGCACGGGCGAAGCGGTACAGGCCGCAGCAGCGAAGAACACCGTGCCGGTGACGCTGGAACTTGGCGGAAAGTCGCCGCAGATCGTTTTCGCCGATGCCGATCTCGACCGCGCTTTGCCGTTTCTGGTCAATGCCGGTATCCAAAATGCCGGTCAGACCTGTTCGGCGTCATCGCGTATTCTGGTCGAGCGCAGCATTTATGAGGATGTCGTCGCGCGCATGAGCGAACGTTATCGCGCGCTGAAAGTTGGCCCGGCGAGCGCCGATCCGTCGGTCGGCCCTGTGGTGTCGCAGCGCCAGAGGGCGATTGTCGAGAGCTATCTCAATCTGGCGAAGGAAAGCGGGCTCGCCATTGCCGCGCAAGGCGTGCTGAACGACGACGCGCCGGAAGGCGGGGCCTATGTGTTGCCGACGTTGATCCGTGATGTGCCCGCCGATCATCGTTTGGCGCAGGAGGAGATCTTTGGTCCGGTGCAGGTCATCCTGCCTTTCGACACCGAAGAAGAAGCCATCGCGATTGCCAATGGCACTTCATACGGCCTCGTCTGCGGCATCTGGACCAATGATGGCGGACGCCAGTTCCGCCTGGCGCGGGCCATCCATTCGGGGCAGGTCTTCATCAATAATTATGGCGCTGGCGGCGGTATCGAACTGCCCTTCGGCGGCGTGAAGAAATCCGGGCATGGCCGCGAAAAGGGTTTTGAGGCGCTCTACGGGTTTGCCTCGCTGAAGACCATCTCGGTCTGGCACGGATAAATATAGCATTTGGGAGAAGCATAGTGTCGCTTGAAGGTAAGGTCGCGCTCATCACGGGAGCAGGTTCGGGGTTTGGCGAAGGCATGGCGAAGCGCTTTGCCGAGGGTGGCGCAAAGGTCGTCATCGTCGACCGCGACAAGGCGGGCGCTGAGCGCGTTGCAGGCGAAATCGGCGATGCGGCGCTGGCCGTGGCCGCCGATATTTCCAGGGAAGCCGATGTCGATGCGGCGGTGGAAGCCGCTCTGTCGAAATTCGGCAAGGTCGATATTCTCATCAACAATGCGGGCATCGGTCACAAGCCGCAAAATGCCGAACTGGTGGAACCGGAAGAGTTCGACCGCATTCTGGGCGTCAATGTGCGCGGCGTCTATCTGATGACGCGCAAGCTCATTCCGCATTTCAAGGGCAATGGGGAGGGCGTTATATTGAACGTCGCTTCGACCGGCGCTGGTCGCCCGCGTCCGAACCTCGCCTGGTACAATGCCACCAAGGGCTGGGTCGTTTCGGTGACGAAGGCGCTCGCCATTGAACTGGCGCCATCGAAAATCCGCGTTGTGGCGCTGAACCCGGTTGCTGGTGAAACGCCGCTTCTCACCACATTCATGGGTGAGGACACCGAAGAAATCCGCAAGAAGTTCCGCGATTCCATCCCGATGGGCCGCCTGTTGAAACCTGATGATCTGGCTGAGGCGGCGGCTTTTCTTTGCTCGCCCGCTGCCTCTATGATTACGGGGGTTGCGCTCGACGTGGATGGCGGGCGTTCGATTTAAAAGTTGGAGGGATAGGGGAACCCATGGGTAACTTACTGAAAGCCGGACTTATAACGGCTGCGATGCTGGCATCGATCAACGGTGCCTTCGCGAAAGACACACTGGTGGTCGGCGAAGTGCTGGAGCCGCCCGGTCTGGACCCGACCGCCAATGCCGCCGCCGGTATCCGGCAGGTTACCTATGCGAACCTCTATGAAGGTCTCGTGCGCATTGTCGAAGACGGCACGGTGAAGCCGCTTCTGGCTGAAAGCTGGACCGTCTCCGACGACAAGAAGACCTATACGTTCAAGCTGCGTCAGGGCGTGAAGTTTCATGACGGCACGCCGTTTGACTGCTCGGTGGTGAAATTCTCCTATGAGCGCGCTGTCGCTCCGGATTCCACCAATGCGCAGAAGGGTCTATTCGAACCCATCGAAAAGACAGAATGCCCCGATCCGGCGACAGCCGTTGTCACGCTGAAGCGCCCGACCTCGAACTTCCTGTTCAATATGGGCTGGGGCGATGCCGTCATGGTCGCGCCGAATTCGGCTGGCGAGAACAAGACCAAGCCGGTCGGCACGGGTCCGTTCAAGTTTAAGCGCTGGGTGCAGGGCGACCGCGTCGAGCTGGAACGCAATGCGGATTATTGGGGTGAGCCTGCAAAGCTCTCCGCCGTCACCTTCCGCTTCGTCAGCGATCCTTCGGCTGCGGCTGCTGCCATCCTTGCCGGTGACATTGACGTATTCCCGATGTTCCAGGCGCCTGAGCTGATCAGCCGCTTCAAGAGCGACGACAAGCTGCAGGTTGAAGTGGGCGATACGGCGGGCAAGGTTCTCTTGTCGCTCAACAATGCCAAGGCGCCTTTCGACAATGTGAAGGTGCGCCAGGCGCTGGCCCATGCCATCGACAGCAAGGCGCTGATCGAAGGCACTTATTCGGGCTTCGGCACGCCAATCGGCTCGCATTATTCGCCGGTTGATCCGGGCTATGTCGATCTCTCGCAGACCTATCCTTATGATCCGGCCAAGGCCAAGCAGCTTCTGGAAGAGGCTGGTGTACCGGCAGGCACGTCGATCACCATCACGCTTCCGCCACCGGCCTATGCGCGTCGCGGCGGCGAGATCATCGCGGCGATGCTGGCCGAGGTCGGCATTCAGGTCAATCTGGTGCCGATCGAGTTTGCACAGTGGCTGGATCAGGTGTTCAAGCGGTCGGATTTCGACGCGACGATCATCGCCCATACCGAAGCGCGCGATCTCGATATCTATGCCCGCGACAAGTACTACTTCAACTACAACAACCCGGATTATAAGGCGCTTTACAAGTCTTATGCCGAGGCTGGCAGCGACGAAGAACAGCTGGAACTCGTCAAGAAGTTGCAGGAAAAGCTGGCCGCTGATGAACCGAATGTCTTCCTCTATGCGCTGCCGAAAATCGGCGTCTGGAACAAAAACGTCAAGGGTCTGTGGAAGAACATGCCGATCCCGGCGGACGATCTGACACAAGCCTATTGGGCTGACTAACAAAGTTCGCCCCGTCGTCTGTTCGGCGGGGCGATTTCATGCGGATGGCCGTGCACCCCAATAAGATAAGGGGAGGGCGTGCGGCGAGTTGGAATGTGGAAAGCGGATATCCGTCTTTTCAAGGAGGTCGCTTTGCTGGCTTACATATCCGGGCGGTTGGTCTCGCTCTTGCTGACGACGCTTGCGGCTTCCGTCATCGTCTTTCTGCTGATGCAGGTGCTGCCGGGCGACCCGGCAGCTGTGATCCTTGGCATCAATGCGCAGCCTGAAACGCTGGCCGCGCTTCATACCCAGCTTGGCCTCGACCAGCCGATCTGGTGGCGCTATCTCACATGGATCGGCGGCTTTCTCAAAGGCGATTTCGGCACGAGCTATACCTATTCCGTGCCGATCAGCGAGTTGCTCGGACCGCGCATCATGGTCACGCTGCCGCTGGCGCTTTTGTCCATGGTGCTGTCGGTCGCGGTCGCCATTCCGGTTGGCGTCTATGCGGCGTCGAAGCGCGGCAAGACCGGCGATGTGCTTTCCATGGGCGTGGCGCAGGTCGGCGTCGCCATCCCGAATTTCTGGCTTGGCCTGCTTTTGATCCTGCTGTTTGCCTTGCAGCTCGGCTGGTTTCCGGCTTCGGGTTTTGCCGGATGGGAAAATGGTTTCTGGACAGGTATGCGCTCGCTGTTTCTGCCTGCGCTGGCGCTCGCGCTGCCGCTTGCCGCTATTCTGGCCCGCGTGACGCGCTCCGCTGTCATCGAAACATTGGGTGAGGATTTCGTGCGGACCGCGCGCGCCAAGGGCCTGACACGCAAGGCCGCACTCTGGCGTCATGCGGTGCCCAATGCGCTGATCCCGGTCGTCACCATCATCGGACTGCAATTCTCCTTTCTGCTGGCGGGAACCATCATCATCGAAAACGTCTTCAATCTGCCCGGCCTTGGAAGGCTGGTGTTTCAGGCCATCGCGCAGCGCGATCTCGTCACCGTGCAGTCGCTGGTGACGCTGCTTGCTGCCTCCGTGATTGCGGTCAATTTCATTGTCGATCTTGTCTACGGCTTCATCGATCCGCGCCTTTCGACAGGAGGCAGCCGATGAGCCCAGCAAAGCAAGACGCACAAATCCTGCCGAAGCCCGGCATTTTCCGAACGGTGCTTTTGAGCCGCAGCCTGACCATCGGTACGCTGATTACGGTTATCCTCGTTGCGATGGCGCTCATCTCCTTTTTGTGGACGCCCTATTCGCCGACAGCGATGAATTTCCGCGACAAGTTGCAGGGGCCAAGCTTCAATCATCTGTTCGGCACGGATAATTTCGGTCGCGATGTGTTTTCCATGATCATGGTCGGGGCGCGCAATTCCATCGCCGTGTCGATCATTGCCGTGCTTGTCGGTGCCGGGATCGGCATTCCGCTTGGCGCTTTCGCGGCTGCGCGCGGCGGCATGGTGGACGGTTTCGTCATGCGCGTGACGGATCTCGCCTTCGCCTTTCCGGCGCTGCTGACGGCGGTGATCATCACGGCTGTTTTCGGCCCCGGCGCGGTGAACGCGATGATCGCCATCGGCATTTTCAACATTCCGGTGTTTGCGCGTGTCACACGCGGCGCATCGCTGGGGCTTTGGAAGCGTGAATATGTGCAGGCAGCCCGTTGCGCAGGGCGCGGCGACGTGTCGATCACGCTGTTGCACGTGCTGCCCAATATCAACCATGTGCTGATCGTGCAGGCGACGATCCAGTTCGCGCTGGCCATCGTCGCCGAAGCGGGGCTGTCCTATGTCGGGCTTGGCACCCAGCCGCCGATGCCGAGCTGGGGCAAAATGCTCAATGACGCACAGACCTTTATTTATGACGCGCCTTGGCTCGCCATTTTCCCCGGCCTCGCCATCACATTTGCCGTGCTTGGCCTCAACATGCTGGGTGACGGATTGCGCGATGTGCTCGACCCGCGCGTCAGGAGGCAGAGATGACAGCACCCCTCCTTGAAATGGACAATATGTCCGTCGAGCTGCCCTTTGGCGCTCGTACGGCAGACATTGTCTCCGGCATCACGCTCACGCTGAACCGTGGCGAACGCCTTGGTGTGGTGGGCGAATCCGGCAGCGGCAAGTCGATCACGGCACTTGCCGCCATGGGCCTGCTGCCCGAGCGCATGCGCGTGCGCGGTCGCTTGCGTTTCGACGGCGAGGATCTGGCGAACAAGCCGGAAGCGGAACTCTGCAAGATGCGCGGACGGCGCATGGCGATGATCTTTCAGGAGCCGATGACGGCGCTCAATCCGGTCAAGTCCATCGGTGCGCAGATTGCCGAAGGTCGTCGTCTGCATTTGGGTGAAAGCCGTGCCGATGCCGAGCGCAAGGCGCGCGAGTTGCTGGATCGCGTGGGGCTGCCTGCGCCGCGCTTCAATCTCGATCTTTACCCGCACCAGCTTTCCGGCGGGCAACGCCAGCGCGTGATGATCGCCATGGCGATTGCCTGCGAGCCCGACCTGCTGATTGCCGATGAGCCGACAACGGCACTTGATGTGACCGTGCAGGCGCAGATCCTCGATCTGATGGACGAGCTGATCGATGAAACCGGCACCGCCCTGATGCTGATCACCCACGATCTCGGCGTGGTGTCGGAAATGACCGACCGGATCGCCGTCATGTATGCGGGCCGCATTGTCGAGACGGGCCGTACGGAAGCCGTCTTCCACCGCATGGCGCATCCCTATGCGCGCGGCTTGTTTGCAGCCTCGCCGCATGGCGCCGCCCTCGTGCGCAACCACAATACGGGAAAACGCCAGCGCCTTGCCGCCATTCCGGGCGTGGTGCCGGACCCGCTGGCGCGTCCGCCTTATTGCACCTTTGCCGATCGCTGCGCCTTTGTGCAGGACGATTGCCGACAGGCGATACCGGGGCTGGACTTCATCGCCGAGAATGACGGCATCGCGCATCGCGCCGCTTGCCTGCATCCGCGTGAAGGCGAGGTGGTGTCATGAGCAAGATGATTTTGCAGGTGCGCGATGTGGTGCGCGAATATCAGCTTCCGCGCGCATCGTTCTTTTCAAAGCCCAGCGCATTGCGTGTGTTGCATGGAGTGAATGTCGAGATCGAAGCAGGGCAAAGCCTTGGCATCGTCGGCGAAAGCGGTTCCGGAAAATCCACGCTGGCGCGCGCCGTGATGGGGCTGGAGCGCCCGCAATCGGGTCAGATTCTCATCAACGGGCAGGATATCTATGCACTGGATCGCTCGGGCCTGCGTGAAGCGCGCAAGGGCTTTCAGGCGATATTTCAGGATCCATACGGTTCGCTCGATCCGCGCCATACGGTCAAGCGGATTATTTCCGAGCCGATTGTGTCGCTTGAAAGCGGCGCCAGTTCCAAGGACCGTGACGACCGCGTGGCGGAAGTGCTGGAAGCGGTTGGCCTGCCGAAAGCATCTGCGGAAAAATATCCGCATGAATTTTCCGGCGGGCAGCGCCAGCGCATCGCGATTGCGCGGGCGCTAATCACCAAACCGGCGCTGATTGTCGCTGACGAGCCGGTCTCGGCGCTCGACGTTTCCATTCAGGCGCAGGTCTTGAACCTGATGATGGATTTGCAGGAAAAGTTCGGTCTTTCCTATCTTTTTATCAGCCATGACCTTGGCGTGGTGCGCGCGATTACCGACCGTGTTGCGGTGATCTATCGCGGCAATATTGTCGAGCAGGGGCCGACGAATGAGGTCTTCGACAATCCACAGCACGACTATACTCGGGCGCTGGTTGACGCCGTGCCAAAGCCTTTCTCCGGTCGCCGCAAGCGCGCGCGGCGATCCGATTCTACACTGAAATTGCCTGAGTGATTTGAGGAAATATCCAATGTCGAATCTAGCCGATTTGTCAGCTGTCGAACTCGTGTCCGCCTATCAGGCGAAGTCGCTTTCGCCGGTCGAAGTCACCGAAGCCGTCATCACCCGCATCGCAGCCTATGAGCCGAAGCTGAACGCGCTTTGGGCTTATGATCCGGATGCGGCGCGGGCGGCGGCCAAGGCCTCGGAAGCGCGCTGGTCGCAGGGCGAGCCTGCCGGTCCCATCGATGGTGTGCCGCTGACAATCAAGGAGAATATCGCGACCGAAGGAACGCCCGTGCCGCTTGGCTGTGCGGCGCTGCCGTTGAAGCCTGCCGCCGCTGACGCGCCGCCTGCGGCGCGCACCCGAGAGGCTGGTGGCGTGCTGCTCGCCAAGACGACCATGCCGGATCTCGGCATGTTGTCATCGGGCCTGTCGAGCTTTCACAAGCTTGCCCGCAATCCGTGGGACCTGAACACCAATCCGGGCGGTTCAAGCGCCGGTGCGGGCAGCGCGGGTGCCGCCGGTTACGGCCCGCTGCACATTGGCACCGACATTGGCGGCTCCATTCGCCTGCCTGCCGGCTGGTGCGGTCTGGTCGGTCTGAAGCCGTCTTTCGGGCGCATTCCGATCGATCCGCCGTTTTTCGGTCGTGTTGCCGGTCCGATGACCCGCACGGTTGCCGACAGCGCGCTTTACATGTCGGTGCTGTCGCGGCCAGACCGTCGCGACGCCATGAGCCTGCCTTATCAGGACATTGACTGGATGAGCCTTGATATCGACGTCAAGGGCCTGAAGATTGGCCTTTGGCTCGATGCCGGTTTCGGTGAACCTGTAGGCGACGAAACCCGCGCTGCGGTGGAAGCGGCGGCCAAGCTTTTTGCTGATGCGGGCGCGATCATCGAGCCGGTTGCGCCATTCCTCAATCGCACCATGATCGATGGTCTCGACCGTTTCTGGCGCGCGCGGTCGTGGTCGGATATCAAGAAGATGACGCCGGAAAACCGCGCGAAAATCCTGCCTTATATCTATCAGTGGACCGAAACCGCCGAAGGTCTGAACGGTGAGGAAGTCTATCTCGGTTTTGCCCAGATGGACGCTATGCGTAACGCGGCTCTTTCTGCATCGAAGGGTTTCGACTTCATCATTTCGCCAACCGCTCCAATGCCGACCTATCCGGCGGAATGGGCGTCTCCAATCAACGATCCGCAGCGTCCGTTCGAACATATCGCCTTCACCGTTGCGATGAACATGTCGGAACAGCCGGCCATTTCGATCAATTGCGGTTATACGGCAAAGGGCCTGCCCATCGGCTTGCAGATTTTCGGCCAGCGTTTCGACGATTTGGGCGTGTTGCGCCTTGCAAAAGCATATGAAGATATGCGGCCTGCGCAGAAGCCTTGGCCGGTTATCGCCTGATCGCCAAACCCTGCCCCTCATCCTGAGGAGGCGCGAAGCGCCGCCTCGAATGGCGAGGGGCCATCTCCCATCCTTCGAGACGGTGACCTTCGACAAGCTCAGGGTCACCTCCTCAGGATGAGGGAGATGGGGCGGGCGCTCAGGATGTGGGAGCTGTTATTTCTTCGGACGAAGCGGTGCCCGTTCCTTGTAGCGGTCCATGGCGGTGAGCTTCTGGATCAGCGGATCGGCGTCGCGCCAGCCGTAAATCTCGGTACGCAGATATTCGAGTTCGGTTTCGAGCTCTTCTTCGCCGATTTCCGTCCACCATGATTTCGGGCGTCCATCGCTGCCGTCCGACCATCGATAGCCGCGTGCTTTCAGGTGGTCCTTCATTTCGAACGGGCTGTTCTCGGCATAGATGCGCATCCGCGCGCGCTGGCTCGCCTTCAACAGTTCGGCAAAGGGCGTGGTATCGCCGGATTTTTCCTTCAGCACCGCGAGCAGGGCCTGGCAGTCATCTTCGGCCCGGTGTCCGTTGTGGAAATAGCCGCTCTGGCCGATCAGATAACCGAGCTTGGTGCCTTCAAAACCGCGTGCGGTCCAGTCGATCTCCTTCACCGAGCAGGCCCAAGGCTTGTTGGCGAAAGCGATTGAGAAACGCTCGAGAAACGGGCGGTCGAAACCGGCATTGTGCGCGATGATGATGTCGGCCTCGGCGACGAGCGCGTCGAGCTTTTCGCGCGGGATCGTCTGGCCTTTCACCATATCGTCGGTAATGCCGGTGATGCGGGTGATATCAGCGGGGATCGGCTTGGACGGTTGCTGCAGCGCGCCGAATGTGGCGCAAACATCACCTATCGACCCGTCATCCGCATAGCGAAAGGCCACCGCACCGATTTCGATGATTTCTTCCTGCGCCGGATTGAGACCTGTCGTTTCCGTATCCACCACCACGCCAAGACGCGGAAAGGCTTGTGTGTCGGCATTCGGTACTGTCGGCGGTGGGTCGAGCCGCTGTAGGATGCGATAACGCCCGCTGTCTTTCAGTCGTTTCACCATCTCCGCTTCATCGATGCCCGTCGTCTTGCCGGGCCTGGTGCGGGCAGGGCGCAGTTCTGCCCGTTCCTCTCCTTCCTCCGGCGAAGGAGCAAAAAGGTCGAACTGATGGCGCATGGAACTTCTCCGCATGGGGGAACGGGTTTGACAAAGAATGCCATTTTGCGGTGCTGTAACCAAGGCCGCATTCGTATAAGTAACAGGTAATGATCCTGTCGAGCGGCAGCAAGGCAGGGCGCTTGCGCAGGGAAAAGACGTGAGGAGGGGACTTCGTGGCAGATTATGATTATTGCGTCATCGGTGGTGGCATTGTCGGGCTCGCGACAGCAAAAGCCATGCAGGAAGCTGAGCCGGGTGCAAGGATCATTCTGCTGGAGAAGGAAAGCGATTTCGCGCGCCACCAGACGGGACATAATAGCGGCGTCATCCATGCCGGTGTCTATTACCAGCCAGGTTCATTGAAGGCACAATTGTGCCGGGCGGGTGCAGAGGCCACGAAAGCCTTTTGCAAGCAATATTCCATTCCATTCGAAACATGCGGCAAGCTTTTGGTCGCGACCTCTTCGCAGGAAGTCGAACGCATGGAGGCGCTCGCCAAACGCGCGATCCAGAACGACATCACCTTCCAGCATATGGACCAGCAGGCTTTGCGCAAGGTCGAGCCTGCCGTTGCGGGGCTCGGGGCGCTGCTCGTTCCGGCGACAGGCATTGTCGATTATGCAAAAGTATCGCGGGCGATAGCTGCAGAAATCATCGAGCGCGGCGGTATCGTGCGGCTCAATGCACCGGTTACGGCAATCCGGGAGGATGGCAAAGGCGTTACGGTAACGGTGAAGGATGAAACCGTGCGTGCTGCCAAACTGGTCGCTTGTGCGGGCTTGCAGTCAGACCGCATCGCGCGGCTTGCGGGGTTGGATATCAGTCATCGCATCGTGCCTTTTCGCGGTGAATACTACACCCTGCCGCAATCGAAGGCGAATATCGTCAAGCATTTGATCTATCCGATCCCCGATCCTGATTTACCATTTCTCGGCATCCACCTGACGCGAACGATTGACGGCGGTGTCACGGTCGGCCCAAACGCAGTTCTGGGTTTTTCGCGCGAAGGCTACGATAAAGGCAGTTTCCGTGCAGGCGATGTCGCGGATATGTCCACATTTCCCGGTTTCTGGAAGATGGCGATGAAGAACTGGCGCTCGGCACTATCCGAATTCAGCAATTCCGCCTCCCGTGCACGCTATTTGAAGGAATGTCGCAAATATTGCCCGACGCTGGAGCTTTCCGATCTTGGTGCGCCCGGCGCCGGAATACGCGCGCAAGCCGTTCTCGATGATGGCACCCTGGTACACGATTTTCTCTTCAGGGAAACGGAGAGAATGCTGCATGTATGTAATGCGCCGTCACCGGCGGCAACCTCTTCTGTCCCTATTGGTCGTATGATTGTCGAAAAGCTTCTGGGGATAAACCTGAAGGTAAAAACTGCGTGAAAAAAGATTTTCGCCGAAATATGTTGTTTTCAATTTATTTTTAGCAATCGCTTATTCTAATTGTTGCTACATTAGGCTCTAATGCTCATCAATATTGCGGGCTAACAACTTGACTTTGATCCTGGTTTGTAATTGCACATTGGGTTCAATCTGAAATAGCGTTTTTTGCATTCTCATTTTCAACCGATTCAGGACCTGTTCGTGAAGTTCGTGCCGCCGCTGGTAGTATTGCTGTTTGCTGCGACGATGTTGGGCGTCTGGACGCTCGACACGAAGCGCAGGCATCTTTTGCTCTTCGGCCTGAGCTTTACCAGCTTTGCTTTCGGGCTTCTGGTTCCCATATCGCTGATCTCGAACAGTCTGACCCTAACCTCGCCGGTTGCCACGACTTTCCATTTTATGGGAGGCTGGCTGCTTTGCGAAGGTGTGATGATACGCATGGGCGGACATTATTCCCGCTTGGCGTCTGGCCTGATCGGGCTCAGCCTTCTCGCCGCCATGATCTATTTCATTACAAATGATATGGGCTATTCGTGGATTGCACCTGCAGTCCAACTGACGTTAGGTAGTCTGGTAGCTGTCCTTTGCATTCAGACGCGCGACCTTGCACGCCGAAGCTGGGTCGAGCGCGTGCTGTTCGGCGCCTTGATAGTGTTGACGGTGCATTTCTATGCGCAGGCAGGAATGGCATTGGGGCTCTCATCCGAAATTGCACGACCGTCCGAGTTGATACATTCGCGCTATTGGCAGGGCATCATGATATTTGGTGCTTTTTCCGGCGTTTTTTCCGGTCTTGTTCTTTTGGTAGTGACCACTTCCGATGTGGTGAAGGAATTGCAGGCGGAGCGTGACTCCGATCCGCTGACCGGTGTTTTCAATCGTCGCGGCCTTGAGCGCTGCGCCTATCTGCGTCTGGCCGAGGCCCAGCGCGGTGATTATGGGGTCATCATCGCCGATATAGACCACTTCAAATTGATCAACGACGAACTGGGTCATGCCACAGGCGATCAGGTTCTGGTTGAATTTACCCGCGTCCTGCAAATGGTTGCTGCAAATACAACGATCATTGGACGCGTCGGTGGCGAGGAGTTCGTTCTTCTGGTTCAGGGCGATGCGGAAATGTGCGAGCGACTGGGCAGCAGGCTTTGCGGACGTGTGGCCCGACACAGTTTTTCCATGTTGCCTGCGGATCGTCAGATGACATGCAGTTTCGGTGTCGCCATGGTGCGCGGCGGTGAAACATTATGGGAAACGGCGGCCCGTGCGGATATTGCTCTCATGCGGGTCAAGCATCGCGGGCGCAATCGCGTGGCGGTGGAGGGGCTGGAGTTTCCAAGTGCAAAACAGAACGCCTATCTCCTGACTGCCTAACTTGGTTCCAGAGAACTGCGGACCGGATTTCTTCCTCCTGTAAAGGATTTGGTTACCATAATTGACGATGCTGGAGATGACCTTTCAGTCACCGCCTTGCTATGTCTTGTTCGTCTTTTTGCTGAACTGACATGCGAGGCGGTACATGAAAGTTGATCTCCACTCGGATTTGTACCATGGCGTGTGTAACAGAAGTGTATGGCTACGCGGCTCCGCGCAGCAATGGCATCAGGCTTCCATTCGGTTTCAGGGGATTTACGCGCGTTGCGATATTTGCTGCGACGGGCCTGGTGGCCGGAAGCTGGATGATGACCGCGCTCGGTACGCTGGAAACGGTTGTGCCGGCCTTTGCGCCCGTTGCCCCGATCATGCGCCGCGTCTCTCTGATCGCGCCGCAGACGCTTGCCGTCGTCGATCACAAAATCGCGCCATCGCGCCGCATCAGGCAAAGCTTCATCGATGCCTATACAGCCGATACTGTCTATTCCAATCTCGACTGGCACCGAACCAAAAACACGAACGATAAGCCGATTATCGCCGATATCGGTCCAGATTCCGTAATCGAGGACAAGCCTGTCGATACGGCATCTCTCATCGAATTGCGCGCAGATCGCGTCCATCGCGTAGAGCCCGTTGTGGCGAGTGTTCTGCCGGAGCAACCTGCCGCGGAGGCTGGTGCGACTGTGGTCGCCTATGCGCAGATCCCGAACGCATCGCAGGCAGCGTCAGCCTTCAGCAAGATAGAGCCGCTTTCGCAAACCGAAGAAGCGGATGCCGTCGAAAAGCAGACAAACCTTCCCACCGGCAATGTTGTTCCTGTTCCGCAGCCTGCTCCGGATCAGAAGACGGACATGGCTGCAGAAGACGAAGCCACCCAGGACGCATTCCTGCCCGATGATGTGCCGCTGCCGGGCGCCAAGCCTTCGCTGCGCCGTTCTCGTATGCATGGTAAGACCGAGCTTGCCTACGCGCCGGAAAGCGGTGCAACCGAAGAACCACGCCCTGGTCTGTTCAGCCCGCTTTTCAATCAGGCCGCGCGCAGCAAGGTCGCTATCTACGACATTTCCGCAGCCACTGTTTATCTGCCGAGCGGCGAGCGCCTTGAAGCACACTCTGGCCTGGGATCAATGCGTGACAATCCGCGCTACGTTAACCAGAAGAACCGCGGGCCCACGCCGCCTCATACCTATGATCTGCGCATGCGTGAAGCGCTGTTTCACGGCGTCGAAGCAATCCGCCTCACGCCCGTCGATGGCAACAACCGTTATAATCGCGATGGTCTTCTGGCGCATACTTTCATGCTGGGACGCCGCGGCGATTCCAATGGCTGCGTGGTATTCAAGGACTATCCACGCTTCTTGCGTGCCTTCAAGCGCGGTGAGTTCAACAAGATGGTTGTCGTGACCCGAATACCGTCCTCGAAGCCTGCGCGTATCGCATCGCTTTTCTGATAAATCGCCTGTCGCGGGACGATCATTTCGAAGAATGAGGTTACACAAAGAATTGTGATCCCCAATTCCTTGCTAGGTACGTAAGAATTGCTAGAAATCTTTCATCGAAACCGTTGGGAGATTTCTATGAAACTTTATTACAAGGTTGGTGCTTGTTCGCTCGCACCTCACATTATTCTGAGCGAAACGGGCCTGCCTTATGAGCTGGAAGCCGTGGACCTCAAGGCCAAGAAGACGGCGGATGGTGGCGATTATTTCGCGGTCAATCCGCGGGGCGCGGTTCCGGCGCTGGAATTAAAGCCCGGCACTGTTATCACGCAGAATGCGGCAATCCTCCAATATATAGGCGACCATTCCGACGTTGCGGCGTTCAAGCCCGCCTATGGCACGATGGAACGTGCACGCCTGCAGGAAGCGCTAGGCTTCTGCTCGGATATGCATTCGGCTTTTGGTGGCCTGTTTGCGCCTAATCTGACCGAGGAAGCGAAGGCTAGCGTTATCGCCAACATCAATCGGCGTATGGAGCAGTTCGAAGCCATGCTGTCGGACAAGAATGCCTACTGGCTTGGCGATGATTTTACGCAGGCAGACGCCTATGCTTCTGTGATCATCGGCTGGGGCGTCGGCCTCAAGCTCGATTTGAGCGCCTATCCAAGGGCACTGAAGCTGCGCGAACGCGTGCTGGCTCGTCCAAACGTACAAAAGGCGTTGAAGGAAGAAGGTCTGAACTAAAAGCAACTGCCGGAGGCCCAAACCTTCGGCTTTTTGTTGCCTGAGGTGCGGATGCAGTTAACAGGCTGACCGTTGTGGAAGAGGTAATTCGCGTCGATTGTTGGAAAATCAAATGGCGGAGAGAGAGGGATTCGAACCCTCGATACGGTTTCCCGTATACACGCGTTCCAGGCGTGCGCCTTCAACCACTCGGCCACCTCTCCGTCTGCCTTGCTGTCGGGAAACCGTGTCTCACGGTGAAAACTGACTGCAAACGTGACACCGCTTTTTGAAATAGGCGCTGGTTAATCGCCAATTAGCGGGTGCGGCGCGAATATAGCCAGAAAATGCATATGTTCAACAGCTATTTGCAAGTTTTTGCGTCTAAATCACTGAGCCTGTGCAAACTGCGGCGACCGTTGGGTAACTGTATGTAATTATTATGTTTTATTTTGATCGTAAAATTGTGTTCCTGCGTGGCTTTGAGTCTGGCGAGCTCTTTGTGCTATGCTTTAACAACGTCAAAAAGATAAATCTTCGGACGTCCGGCCTTAAAACCGGTGCCGAGATCAGGGCAGGAAATCTGGGGCAGAGAATCGTGATCCGATTTGTATTGCGTAGTTTTGCGGTTGTCTTTCTGGCTTTCGCGGTGATTTTTGCGGTCCTTGACGGCGCGCGGTCCGTCGGTGCGTCGCAGTTCATAGCGAAGCCGCTTTTGTCCATGTGGTCGCGCAACGCGCCTGAAACATTGGCCGATGCAGAAACCTTCGTGACGCACTATATAGGAGCAGGAGCCTGGAATGCGGTCTGCATCCCTCTGCTTGAGCAGCCGGGTTGGCTTCTTTTCGGCATTCTCGCTCTTTTATTCTATGCAATCGGTCATCGTCGGGAGCGCCCTCTGGGACGCTTTGCCGCTCGATAATCAGGAGGTGGATACCATGAGTTTCTTGGACAGCTACCGCAAGAAGACGCAGATGCCTTCGACGGATGAAGCTTTGCCGGGACGCGCGCAACCGATCCCGACATCCGCGACCCACTTCGTCAATCGTCGCTCGCTGAAAGGACCATGGCCGGAAGGCTATAAGCAGGTTCTGTTCGGAATGGGCTGTTTCTGGGGCGCCGAGCGGCTCTTCTGGCAGGTGCCAGGCGTATATGTAACAGCTGTCGGTTATGCGGGCGGAGTCACGCCCAACCCCACCTATGAGGAAACCTGCACGGGGCTGACCGGCCATGCGGAAGTTGTGCTGGTCGTCTACGATCCGAAGGTAGTGAGCCTCGATGAGCTGCTGACCCTTTTCTGGGAGGAGCACGATCCGACGCAGGGCATGCGGCAGGGCAACGATATCGGTACGACCTATCGTTCGGTCATCTATACTTTCGACAAGGCTGATCGTGACGTGGCGGAAAAGAGCCGGGAGGCCTATTCGCAGGCGCTTGCCGGTCGTGGTCTCGGTCCGATCACCACGGAAATCGAGGATGCGCCGGAGCTCTATTATGCCGAGGACTATCACCAGCAATATCTGGCGAAGAACCCTAACGGTTATTGCGGATTGCGCGGCACTGGCGTGAGCTGTCCGATCCCACTGGCACAATAAGCGGGCTGTCATCAACAGATCGCGCGGTGCTTACCGCGCGATTTTCTTTTTCAGGATCAGCATCCCGGCATAGTCGCCTTCCAGATGCTCGAAATCGCTCCAGCCGATCCGGCGGTACAGGTCCGGCTTGTCGGTGTAGAGAAAGGCTTCTGCATAGCCGAGTTCCTGCGCCGCGTCCTCGATAGCGCCGACGAGACCTTTGGCAATGCCTTTGCCGCGATAGTCAGGCGCGACGAAAACACTTGCCACCCACGGCTTCAGATGCGGATGTGTTTCCAGATCGCTGTGGATCAGAAGGGCAAGGCCGGCAGGTTGTCCGTTCCAGAGCGCAACCCGCGCCGCCTGACCATCGTCTTCGTGCGAAATATCGCTAAAAGCCTTTGCGGTTTGCGCCAGGGACGAGCCGGTAAATTCGCCCCATTCCGCATGGTTCCATGAGGCGCAGACGGACACAAGATCGGGACGGTCGGCGAGGGAGACGATCTGAAGCATGGTGTTACCAGTGCGGTGGTCTGGTGACCGGGACGTCCGGCGCGGTTTGTTCTTCCAGTTCCAGAAAGCGGTCGGTCAATGCGCCGAGCTTCTTAGAAAGCTGGTCTATGGTTTTCCATTGTTCCGCCAGAACGGATGACAACTCGTCGATTGTCTTTTCCTGTTCGGCTACGCGAATTTCGAGCTCGGTCAGGCGCTGGTCCGGTGTCATGGCTGGCTTCCATTGGTATTTTGAGCATCGGTGTTTAGCCGCTTTCGATCCATATCGGAAGTACGGTAACACATCATTGCGTCAGCACGAGCGCGCCGTTTGAAACTTCATAATGACGAAGACGCCTCAGAAAACTCATGCCGAGAAGTGTGTCGGACAGGGCATCGTCACGCAGAACCATGGCTTCCACATTTTCCAACCGGACACGTCCAATTTCGATGCTGGGCAAGATGGCGGATGCAGCAATGGTTTCGCCGTTGGCGGTCGAGACGCGATATTTGAAATCGGCGGGTTTTAGCGCCAGGCCGACGCGCCTTGCGGCGCTGGCGTTGATCGCAACGACACTTGCTCCCGTATCCACCATAGCGCGAAGGGATTGACCGGCAACTTTTATGTCCGTGATGAAATGGCCGCGGCTGTCCGGCGCGATCTGCATCCGGCGTCCGCTATAGGCGATCAGGTTCTGCGAAGGAGTTGCAGAAGCTGAAGCGGATGTGTTTGAACCGGCTTTCGGCTGCTGGCCGAATTTTTCAAACAGAAGCGGGAAGGCAATTGCCAGTCCCGCAAATACTAGAAAGATCGTAAAAACCCTCGCCATGCCGACCCCATTCCTAGAAATGATAGCAGGCGCGGGCCGCTCTGCGTTGTTTATTTTAGCACGCATCCCAAAAACCGCTTCACACTTTTCGGGATGCGCACTGGTGCTTACTTTGTGCCGTACATACGGTCGCCTGCATCGCCGAGACCGGGAACGATATAGCCCTTTTCATCAAGACGTTCATCGATGGAGGCCGTGAATACGTCGACATCCGGATGGGCTTCGGTAAAGCGCTTGATGCCTTCCGGAGCCGCCAGCAGGCAGAGGAAGCGGATATTGGTCGCACCGCGTTCCTTCAGCTTGTCGATGGCTGCGATTGCCGAATGTCCGGTGGCCAGCATCGGGTCGACAACGATGATGAGGCGGTTGACGATGTCTTCCGGTGCCTTGAAATAATATTCGACCGGCTGCAGCGTGTCGTGATCGCGATAAAGGCCGATATGGGCGACGCGCGCGGCGGGCACCAGATCGAGCATGCCTTCAAGAAGACCATTGCCTGCCCGCAGGATTGAGGCGAAGACGAGCTTCTTGCCTTCAAGCACCGGTGCGTCCATCGGCATCAATGGGGTTTCGATCGACATGGTGGTCAGTTCGAGATCGCGCGTCACTTCGTAGCAAAGCAACAGCGATATTTCCTTCAGCAGCCGCCGGAAGCTGGCTGTGGACGTTTCCTTCTTGCGCATGATGGTGAGCTTGTGCTGGACAAGCGGATGGCTGACGACTGTAACGCCCATGATCTTTCCACTTTTCTTGTTATCTTTTCTGAATTTAACGGCAGTTTGCGCCGGAGAAAACGCGTGGCGAGCGCGCACGCACAGTTTTATGTCTCTTTGGCCATTTTTCGGCGTCAACGCAAGCCGGTTCGATAACCATGTTCACAAAAGGGGTAGTGGGAAAACGTCTGTGCTTGTATCGTTCGGCACAAGCTTTATATGCATAACCGAAATTGTTTTCGTACTATTCAAAAGCAGGATGAGCTATGAGCCAGCAAAACGGCAATGCGGACCGCGTGGGCGCACAAGGTGGCATGGAGCATTCATTCGGCTTCAAGGCGGTTGACGAAAATGAAAAGCAGGGTCTCGTCAACGACGTTTTCCATAAGGTCGCAAGCAAGTACGATGTGATGAACGATCTCATGTCGGCGGGCATGCACCGTGTCTGGAAAGATGCGATGATCGCATGGCTGGCGCCGTCGAAACGCCCCGGCTGGACTTCTCTTGACGTTGCAGGCGGCACTGGCGATATTGCTTTCCGCATTGTCGAGGCCTCCAACCGTCAGGCTCATGTCACCATTCTCGATATCAACGGCTCAATGCTGGGCGTCGGGCGCGAACGCGCCATCAAGAAGGGGCTTATCGACAATCTCGAATTCGTCGAGGCCAATGCCGAAGAGCTGCCGTTCGGGGACGATAGTTTCGACGCTTATACGATTGCTTTCGGCATTCGCAATGTTCCGCATATCGACAAGGCGCTGTCGGAAGCCTATCGCGTGCTGAAACCGGGCGGGCGTTTCCTGTGCCTCGAATTCTCCGAGGTTGAACTGCCGGTTCTCGACAAGGTCTACGACCAGTGGTCGTTCCACGCCATTCCGCGCATCGGCAAGATGATTACCGGCGATGCCGATTCATACAGCTATCTTGTTGAATCGATCCGCAAATTCCCCAAGCAGCAGGATTTTGCCGCGATGATCGAGAAGGCTGGTTTCGAGCGCGTGAGTTATCGCAATTTTACCGGCGGTATTGCCGCGCTTCATTCCGGCTGGAAACTTTAGCATATGAGTAATCTTTCCGCCGCTTTCCGGCTGATGCGGGCCGGATGGATATTGACGCGCGAGGGTGTCATCAGCGCGCTTCCCGTCGAGGGGCTTTCCGGCCTTCCGGCGTTCGGACACAGGATTGCGGGCATTCTGGCGCGTCCGCGCGCGCGTCACATGCAGCGTTCCGAGCGCATGTCGCGGGCCATGAACAAGCTTGGTCCGTCCTATGTGAAGCTCGGCCAGTTTCTGGCCACGCGACCCGATATTGTCGGGCGCGATGTTGCTGCCGATCTCGAACTTTTGCAGGACAGGCTCGATTTCTTCCCGCAGGCCGATGCGGTTGTCGCCATTGAAGGTTCGCTTGGCCGCAAGATCGATGATCTTTACCTGCAATTCGACGCGCCGATTGCCGCCGCTTCAATGGCGCAGGTGCATCCGGCGGAAGTCATGAAGGACGGATCGCGCCAGAAAGTGGCGGTCAAGGTCATTCGTCCGGGCGTTCGCCACCGCTTCGCCCGCGACCTTGAAGGCTTCTATATGGTTGCGCGTATGCAGGAACGCCACGTTCCCTTCACGCGCCGCCTGCGCCCGGTGCAGGTTGTCGAGACGCTGCAGCAGACCACGCGTATCGAGATGGATCTCCGTCTGGAAGCGGCGGCACTTTCCGAGATCGCCGAGAACATCAAGGGCGATGCGGGTTTCCGCGTTCCCAATGTCGATTGGGAACGTACAGGTCGCGATGTGCTGACCCTCGAATGGATCGACGGCATCAAGATGTCTGATGTTTCGGCGCTTGAAGCCGCGGGTTTCAATCTCAAGAAGCTTGCTGAAACGCTGATCCAGTCCTTCCTGCGTCATACGCTGCGTGACGGCTTTTTCCATGCCGACATGCATCCGGGCAACCTGTTCGTCGATCATCAGGGGCTGATTGTTGCGGTTGATTTCGGTATCACCGGGCGGCTCAACAAGCAGCAGCGGCGCTTCCTCGCCGAAATTCTCTACGGCTTCATTACCCGCGACTACATGCGCGTGGCAGAGGTGCATTTCGAAGCAGGCTACGTGCCGCACACCCATGACGTGGCAAGCTTTGCGCAGGCCATTCGCGCCATTGGCGAGCCAATCCACGGCCAGCCCGCCGAAACCATTTCCATGGCGAAGCTCCTGACGCTTCTGTTCGAAGTGACCGAGCTTTTCGATATGGAAACCCGGCCTGAGCTCCTGATGTTGCAGAAAACCATGGTGGTGGTGGAAGGCGTGTCGCGCACGCTCGACCCGCATTTCAACATGTGGAAGGCAGCCGAACCTGTCGTGGGTGACTGGATCGCCAAAAATCTCGGGCCGCAGGGCATGTTGCTCGATGCGAAGGACAGCGCTTATGCGCTGCTGCATTTCACGCGCAAGACGCCGGAACTCGTGGCGCGTGTCGAGCGTGTTTCCGTTGCGCTGGACGACATGGCCGCAAATGGATTGCGCTTCGATGCGGCAACGGCGGAAGCCATTGGCCGGGCCGAAGCCCGGCATTCACGCTGGGGCCGCATCGCGCAGGGCGTGATTGCGATTGCACTCGCAGCCATAGCGATCAAGCTCTATATCTGGCTGTGAAACTATTCTCTTTTGAGAGGTCGGCGACACATGGCATTGCTGGACGGTAAACGCATCCTTCTCATCATTGGCGGCGGCATTGCCGCCTACAAGACGCCGGACCTGATCCGCCGTCTGCGTGAGCGTGGTGCGCATGTCCGCCCGTTAATGACGGCGGCAGCGCAGCAATTCGTAACACCACTGACCATTGGCGCAGTTTCTGCCGATCATGTCTTTACCGATCTTTTCTCGCGTGAGGATGAGCAGGATGTCGGCCATATCCGGCTTGCCCGCGATGCGGATCTGATCGTCGTCGCGCCTGCGACGGCTGACCTGATGGCGAAGATGGCCCATGGACTTGCGGATGATCTTGCAAGCACGGTGCTGCTGGCCCGCAAGGTTCCGCTGCTGATCGCGCCCGCCATGAACCCGGCCATGTGGGACAATCCCGCGACAAAACGCAACCGCCTGACTCTCGAGAAGGATGGCGTTCGCTTCATCGGGCCGGAAAAGGGCGAGATGGCGGAAAGCGGCGAAGCGGGAACGGGACGAATGGGCGAGCCGCTGGCGATTGTCGCGGCAATCGAAAACCTGCTCGCACCGCAGGAAAAGCCGCTTGCGGGCAAAACCATTGTCATGACTTCTGGCCCTACGCATGAGCCGATCGATCCGGTGCGCTACATCGCCAACCGTTCGTCGGGCAAGCAGGGCCATGCCATTGCGGCAGCGCTGGCGCGGCTTGGCGCGACGGTGCATCTGGTGTCCGGTCCGGTCACTATTCCCGATCCTGAAGGTGTGGATGTCATCCATGTCGAGACGGCGCGTGAAATGCAGGCGGCTGTAGAGCGGCATCTGCCCGCCGATGCGGCGGTGATGGTTGCAGCGGTTGCCGATTGGCGCACGGCCAATGAAACTGGGCAGAAGATCAAGAAGAAACCTGGCGAAAGCGCTCCGACGCTTGCCATGGTCGAGAACCCGGACATTCTGGCCGGTGTCGGCCATAGCGACAAGCGCCCCGGTCTTGTGGTGGGCTTTGCAGCGGAAACGCAGGACGTGACTGAAAACGCGCTGCGCAAGCTTGAAAAGAAAGGTGCGGACTGGATTGTTGCTAATGATGTTTCGCATGCCCCGGATGGCAGCAGTGTCATGGGCGGCGATCGCAATCATGTCCGTATTCTAAGTCGGACCGGCATTGAGGAATGGTCGGAAATGAGCAAGGAACAAGTGGCTGAAAAGCTGGCAGAGAAGATTGCCGAGCGGCTTCTTGAAGCAAACACATAATTTTTCCGCAGTGCATGTCACATTTGGGTGGTCTGTTTCGTCTTGATAGTGAGCGACGATAGGTCGTAACTCTCAAGGAGACATATAATGGAAGCGAGACTCGTTCCCTACAAACTGGCACCGAAGATCATGCAGGCCATGATCGCGCTTGAAAAAGCCGTATCAGAGGCCGGGCTGGAATATAGCCTTTACGAGCTCATTCGCATTCGGGCATCGCAGATCAATGGATGCGCCTATTGCATTCATATGCATACGCGCGATGCCCGTAAGGCGGGTGAAACAGAAGAGCGTCTTTACCTTGTGGCAGCTTGGCGGGAATCGCCTTTGTTCACGCCACGCGAACGGGCTGCTTTGGCCTGGACTGAAGCCCTGACACTGCTTGCGCAGACGCGTGCGCCGGACGAAGATTTCGAGGCGCTGAAAGCGCATTTCACGGATGAGGAAATCGTGAAGCTGAGCATGGCCATCAACACGATCAATGTCTGGAATCGTGTCGCGGTCGGGTTCCGTACCGTGCATCCGGTTGGTGCCGAGGCAGCAGCTATCTGAGCATGGAACCGGTGTTTCGAATGTGGTCGAAGCGCCGGTCCGGTCAAAAAAAACTCGTCCAGCAAACGGTAATAGGCGATTTTCGTTTCGTCGATTGCCAGACCGCCATAAATGTCGAGGAAGGGCTTCACCCATTCGTCGCCCAGATTATGGCGGATACTCCAGCAAGCAAGCGCCAGATCCTGATGACGGTCGGCAAGGCCGAGCCTGCCGCAGTCGATAAAGCCCGTGAAGGCGCCGTCGCTCGCCATAAAGTTTGGCAGGCAGGCATCGCCGTGGGTGACGACAATATCTTCCTGTGACGGTTTCAGGCGGCAAAGTTCCGAGAACAGGTCTTCGGCGCTGCGCCCTTCACGCTCATCATCGAAATCATCTTCATCGACTGCACCCGCTTCAACGCGTTTGCGTGCATCTTCAATGCGACGGTCGAGCCGGTGGTCGAAGGGACAAGCGGCGGGATCGACGCTGTGGAGCATCTTGAAGGCGGCTGCCAGAATGGAGATGATGCGGTCTGCCCGGAGGATGCTGACAAATGAAGCGAGATCCGATCCGGCAAGGCGCGTCATCAAAAGAAAGTGGCGGTCAGCCTGCGTTTCGTAGGCGACAACTCTGGGGCTGGGCAATCCCTGCATTGAGAGCCATTCGAGCCGGGCGCATTCACCGGCAAGTTCGCTGACGTTGCTTGCCGGTTCGATTTTCAGAACGAGCGGATCACGTTCGTCATGATCGAGAAGCAGGACATTGGCGGACGAGCAGCCAAGTTCATCCTGATGGCTGCTGTAACCTGTAAGCCGTTGCAGCAACGTAGCGGGCAGATCGAGAGCGGCCAGAACAGGATCGGTCATACCGCCTTACCGTATCAGGCCTTGTCGCGGACCTGATAGTCCTTGATGGCTGCAAAGCGTATATTTTTCCAGCGCTCGGCTTCATAATTGAGCGAAAAGCCGTTCTGCGCCAGGAAAACCGGATCATTGTCGAGATCATGCGCAATGTCAGCGCGATGAGACGCGATGAAGCGGTCGAGTTCGTCCGGATCGTCCGCCGTAATCCAGCGGCAGACTGAGAAGCGCGACATTTCAAAACCGACCGGCAGCGAATATTCCACTTTCAGGCGTTCGGTCAGAACGTCGATCTGGAGAGCGCCGACGACACCGACAATGGCCGGGGAGCCATCATCTGGCACGAAAAGCTGCACGACGCCTTCTTCGGCCATTTGCTGCAGCGCTTCACGCAGCTTCTTGGCTTTCATTGCATCGTCCAGACGCACGCGGCGCAGGATTTCCGGCGCGAAGTTCGGCACGCCACGGAACAGGATATCCTCGCCCTCGGTCAGTGTATCGCCGATGCGCAGCGTGCCATGGTTCGGAATGCCGACCACATCGCCCGCAAAGGCCTCGTCGGCGATCTGGCGTGAACGCGCAAAGAAGAATTGCGGTGCAGACAGGCTGATGGGCTTCGCCGTCCGCACCAGCTTGGCCTTCATGCCGCGCGACAGCTTGCCCGAGCAAACGCGCAGGAATGCGATACGATCACGGTGGTTCGGGTCCATATTGGCCTGAATCTTGAACACGAAACCGGTCATCTTGTCTTCGGTCGAACCGACCATACGCGTATCTGCCTGCTGGTCACGCGGCGAGGGGCCGAAATCGCAGAAAGCTTCGATCAGGTCGCGCACGCCGTAATTCTTCAATGCCGAACCGAAATAAACCGGCGTCATGTGCCCTTCGCGGAAGGAGGCGAGATCGAACGGACGACAGACGCCGCGCGCCAGTTCCACGCCTTCCAGCCAGGCTTCACGTTCATTTTCAGGCAGGAGTGCGGCTGCTTCTTCCGGGCCGCTGACCTTGGTTGGCTGCTCTTCACTGTCCTGACGGCGCATCGTATCGTTATGCAGGTCGAAGGTGCCTGCGAAGCTTTTGCCTGAGCCGATAGGCCAGGTGATAGGGGCCGTGTCGAGCGCCAGCTTTTCCTCGATCTCATCGAGGATTTCGAGCGGGTCGCGTGCTTCGCGGTCCATCTTGTTGACGAAAGTGACGATGGGAATATCGCGCATGCGGCAGACTTCGAACAGTTTCAGCGTGCGTGGCTCGATACCCTTGGCGGCGTCGATGACCATGACGGCGCTGTCCACCGCCGTCAGCGTGCGATAGGTGTCGTCGGCAAAATCTTCGTGGCCCGGCGTATCGAGCAGGTTGAAGATGCAGTCCTTATATTCGAAGGTCATCACCGAGGTGACAACGGAAATGCCGCGGTCCCGCTCGATGTTCATCCAGTCCGAACGGGTCTGGATGCGGTCTTTCTTGGCCTTCACCTCACCGGCAAGCTGGATGGCACCGCCGAACAGCAGCAGTTTTTCGGTTAGCGTGGTCTTACCGGCGTCCGGGTGCGCGATGATCGCGAATGTGCGGCGCTTGGAAACGGGATGGTCAGCGGGCATGAAGAAACTCGTGATGGCGAAATGTTGGGCTGCGCGTGAAAGCGTGCCGCGAAGATGTTGGGCAGCATCTAGCAGGACTTGGCCGAAAGGTCGAGTTCAAATGAAAAAGCGGCGCAGTATGCGCCGCTTTGCCAGCAATGTGTGATGCTTATCGGCTCTTGATGCCAAGGCCGAAAGCGATAAAGGACCAGCCCTGGAAGATCAGGTCTATTGCCAGGAAGAGACCAAGGATGAACAGGCTGTTGACCGGCCATTGCATGGCGATGATGAGACCTAGAAGCATGGTGATGACACCGGCGGCGACGATCCAGCCCCAACCGGAGGATGGTTTCGACTTGAAGCCGAGCCAGATGCGGAAAGCACCGGAACCGAGAAGAGCTGCCGCCAGAAGGAAGGTCAGCACACCGGCGGCCAGCACGGGATTGATGAAGGCGACAATACCGGCTGCCGTATAAAGCAGGCCGCTCAGGAGCCAGAAGAAGAAGCTGCCCCAGGTTTTGACGCCAAATGCGTGAATGATCTCGATGACGCCACCGATCAGCATCATCAGGCCCACATAGTAGACTGAGACCACGGTGGCCAGAACGAGATTACCGAAGGCGATACCTCCGAGAATCAGCAGCGCCACCCCCAGGGCGACGAACCAACCCCACTTGCTGGAAAGTTCCTTTGGAAAGGTCGGGCGGTCGAAATCATTATGAGCTGTTGCCATGAGACGTCCCTCAAATTTTAAATACCTTGTGAACAATATAAGGCGTGTACTGAATTTGACCAGCTTTTGTGCAGGGCAGACCGGAGCGTTATTGCGCCCACTGTTCGTTTGGTCTGCGCCGCATTATATCTCTTTGCTATTGCAGTCGTTTTCCGCTTAAAGTTCGTTTGATGTTCGATCTCGTTTCCCACTACTGGCCGCATATCCTGTTCGTTCTTTCGGGCGTTCTGGGCGCGATTGCCGCCATTCATGCGACCATGACCAAGGAAGAAGTGCGCACCGCCATCGGCTGGGTAGGTGTGATCGTGCTGTCGCCTATAGTGGGAGCGGTGGTCTATGCCATTGCGGGTGTGAACCGCATCCGCCGTTCGACGCTCACCCACCAGCGCGCCAATATGGGCAAGATCGCGCTCTATCACCTGTCGCACTTCGATACGACAAACGATCTGGTGCGCGCCGCCTTTGGACGCCAGTTCGGGGCGATGAAGATATTGGGTGATGCGGTCAGCCTCTATGATTTCACCAGCGGCAACAGTATCGAGATGCTGGAAACGGGTGACGAAGCTTATGCGGCAATGCTCGACGCCATAGGCAAGGCCCACCGCAGCATCATGCTGGAAACCTATATTTTTGACCGGGATGCTATTGGCGAAAAGTTTGCCGATGCTCTGGGTGAGGCGGTCAGGCGCGGCGTGGAGGTGCGGGTGCTGGTCGATGCAGTCGGGGCGCGCTATTCGTTTCCAAGCATCGTCAAGCTTCTGAAGGAGAAAGGCGTTGCCGTCGATGTGTTCAACGGCAATATCATCATCGGGTTGCGCCTGCCTTATGCGAATCTACGCACCCACCGCAAAATCCTAATTGTTGACGGCAAGATCGGCTTTACTGGCGGCATGAATATTCGTGCGGGTTTCGTGCGTGCAATAGCAGGCGACGGGGTTGCCTTCGACACGCATTTCAAGCTCGAAGGTCCGGCAGTTGCCGATCTTTTTCATCTTGCATCCGAAGACTGGCGCTTTGCCACCGGCGAACTCCTGACCGGCGGGGCCTGGAAGATAGCGCCGCCGGAAAATCCGCCGGGGACAGGAACGCTGGTGCGTGTCGTCGGGTCAGGTCCCGACAAGAATGTGGAAACCAACCAGCGCATGATGATGGGCGCCTTTTCGATTGCCGAGCAGCATATTCTCATCATGACGCCTTATCTTCTGCCGGACCGCGAATTGATCAGCGCGCTGGTGACGGCGGCGCGGCGCGGCGTGTCGGTGGATATCGTCGTGCCGGGCGTCAATAATCTGAAGCTGGTGGACCGTGCCATGCGCGCCCAGTTCGACCAGCTATTGAAGGATGGCTGTCGTATCTGGCGGGCCGGTGGCGCTTTCAATCACTCCAAGCTGATGACCATCGATGGCGCATGGTCCTATGTCGGATCGTCCAATATCGACCCGCGCTCGCTGCGGCTCAATTTCGAGGTCGATCTTGAAATCCTCGACCGCGATGTGGCGCGCCGGGTGGAGGAGCGTATCGGCAAGGCGATAGAAGACAGCCGCGAGGTCAATCTCGCGCGTCTGAAAAGCCGACCCTTTCTGGAGCGCTTGCTGGACCGGATAATCTGGCTGGGTTCGCCTTATTTGTAGATATTATCCCGTTTTGCTCGTGAATATTTCCGGGCTGTATTCTTCCAGCAGGTTCGTTGCCGATTTGAGATCGAGATGCGCCTTGATAGGCAGATGATCGGATGCCAGACGCGCAAGCGGCGTGTTGTGTACTTCAACCGATGTAACCAGATTGTGCGGTGCACCCAATACGCGATCCAGCGCAAAAACCGGGAACCGCGACGGGAAACTCGGAACTGCTGTGGCGACGTGATTGAATGTCGGCATAAGGGCAGCGAGCGACGAACGCTTGCCGACGCGCCATTCGTTCAGGTCGCCGATCAGCAGGGTCGGCAGTGTGTCAGCCTCCTGCAAGGCAGTCAGGATGCTTTCGGCCTGCTGTTCGCGGGAGCGTTTCAAGAGACCAAGATGCGCGGCAATCACCCGGAGAGGCCCTGCCGGAAATTGCAGGTCCGCGACCAGAGCGCCGCGCGGCTCGACACCGGGCAGCTTGAGCTGCTGCACATTGCGTACCACACCCTCGCGAAACAGAAGCACGTTACCGTGCCAGCCGTGGCCCTTGGGCATTGTTGCTGTAATGGGAACAGGTATGAGTCCATGACGGCGCTCAAGCAAACCCAGATCGAGCAGGCCGGAACGCTCGCCGAAACGCCTGTCGGCTTCCTGCAGGGCGATGACGTCCGCGTCGATTTCGCTGATGACTTCAGCCGTGCGCTGCGGATTGAACTGCTTGTCGATGCCAATGCATTTGTGGACATTATAGGATGCAATGACGATATCACCGCCGGTAATATTGGCGTTGAGCGGCCTGAAACCCGGCCTGTTCCGGATCGCAGTCAGGATGGACTTCGATATCCGGTTTGGTTCTTTCTTTTTCAGCACCCGTTTTTCACCTGTCAGGTATTCGGTTCCGAAAGATTACGATACGAGCCGGTGAGATGAACCGGCAATCCGTCTGAAACTGTATTGCAGCATTCTATATATAGACAGATTGCGCCCCTGTTTGAATAGCAACTCCCTACACAATTAGGGGACTACTTTGCAATGAAGCGGATCAGCCTGTCGGTGAGGCCGGTATAGGGCGGCTTGATGAGGTCGCTCGGGGCAGGGGCATATTTGGTCAGGACCGGCATCGCCTTGGAAAAGGTCAGAAAGCCGTCATGGCCATGATACTGGCCCATGCCGCTTGCACCCACGCCGCCGAATGGCAGGTTGCTGCAAGCAAAATGATAGAGTGTATCATTCACGCAGACGCCGCCAGCCACAATACGACTGAGCATCATTTCAATCTCCGCGGGATTGTCACTGAAGCAGTAAAGCGCCAGTGGACGATCAAGCTTGAGAACGAAGTCGGTCGCATCGTCGAGCAGGCGATAACTGACAATTGGCAGAAGCGGTCCGAAAATCTCCTCCCGCATGATCGCGCTGTCGGTGGCAGGTTCCAACACGAGTGCGGGTGCCATTGATCGCGGTTGATTAGAGTTCGCTAGAAGCTCAATGACGGCCTCGCTCTTGTTTATGGCATCGGCCAGCAGTTTCGACAGCCTTGCTTCCTGAGCATCGTTGATAATTGTCGTGCGGTCCTTGTCTGCTGATCCACCATCGTAACGCGTTTGCATTTCGGCACGCAGAAGATTCACGAAATCGTCGCGTTTGCTATGGTGGATCAAAACATAGTCCGGTGCGATGCAGGTTTGCCCTGCATTGAAGAATTTTCCCGTCGCGATTGCGCGGGCGGCGCGTTTGAGGTTGGCGTTTTCGCTGACGATAGCGGGCGATTTACCGCCGAGCTCAAGCGTTACCGGGGTCAGGTTTTGTGCGGCCGCAGCCATGATCTTGCGCCCGACGGCTGTCGAGCCGGTGAAAAAGAGATGGTCGAATGGTAGCGCCGCGAATTGCGCGGAAAGCGATGCATCGCCAAGCGCCACCGCGACGCGATCCTCCGAGAACACTTCTGAAAGCAGGCTTTGCAGAAATTCCGCAGTGCGCGGTGTGTGTTCGGACGGTTTCAGGAAAACGTGGTTTCCGGCTGCGATAGCCGCGACAAGCGGTGACAGCGCCAGATTGACCGGATAATTCCATGGCGCGATGATCCCCGCTACACCGAGCGGAACATAACGGATTTCTGCCTTGGCCGGCCACATTTTCCAGCCCGCCTTGCGGCGTTTCGGCTTCATCCAGCGCTTGAGGTTGTGCAGCGCATCGTCGATTTCGGCAAAGACGACACTGGCTTCACCGAGCAGGGTTTCGTGCAGCGACCGATTGCCGAAATCTGCGCTGATGGCCTTCGCCATTTCATCCAGCCTTGCCTCGAGTCGCTCACGCAGGCGCTTCAGGTCGTCCAGACGCTGTTCATAGGCAGGGCGGTCTTCAAGCCATGCGTGACGCAGGCGCTCGAATGAGAGCTGCAATGCCTGTTCTTCAGTCGCCATAGGCAAAATCCTCGGTCGAGCGGGCAAAGAGGAATTGTGCGGTATAATATGTCGCAAGTACCCAGAGGCCGTTTAGCGGAATGTCGAGGCTGAACCGCCCGTAGGCAAGCAGTGTGTCGCTTGCCATGAAAAAGAGGCCACCTGCCGCGGCGAGCCAGGCGGCGTAGCGTTGCGGCGTTTCCGGCGTGATGCCGATTGCGCGGCTCATGGCTTGTGCCGCCATGACGCCGAGGGCGGCGGCATAGATGATGACCGGGATTTTCAGCGATGTCGGCAGCGACGACCAGAGGCCCGCTATGATAGCGAGGGCTGCGATGGCGAAAAGGATGAAGATGCCCTTATGCGCTGCAAAGCGCGCATGGCGGCAAAGTGCATAAATGTAAGCGCAATGGGTGATGAGGAAGCAGATCAGGCCCGCCATGAAATAATCGCCGGGCAGCATCAGAAAGAAATCGCCGAGTGCAGCAAAAGCCAGTCCAAAGGCGACCGCGAAGCCATAGGATTTTGATTTGGGGTGTCCAGCGCACAGAACGGCGGCGAGCAGTAGCAGGGTTGCGGTTGGCTTGGTCAGATAATGCAGCCAGCGCCATGCCGAATCCTCACCACTATAACTCATGAGACTGCCTGCAATGGCGCAGACAGCGCAGAACAGAAACAGGCCGTAAAGCGTTCTGTTTCTGCCAAATTCCAGCAAGCCTCTTCGGCGCATATTGGCTCCCCGTTATTATAATTGTAAGCAAATGAATTAAGGACACGGGATTGTGCCGCCAATTGCGCGATCAACGCAATAGGCCCAACTCATCGGGTTGTTGACAAAGCCAAGCCCAAGGAGACAGGCACTCTGCTCCAGCAGTTCGGAAGCCGGCTGAAATCAGGAAAGGTTCTTGCGTCGCTCGATTTCTTCTTCCGAAGGGTTTTCCATCGCGAAAGAACCGGTCTTGAGGTCGCCTGAACGCTGATAATTGGCAATGATAACGCCGCTGGGCGATGTGGTGGAGCTGACCAGCTTGAAAGCTGATGGCATGGATTGACCGTCGAACAGGCGCTTTCCTTTGCCGAGGACGACCGGATAGATCAGCAGCCGCAGCTCGTCGACCAGATCGCTGGCAAGCAACTGATGAACGAGTTCGCTGCTGCCCGAGACTGACAGGTCGGGACCTTCGGTCGCCTTGATGGCTTTCAATGAAGCGATGATATCATCGCCCAAGAGTTCGCTGTTCTGCCAGTTCAGGCTTTCCGGCCTGTGCGTCGCGACATATTTCGTCACTTCGTTGAACATTCTGGCGATCTCGCCTTCGCCGGGCACGAAGCCGGGGGCGTTTGGGTCTGTCACCTGATGCGGCCAGTGGGCAGCAAAAATATCATAGGTGCGCCTGCCCAAAAGCAGGTCGAACGGCTTGGAAAAGCTTTCGCCCATGGCTCCGGCAACCACATCGTCCCAATAGGGTACTGTCCAGCCGCCATACTTGAATTGGCCGGTACGATCCTCTTCCGGTCCACCCGGCGCCTGCATCACGCCGTCGAGGCTCAGAAACGTTCCAACAATGATCCGTCGCATGATTTTCCTCCCAGAAAAGCCCGCCACGCAGGGCGTACCTTACAGGCTGAGAGCAGTTCAGGATAGTCGCGGGCTGTCAGAAGGTATTTCCGCCGCCTTGCGCCTTTTGTGGTCGGTGCGTTCAGCGCGGGTGGAAAGCTCCGTATTGCCTTCCAGGTCTGTTTGCAGAATCAGGCCTTCCTGCTGCAGCCAGCGGATGATTTCGCCAAAGTCCCGATCATAATCCGGTTGTTGCATGGCTCATCTCGCCTCCGATTTTCATATGACGAGAATGCGCATAGCGGCCATCCCTTGCAACAGGCAGTCGTCAGGCGCGTTGCCAGACCGTTGGCTTGTTTTTCTGCCAGCCGTTCTTGTGGAGCAAAGGCGTGTCGTCATTTGCCTGGGAAGCCTGAGGCCAGCCGATGCAAAGATAGAGGCTGAAGCACCAGCTTGGCTGGACTTGGAAAAGCGTTTCCATTGCGTGTGGATCGAGAATGGAAACCATACCGACACCGAGTCCGAACGATCTTGCTGCCAGATTGAGATTCTGGACCGCCATCGCCGTGCTGTGTTCCAGAGTGACGGGCATGGATTGTCTGCCGAGGCCATGTCCTTCAATGGGGGCCGTTTCGGTGAAAATGGCAAGCTGCAGGGGAGCAACGTTTATGCCTTCCAGTTTCAAATCACGGTAATGCTCCGCGCGCGACCCCTCATAGATCTGTGCCGCTGACCGGTTGGCTTTCAGAAAGATATCGTGCACCGCTGCGCGTTTTACGGAACTTTCGACTGAGATCACGCGCCACGGGCGGGCATTGCCGACTGAAGGGGCATAATCCATCGCTTCCTGCAACACTGTGACGATCCCGTCGTCCAAGGGGGCATCGCTGAAGTGACGAACATCGCGCCGCCATTTCAGCAACTTAAAGAGAGCGTCGCGTTCGGAGGGAGAAAACTGCATCGACTGTCAAATCTGTTGGTTTGAATAATTTGGCTAAAAGCCCGAAGCGGCTGCAAGAACAATCGAGATGCAAAAAAGCCCGCTTGCGCGGGCTTTTTTGGGATGCTTCAGAACCTTGGTAGTGGTCCGAAGACTTGGAAATGGTGCCCAGAAGAGGACTCGAACCTCCACGCCCTTGCGAGCGCCAGCACCTGAAGCTGGTGCGTCTACCAATTCCGCCATCTGGGCGACGAGGACCCATCTAAGGGGTCGACCTGCCTCTGTCAATCGCGTTTTCGACATTCAGCCAGCTTTTTTTCAGCCAATGCTTTTTTCGCGTTGAAAAGGGCGTCGGGCGCATGGGCGCGCCCGACAAATTTACAGCCAGACGGCGATCAGGCTTCGAGGATTTCCTTCGAAGCGACGGTCGAATCAGCATTGAGCCGGTAAACGACCGGAACACCGGTATTGAGCTCCTGCTTGAGAATCTGTTCCGGCGTCAGGCCATCGAGCGCCATGATGAGCGCGCGAAGCGAATTGCCGTGTGCGGCGACCAGAACCGTCTCGCCGCGCAGCACATGCGGCTGTACCGTGTGCAGATAATATGGCCAGACGCGCGCGCCAGTGTCCTTCAGGCTTTCGCCGCCCGGAGGCGGGACGTCATAGGAACGGCGCCAGATATGGACCTGTTCTTCACCCCACTTGGCGCGGGCATCGTCCTTGTTGAGACCGGACAGGTCGCCATAGTCGCGCTCGTTCAGAGCCTGATCGCGGATCGTTTGGAGATCGGACTGGCCGAGCTGATCGAGAATGTGCTGGCAGGTCACCTGCGCCCGCGACAGCGCTGACGTGTAGGCAATGTCGAACTTGAGACCGGCGGCTTTCAGGCGCTGGCCAGCGGCCTTTGCTTCGGCATGGCCCTGTTCGGTCAGGCCCGGATCGCGCCATCCGGTGAAAAGGTTCTTGAGGTTCCATTCGCTTTGACCGTGACGGACCAGGACGAGAGTACGAGACATATGCAACGCTCCGTTAATAAAGATAATCAGTCATTCAGCCCGAGAACGTCGAGCATGGAATAAAGACCGGGCTTTTTGTCATAGGCCCAGAGTGCCGCCTTGATGGCGCCGCGTGCGAAGATCGAACGGTCTTCGGCATGATGCGAGAGAACGACACGCTCACCGGGACCGGCAAGAAACACCGAGTGATCACCGATGACCGAGCCGCCGCGCAAGGTTGCAAAGCCGATAGAGCCCGTTTCACGCGGACCCGTGTAGCCGTCGCGCACGCGGACACTGTTTTCAGCCAGGGCGATATCACGCCCCCTGGCTGCGGCTTCGCCAAGAAGCAGCGCGGTGCCGGACGGTGCATCGACCTTGTGCTTGTGGTGCATCTCCAGAATTTCGATGTCGAAATCTGCTGGATCGAGCGCTTGCGCTGCCTTCTGCACGAGAACGGACAGAAGATTGACGCCGAGGCTCATATTGCCGGATTTGACGATGGTTGCGTGGCGGGCAGCGGCCCGGATCTTCTCTTCGTCTTCCGTTGAACAGCCTGTCGTGCCGATGACGTGCACAATGCGCGCCTGCGCGGCGAGACCTGCAAATTCCACGCTTGCCGTAGGGCTTGTGAAATCAAGGACGCCCTGCGCCTTGGCGAAGACCGGCAGCGGATCGTCGGTGATCGTTACGCCGAGCGGGCCTATGCCGGCGACTTCGCCCGCATCCCGGCCCAAAAGGGGAGAGCTGGCGCGTTCGATAGCGCCGACCAGTTTCGCGCCTTCGATGGTCTGGATAGTGCGGATCAAGGTTTGTCCCATGCGCCCGCCAGCGCCGACGACGACGAGGCCCATTTCGCTGTTCTGCGTTTCTCCGCTCATCGGGGTTCTCCTGTCCGCAATTCTTCTGCCGTCTGTTCGGTGATGATATCGCCGTTGCCGCTCTGCAACTGATAGAAACGTGCATAAACACCGTTCTGGATGGCGATCAGATCGTCGTGACGGCCTTCCTCCACCACGCGACCGGCTTCCATCACCACGATGCGGTCCGCATTGACCACCGTGGAAAGGCGGTGTGCAATCACGATTGTCGTGCGGTTTTGCATGATGCCTTCCAGCGCCTGCTGGACCCGCTTTTCCGATTCGTTGTCGAGCGCGGACGTCGCCTCGTCGAGCAGGAGAACCGGCGCGTTGCGCACGATGGCGCGGGCAATGGAGACGCGTTGGCGCTGGCCGCCGGAGAGCGTCACGCCGTTCTCGCCGACCGGTGTATCGTAGCCCTGTGGCTGTTGCAGGATGAATTCATGCGCATGGGCGAGCTTGGCCGCCTCGATGATTTCCTCGTCCGTCGCATCCGGGCGGCCATAGCGGATATTGTCGGCAATGGTGCCCTCGAACAGATAGGGCTGCTGCGAGACATAGGCGATGGCGTGGCGCAGCGATTGCTTCTTGACGTGTTCAATATCCTGTCCGTCGAACAGGATTCTGCCGCTGTCGAGATCGTAGAAGCGCTGGACGAGATTGATGAGTGTCGACTTGCCCGCACCCGAAGCGCCAACCACGGCAGTGGTTTCGCCTGCCTTGGCGACAAAGCTGACGCCATGCAGCACCGGGGCGGTCTCGTTATAGGAGAAATGGATATCCTCGAAGCGAATCTCGCCGGGGCCTGCTTTCAGTTCCACGGCGTTTGCAAGATCGCGCTGGCGCGGCTCGATATCGAGCACTTCATAGATCATGCGCGCATTGACGAGCGCCTTTTCCAGCCCGACCTGAAGGCGGGCGAGGCGGCGAGCCGGATCGTAGGCCAGCAGCATTGCGGTGATGAAGGCGAAGGTTGCGCCGGGGGGCTGTTGTTCGAGAATTGCGCGATAGCCGCTATAGGCCAGCACGCCCGCCACGGCGAAACCGGCCAGCATTTCGGAAATGGGCGTCGTGCGCTCGGAAACCTTGGCGATCTTGTTGCTGCGGCCTTCGGACTGGTCGATAAGCTTGCCGATCTTGGCGCGCAGCTGATCTTCCATCGTAAAGGCCTTGACGATGGCAATGCCCTGAATCGATTCCTGCATCGCGCCCAGCAGATGGGAGTTGAGATGCACGAGGTCGCGGGTGACGGAGCGAATGCGGCGCGAAATATAGGCAACGGCCAGAATGAGCGGCGGTCCGATCAGGAAGATCGCAACGGACAGTATAGGGTCCATATAGAACATCGTGCCGACGAGGCCGACAAGCGAAATGAGATCGCGCGCGATTGACGAGATCGTCATGTTGAGAAGATCGCGAATGCCGGAAACATTCTGGTTGATCTGCGCCGCCAGATGACCTGAACGTGTATCGTTGTAGAAATCGAGACCGAGCTTCATCAGATGGTCGAAAATGCGCTTCTGATAGCGCGCGACCAGATTGTTGCCGATCTTGGCGAGTTCCACCGCCTGTATGTAACCGGAAAAGCCGCGCAATAAGAAAATGGCCAGCAATGTGCCGCAAATGACCCAGACGAGACCGAGATTCTGCTCGTAGAAGATCTTGTCGATCATCGGCTTCATCAGATAGGCCAGCGCGCCATTCGATGCGCCGACAATGAGCGATGCCAGAATGGCGATAATGTAGTTCTTCTTATATTCGCGGATGTTTTCCGACATCATGCGCCGGATTACGCGGGTGGCTTCGCCCGTATCGATCTTCTTGTTTTTCTTCTTGAATAGACTCACGTGCCAAAGCGCTTTTTGTCTCTTAGCCTCCGCAGATCGGAGGCTAGTGTTGAAAAATACGACTTCCCATACGGAAACGCTGCACTGAAAAAGCCGGCGGCAATTCCCATGCAGCGTTTCTATAACGTTATCCGTGCGGCTTGACCATCCTCAAGCTTTACTGCTCAGAGCGGGATGATGGTTCAGCTTAAAAACATCCCGCTCTAAATTTTTGCTTGAGCATGACTTTACCCGAAAACCGGTTCCCACTTTTCGGAATCATGCTCTGATGCGCCAGCGGCGTCCTTCGGTTGCGACTTCAAAACGGGCAGGGGCCTGCGCAAAGGCGGAAAGCCCGGCGAGAGCCGCAAGCTGGTGCGTGATCACGCGGACAGGAATGTCGCGCATGATGGCTTTGTGCGGGGCCTTGTCCTCGAATGCTTCGCGAAAGGCGCCAGCCTTCAGCGCGGCAAGAATGCGCTGCGGAATGCCGCCGGAAAGATAGACGCCGCCATGCGCCATGAAGACCAGCGCCAGATCGCCAGCAACGCGACCGAGATAGGTGACGAACAGATGCAAGGTTTCTTCCGCTTGCGCATTACTGCCATCGAGCCCGGCTGAGGTGATGTCGGCGGGCGTCTCCAGCGTCGGCGTCACCTTGTCGGCGGCGCATATGGCGAGATAGAGATTGCGCAGGCCGCGCCCGCAAAGGATCTGTTCGCCTGCAACGCGGCCCTCGATGCGTTCGATATGCGGGAAGATTTGGTAATCGCGTTCCGTGCGCGGGCCGATATCGATATGCCCGCCTTCGCCCGGCACCGGCACCCATGCATGGCGCGTGCGCACAAGACCGGCAACGCCGAGCCCCGTTCCGGGGCCAAGCACGACGCGGGTGGCGATCACTTCTTCCGGCTTGCCGCCGATCTGCTCCAGATGATCGCTGCCGAGCGATACGACGGCGAGCGCCTGCGCCTCGAAATCGTTGAGCACGGTCACGTCCTCGAAACCGAGATCGGTAATCATCTTCTTCGGACGCACGACCCAGTCGCAATTGGTGAGGTCGATTTCGTCACCGTCGACGGGACCGGCCACAGCAAGAATGGCGGAACGCGGCCGGATCGAGGTGTGATCGAGAATGGCGCTCTGTATCGCCTCATCGATGGTTGCATAATCCGCCGTCTGGAGAACAGGAAACTCCTTCGGCTCGGCATTGGAATCCACCAGGATAGCAAAGCGGGCATTGGTGCCGCCGATATCGCCGACGAGTACCGGAAACGGGAAACCCTGTTCGGCATGGCTAGTCACTTGCATGTCCTCTCCCTGGTCATGTCTTCGCTTATTGGTTGGTCGTGCCGGATCAATCAAGCGCTTTGATGAGCTTTTCGGCCGTCGCACGATTGAGCGCCATTGGAATGTCGTAGACGCTGCCAAGGCGCGTCAGCGCCTTCACATCGACATCGTGCGGAAGCGGCGACAGGGGGTCGATGAAGAAGATGAGTACTTCCACCGTACCCTCTGCGATCATCGCGCCGATCTGCTGATCCCCGCCGAGCGGCCCGCTTTTCACACGCTGAATGCTGAGCGATGGGCAGGCATCCAGAATAAGCCCGCCGGTCGTGCCCGTCGCCACGATGTCATAGCGGGCCAAAGCCTGCTCATGCGCTTTGGCGAAGGCGACCATGTCATCCTTCTTCTGGTCATGAGCGATCAATGCGATGCGCAGGCGTTCCGTCATGAATGAGCAACCTTACGAGTTGATAACCTTGTCATTAGAACATTTCCAGCAAAAGTGTGAAACGGTTTTACGTCAGAAAATGCGATGAAACAAACAGTTGGAGCGGTTCCGATCATTTTGTCATAACAGGAACCGCTCCGGCATTCTAAATCGTTTTAAATCTATAGCGAAGTGCCAAAGACCTGAAAAGCGCCAAAAGCCTCTACTGCACGCCGTAGGTCACATCGGCGACCGAATTCGGCGCGGGACCGTTGAGGACGGCGGCGCAGGCCTTGGGCAGATCCGAAACCATCACTGGACGCGGCTTTTTCGGCGGTTCCTTCGATGGCTTTGCAGGCTTCCATGGTTCGTCGGTAAACCACCAGGCGAGCGACTTGTCACAGCCGTCACCTGCCGCCACTTTCGGCTGCGGCTTGCATTGGGGCGAGCCGGGCTGGCAGGTCAGGCGAACGTGGAAATGGTAGAAGTGACCCCAATAGGGGCGAACCTTGCCGAGCCAGCTTCTGTCGCCGGTTACGGTGTCGCAAAGCTGTTTCTTGATGCCGGGATGCACGAAGATGCGTTCGACTTCCGGATAGCTTGCGGCATGTCTGATGAGGGCCGTGCGGGCAGGCGTCCACTTCTTCGGGTCGACATAGAGCGAATCCGGTTTCAGCATTGAAACGGCGGAAACGCTCTCGCGTTCGGCATCGGTAAACCGCTTCTTCGGCATGGGCGTCAGCCAGATATCGGCATCGAGGCCGACCTGATGCGAGGCGTGGCCGGTGAGCATCGGTCCGCCGCGCGGCTGCGAGATGTCACCGACGAGCAGGCCGGGCCAGCCGTCCTTTGCTGCATCGCGGGACAGTTTTTCCAGAAGGCCGATCATGCGCGGATGTCCCCAGCGGCGATTGCGTGAAAGGCGCATGACTTGCCAGTTCGGTCCGTCGGTCGGCAGCGCCACGGCACCGGCGAGGCATCCCTTGGCATAAAAGCCGATAGATTGCGGCTGCTGTGCCAGCACGGGAAGCGCTTCGCCACCGAAGGCCTGTTTGGCGGGCATGTCCTCCGCCATGGCCATTGGCACGAAGTCGGGCGCGATCATTGCGGCCAGCGAGGCTGCAAGAATGATCTTCTTCAATCTGTTTGCGATCATGGGGCAATTCCATGGTTTGCCAAAGGGCGCTGTGACTGCGAATCAAACAGCAAAGCTGCCGACATTATGCTGTGTGAAATACGGGCCATCAATGCCGGTCGGCTGTTTGTGTCAGCCGACCGGCATTTGGATCAGCTCCGTTGCAACCTTGCAAGCATGGTCAGGACCACAAGAGGCATCACTGTGCAGAATGCGATTAGCGGCCAAGCCGTGTCGCCGGGCAGCAAAATGACGAGCGCAGTTCCTGCGAGACTGACGATCAGGCTTTGAATGCAGAAATAGACCGCCACCGCCATGCCTGCATTGTCGTCAAAAGCTGCAAGCGCACCATTTGCCGTCATCGATGCGGTGAGAACGATCCCGATAGCGGCAAGCCACATTGGGACGATGAGGCTTGTGAATGATGGTTGCAGCAGTTTCTCACCCGCCAGAAGCAGGAGCGCGCTGGCGACGAGCACGCTCATGCCAAGTGCGAGGCTGGTACGCGCTCCCCATTTCTGCGTATGGCGTGGCAGGATGCGCGTGGCGGCGATCATGACGACGGCAACGCTGGCGAAGGCGAAGCTGAAGCCGGTCTCGCCGAAGCCGCCGCGTTCGATCAGAATGCGCGGCGCCGTGGAAAAGAACACGAAGAACGTGCCCATCGCTGTCGCGAAACCGAGCGTATAGGTCCAGAACCCGAAGTCCTTCACGATCCGGCTGAGACTTCTGGCTGCTGGCGCATTGTTGGTGGGACGTGTCTCGTGCCAATGGCGCAAGGCGCGCCACGTTACGACGAGACTGAAAACGCCCAGCAATGCGAAGATTGTCCGCCATCCGAAGCCCTTCGCAATCAGTGCGCCTGCAATCGGCCCAAGCGCAGGGACGAAGGAAAGCATGGCGCTGAAAAGGCTGTAGATCGTCGCGCCTTCGGGACGCTTCGCATAGACGTCGCGGACCGTTGCGAAAGTGGCGACAAGTGCCGCCGAAGCGCCCGTTGCCTGTACGAAACGAAGCACTATGAAAACTGTGGCATTGTCGGTGATCGCCAGAGCGAAGGACGAGAGGGCGAAAACCAATCCACCGCCAAGCAGGATGGGCCTGCGTCCGAAACGGTCCGACAACGGGCCGAACAGCAGTTGCCCGACACCCAGCATCACCATGTAGAGGCTGAGCGTCAGTTGCACCATGGCGGGTGTCGTTTGCAGGATGGCGGGCATGGACGGTACGACCGGCAGGTAGATGTCCATGGCCAGCGAGGCGAGAATGTCGAAGGGAGCCATCAACGCGAGCGCAAATGGCAGGGAATAACTCCAGCGTGGAGTCTGTTTGTTATCAAAAGGCATGACGAAGCATCCGCTCGAGAAAGAATTCGGGCGGCGATCTGCCTTCTTTAAAACGCGCGTCTCATCCGAAAACCGTCACACGCTTTTCGGGATGCGCTTTAAGGGAAATTGGTCCGGGGCAGATGCCGCAACAGGTCGGAAAGGCTGTTGCGGCTTATCTGGTTGCGAGTTCGGTGCTGCTCATTCTGTGTTGTCCCGGTTCGATTGCAGACCTGCTTTTAGCATTGGCGCGACTTCAGCGCCAGCTATCGTCGCGCCACATGGCTGAAAAGGCCGCCTTGTAGTCGGGATAGGCAAATTCATAGCCGAGATCCCTGATGCGCTGGTTGGAGACCCGTTTGTTCTCGCCATAGAAGGAGCGCGCCATTGGGGTCATGTCGGCTTCCGCGAAGGGGACTTCCGGCGGCGGCGTCACGCCCATCAGCTCGGCTGCATAGGTGACGACATCCTGCGGCGGGCTTGGTTCATTATCGGTGATGTTGAAAATGCCGTCCGTATTGGTGCCCGCCAGAAAACGCAAGGCACCGGCAATGTCTTCGACATGGATGCGGTTGAAGACCTGATCGTCCTTGATGATGCGCCGTGCCGTGCCGCGTTCCAGATTGACGAAGGCATTGCGGCCCGGCCCGTAAATGCCGGAAAGGCGCGAGATAGCGAGCGGCGTTCCGTGCCGTTCGCTCAATTGTCCCCATGCTTCTTCGGCTTCAACGCGTTCCAGACTGCGCCGGGATGCAGGCTTGCAGGGAACGGTCTCGTCCACCCAAGCGCCCTGATGGTCGCCATAGACGCCGACCGTCGACAGATAACCGATCCAGAGGATCGTATTATCGGGACGGCGAAGCGCTTCTTCAACGACGGCGACCGCCGGATCGCCGCTCTCGCCGGGAGAGATTGAAACGACCACATGGGTCGATTGCGAAAGCCGGTCCAGAAGATCGGGCGAGGGCGTTTCGCCGTCAAAGAGCATCGGCTTTATGCCTGCCTGTTCAAGGAGCGGGAATTTCTGCTCGTGTCGCGTGGTCCCGTCGATGCGTTCCGCCTCACTGGCCATTTTTCGTGCAAAGGCTTGGGCAGAATAACCGGCTCCGAACAGAAAAATGCGCATCAAACTTCCTCCATAGAGCGCCGTGCGTCCTTTGAGACGCACAAAGGACGCTCTAATCCACTGAATCTACGCATCGTGCTTTCCGAAAATCGATTCCGATTTTCGGGCCGATGCGGTATTCCACTCTGCCCGTACCGTAACATCCTCTTCCGATGAGGCCAGACGTTTCTGCATTTCAGCCACACGGTCAGGATCGGCCAATTGCTTCAAGGCCCATATGGCTGCGCCGCGCACGACAGGCGCTTCGTCTTCCAGCAGGTGTTCGATATCGGGCAGAAGAGCCGTATCGTCGGAATTGCCCGCCGCGATCAGCACGTTGCGGATGAAGCGGTCGCGCCCGATCCGCTTTACCGGAGAGCCGGAAAAGAGTGTGCGAAAAGCCGGGTCGTCCAGCGCCAGCAGGTCGCTGAGACGCGGCTCTTTCAGGTCGTCACGCGCTTTCAGCTTCATTTCGTTGGTTGCCTGCGCAAACTTGTTCCACGGGCAGACGGAAAGGCAGTCGTCGCAGCCATAGATGCGGTTGCCCATGAGTTTACGGAATTCGTGCGGAATCGGCCCCTTGTTCTCGATGGTGAGATAGGAAATGCAGCGCCGCGCATCGATGCGATAGGGCGAGGGGAAAGCCTTGGTCGGGCAGGCGTCGAGACAGGCGCGGCAGGAGCCGCAATGGTCGCGTTCCGGTTCGTCTGGCGGGATTTCCGCCGTGGTGAAGATCGAGCCGAGGAACAGCCACGAGCCAAGCTCGCGGCTGACCAGATTGGTATGCTTGCCCTGCCAGCCAAGCCCGGCAGCCGCAGCCAGAGGCTTTTCCATGACGGGCGCTGTATCGACGAACACCTTGACGTCCTGCCCGGCGCGGGCGGCAAAGCGGCTTGCCACATGCTTGAGCTTGCCCTTGATGATGTCGTGATAGTCGCGGTTCTGCGCATAGACCGAGATTGCCGCGCGGTCTTTTTCGTCCAGAATGGCGAGGGGATTGACATCCGGCCCGTAATTCATGGCCAGCATCATGATGGAACGGACTTCCGGCCACAGCACGCTCGGATCGCTGCGGCGCGCCTCGGTTTCCTCCATCCATTCCATGTCGGCATGGTGGCCATCGGCAATATACTGGCGCAATCGTTCGGGCGCTTGCGGAATTGCATCCGGCGTGGTGAAGGCGACGGCATCGAAACCGACCGCCTTCGCCTCTTCGATCAGGAAGCGCTTCAGCTTGTCTGTCTTCAAACTAGAAGTCGAGGTCGCCATAATGGGCCACCGGGGCAAGCCCGCGCACGCGGTCTGACAGCAACGGGCGGAAAGCCGGGCGCGATTTCATGCGGGCATACCAGTCGCGCGCCGCTTTGGTTTCGCCCCACTCGATTTCGCCCAGATAATCGAGCACGGAAATGGAGGCCGCTGCCGCCGTGTCGGCATAGCTTGGATGCGCGCCGCCGAGCCAGTCGCGGGTCGCGGCCAGCCAGTCGATATATTTCATGTGCTGACGGATATTGGTGCGGGCGGCGCGAATGGCGGTCGAATCCGGCGCACTGCCGCCCATCTCCGCCGCCATCTGCAGCTTGAACACGCGTTCGCGGGCGATGTGGCGGGTCACTTCATTTTCGAATTTCAATAGGAACCAGTCAACGAGGCGACGCACTTCGGCGCGCTCCATCGGGCTTTCCGGCAGAAGGCGGCGGCTGCGTTTCAACGCGCCGCGCGTTTCATCCAGATATTCGGCAATCACTGTCGCGCCGACGACCGGAAGGTCGTTTTCAGCCAGGAGTACAGGCAGGGTCCCCGCTGGGTTCAGCGCCAGAAATTCCTTGCGGCGCGACCACGGTCGTTCCTCGATCAGCTCCGCTTCAACGCCATATTCGCCGAGGATGAGCCGCACATAGCGCGAACCCGAGGACATGGGATGATGAAAAAGCGTAAGCATGATCGACGCGATACTCTCGACTGAAGCTTGAATTGAACGTCCGGCGATTAGCACGGCGGCTGGCGTTTGCGCATGCAGCAGGCTATTCCTGCTACCGAGCGATTCGACGCCGCCTCAACGGAATATAAAGTCTATAAGGGCTATGTCTGCGTGAGACAAGCAATCGCTGCAAGTGCCCGTTTTAGTCTCCATAACCGCTAATGCGAGCCGGCTCAGATACCGTCATCGTGCCCACTATTCTAAGGTGCTGACTTCATGGATGTTTTTAATCTGCTGGAAGCCGCGTTTCTCGGTCTTGTCGAAGGCTTGACCGAATTTATCCCGGTTTCCTCTACCGGGCATTTGCTGCTGATCGGCCATTTTCTCGGCTTTGAATCCACAGGAAAGACCTTCGAGGTGCTGATCCAGTTGGGTGCCATTCTGGCCATTCTGACTGTCTATTCGGCAAAACTTTTGAAAATCCTGACTGATTTTCCTCGCGATGCCCGCACGCGACGCTTTGTTCTTGGCATTCTGGTTGCCTTTCTGCCCGCTGCCGTCATCGGCGCGCTGGCGCATGGCTTCATCAAGAGCGTGCTGTTCGAAACACCGATGCTGGTCTGCATCATGCTGATCATCGGCGGTTTCATTCTGCTCTGGGTGGACCAGCTCAATCTGCGTCCGCGCTATCACGATGTGATGGATTATCCGCTGCCCATGTGCCTTGCCATCGGCTTCATCCAGTGCCTGGCCATGATCCCCGGCGTGTCACGCTCCGGCTCCACCATCGTCGGCTCGCTGCTGCTGGGTGCCGACAAGCGCTCGGCGGCGGAGTTTTCGTTCTTCCTCGCCATGCCGACCATGGCAGGCGCATTTGCCTATGACCTTTACAAGAGTCGCAATATCCTGTCGTTCAACGACGGCGCGCTGATTGGCGTCGGCTTCGTAATGGCCTTCATCTCGGGCGTTTTCGTCGTGCGCTATCTGCTCGACTATGTTTCGCGCCATGGCTTCAAGCTGTTTGCCTGGTGGCGTCTGATCGTCGGTTCCGCAGGCCTCGCTGCCTTGCTGATCTGGAACTAGAGCAGTTTTGTCGCATTATCCTACGCAAAACCGTTTCACACTTTTGCTGGAAATGCTCTAACCAAAGAAAAGGGGCCTCAAAAGCCCCTTATTGATCTCCGCTTTTGGCTGCGGCTCACGCAAAGCCGGTTTTGGTATACTGGCCAGCCACGCGGTAACGCCACAGATAGGATGGCAGTACGGCGTCAACACCTTCCGGCGTGATGCCCATGCCTTCCAGCGTGCGGCCTTCCTTGATGGCTTTCTCGGAAACGACATTGTCAAATTTCAACAGCGTCACCTGATCATTGGTAAGCATCGGGTTCGGCAGCAGGCTGAGAACCGATGCCTGCAGGCGAGCCACCCACCAGGGCATGGAAACAATCATGCGCTTGCGCCCGATGACCTTGAGCATATCCTTCATCCAGTTTTTGAACGGCTGCACGTCCGGGCCGCCAAGCTCGTAGACACCGCCAGGCATCAGCTTGCCGTCGACAGCGCGGGCAACGGCTTCCGCGACGTCACCGACATAGACCGGCTGGAGCTTCGTTTCGCCGCCGCCGATAGCGGGAAGGAACGGTGAGAAGCGCGCCATGTTGGCGAAGCGGTTGAAGAAGCGGTCTTCGGGGCCGAAAATGATCGAGGGGCGCAGGATAACGCTTTCCGGCAGAACGGAAAGAACGACGTTTTCGCCTTCGCCCTTGGTGCGTGCGTAATCCGATGGCGAATTGACGTCGGCTGCAAGCGAGGACACATGCGTCATGCGGATGCCTGCGGCCTTGGCGGCTTCGGCGATGTTCTTCGCGCCCAGCACCTGAACGGTATTGAAACGCTGGCGGCCGCTTTCAGCAAGGATGCCGACGAGGTTCACGACATGGTCCGAACCCTTGACGACATGTTCGACCGAAGCGCGATTGCGGACATTGGCCTGCACCATCTGTATTTGGCCGACATTGCCGAGCGGGGCCATGTAATAGGCAACTTCCGGCTTGCGCACGGCAACACGCACGCGATAGCCTCGCTTGGTGAGACTTGCTACGACCGCGCGCCCGACAAAGCCGGAGCCGCCGAAAACGGTGACCAGTTTCGGCCTGTTGTGGACTTCGTTCGGTTCGGTCTTCATCCTAAACTCCTGCATGAAAGCACGCTATTCGAGCGGTGATTTATCGCCTTTTTGCCACAAGGCAAAGGGGACTTGTTGTCACGATTGCGAAAGCTGCCGGTTTTCCCGCCTTTTGGCGCGAATACTCCTTTGAAATTTGGCGGCTTGCTGTTAAATCGCGCGCATGAGCACACCACTTGACCATATTCGCAATTTTTCGATCGTCGCCCATATCGACCACGGCAAATCGACGCTGGCCGACCGCCTCATTCAGTTGACCGGCGGGCTGGATACGCGCGAGATGAAGGATCAGGTTCTTGACTCGATGGATATCGAGCGCGAGCGCGGCATCACCATCAAGGCGCAGACCGTTCGTCTTACCTATAAGGCGAAGAACGGCGAGGATTACGTGCTGAACCTGATCGACACGCCCGGACACGTCGACTTCGCCTATGAAGTTTCGCGCTCGCTGGCCGCGTGCGAAGGCTCGCTTCTTGTGGTGGACGCTTCCCAGGGCGTGGAAGCGCAGACGCTCGCCAATGTCTATCAGGCCATCGACAACAACCACGAAATCGTGGTCGTGCTGAACAAGATCGACCTGCCCGCTGCCGAGCCCGAGCGCGTGAAGAGCCAAATCGAGGAAGTGATCGGCATCGATGCGTCGCAGGCCGTGCATATTTCCGCCAAGACCGGCCTTGGCATCGAGGATGTGCTGGAAGCCATCGTCACGCAGCTGCCCGCGCCAAAGGAAGGCGACCGCAATGCGCCGCTCAAGGCCATGCTGGTCGATAGCTGGTACGATTCCTATCTTGGCGTCATCGTTCTGGTGCGCGTCATCGACGGCGTGCTGAAAAAGGGTCAGACCATCCGCATGATGGGCACGGGCGCAAAATATCCGGTGGAGCGCACCGGCGTCTTCACGCCGAAGATGGTTCAGGTGGACGAACTAGGCCCCGGCGAGCTTGGCTTCATCACCGCTTCGATCAAGGAAGTGGCGGACACCCGCGTCGGCGATACGATCACCGAAGATCGCCGCCCGACGGAAAAGATGCTCTCCGGCTTCAAGCCCGCACAGCCGGTTGTGTTCTGCGGCCTGTTCCCTGTCGATGCAGCGGATTTTGAAGATCTGCGCGCCGCCATGGGCAAGCTGCGCCTCAACGACGCGTCGTTCTCGTTCGAAATGGAAACGTCTGCGGCGCTCGGCTTCGGCTTCCGCTGCGGTTTCCTCGGTCTTCTGCATCTGGAAATCATTCAGGAACGTCTTGAGCGCGAGTTCAATCTCGACCTCATCACGACCGCACCTTCGGTTGTGTATCGTCTGAACATGATCGACGGTTCGCAGAAGGAACTTCATAACCCTGCCGATATGCCGGATGTGGTGAAAATCACCTCCATCGAGGAGCCGTGGATCAAGGCAACCATCATGACGCCGGACGATTATCTCGGCGCGATCATGAAGCTGTGTCAGGAACGCCGCGGCATCCAGATCGACCTCACCTATGTCGGTCCGCGCGCCATGATCACCTATGATCTGCCGCTCAACGAAGTGGTGTTCGATTTCTACGACCGCCTGAAGTCGATCTCGAAGGGCTATGCTTCGTTCGACTATAATCTTTCGGATTATCGTGAGGGCGATCTGGTCAAGATGTCGATCCTCGTGAACGAAGAGCCGGTTGACGCGCTTTCGATGCTGGTGCACCGAACGGCTGCTGAAAAGCGCGGCCGTGCGCTCTGCGAGAAGCTGAAAGAACTCATCCCGCAGCACATGTTCAAGATCCCGATCCAGGCGGCCATCGGCGGCCGCATCGTGGCGCGCGAAACGATCTCGGCGCTGCGCAAGGACGTGACGGCCAAGTGCTATGGCGGCGACGTGACGCGCAAGCGCAAACTTCTGGAAAAGCAGAAGGAAGGCAAAAAGCGCATGCGCCAGTTCGGCAAGGTCGAAATCCCGCAGGAGGCCTTTATTCAGGCACTCAAGATGGGCGATGATTGATCAACTTTGTGTCGCCATATTGGGATACTAAGGTAGATTATCATTTGTTGCTGGATTTTTGGCCGAAATCGAGCAACCATCGGTATGTGATTTGGCTGATATGATGTGGCTAAGCATCAGGGGGTTAGCAATGACGGACGCATTAAAAATACTTATCGAGGCTGCCAAGACAATAAAACAGTCGACACAAGATCGAGAGCAGCAACGGCGTAGTTTTGCCTATGGCAATACGAAATTTGAGAATGATTTGATCACCAAAGCTATGATCGATGATCAAGCTGATAAACTAAAATCAGTCTTGCGGTAAATTGGGGGAGCTTTTTGCTATGGGTGGGGGAGCAGAAAGCCAGCGTCACAGTGTGGCTTTAGAAGCAGAGATCATAACTGATCCTCAAAAAAAGGCGGAGACGGAAGCTAGAAATGGCTTGCGTCAATTTGACGTTGCCATGCAGGTGGTGGCTCAGGCTATCGAACGAAAGCAATTCAAGCTTCGCGTATCATTGATTTTAAGTTTACAACGCGAGGCGCTTGCAGAACTCAGCGGATATGCGGGAAATTTTCGTCCGGCGGGAGTCGAGATTCAGGGCAGTAAACATCAACCAGTTGCTGCGCATCTAGTGGCTGAGTTGGTTGAAGATCTTTGCGAGTATGTGAATACTAATTGGGAAACAGCCACCCCGATCCATCTGGCGGCATATGTAATGTGGCGCTTAAATTGGATACATCCCTTCTCGGATGGAAATGGCCGGACTTCAAGAACTTTATCTTATTTAATATTATGTGTTAAGTTGGATGCTATTCTTCCAGGTTCTCCTGCTATTCCAGAACAAATTGTAGAAAACAGGGTGCCTTATTTCGAGGCATTAGATACTGCTGACGCTGCATATGCTGAAGGCCGGATTGACGTTTCGGAAATGGAAAAGCTTTTATCCGCAATGTTGGCGGTGCAGCTAACAAGTGCTTATCAGCGTGCTGGCGGCAGAGTCTGAATAAGATGAAGGGTGCAGTGGATATCTCCATCACCTACTGCACCCAATGCAGCTGGCTGCTGCGTGCTGCGTGGATGGCGCAGGAACTGTTGCAGACTTTCGGGCAGGACTTAGGTGAAGTGGCGTTGCGTCCGGGCACGGGTGGAGTGTTTGAAATCCGCGTTCATATGCCGGATAGCAGGGAGGAACTCATTTGGGAACGCAAGCGCGACGGCGGCTTTCCCGAAGCCAAGGTGTTGAAGCAGCGCGTGCGTGATCTCGTCTGGCCGGAACGCGATCTGGGGCATTCGGACCGGCCAGTCAGACAATAGTTGATAGGGCCTACGCGTTTCCCTCATCCTGAGGAGGTGCGTAGCACCGTCTCGATGGACGAGGGAAAACAGGATCAATCCTCATCCACTACGCGCAGGCGTAGCTGACCCGGTTCGGTCGGTCTGGCCTGTGGGCGTGAAGGTTCCTCCGTGGGCGCAGGGCCGAATTCCAGCGCCTCGATTTTTGCGCCGCGCTTGGTCACTTTGTTGGAAGACACAAGAATATCGTCAATATCTTTGTTGGCCTGTGCGAAATGGGTTTGCAGCTTGCGCACGCGCTCGTCGAGGCGGCCGACATCTTCCATCAGCCGGATCACTTCGCCCTGAATGACATGCGCCTGCTCGCGCATGCGGGCATCTTTCAGGATTGCCTGAATGACCTGAATCGACAGCATCAGCAGCGAAGGCGAGACGATGACCACCCGCGCCCGGTGCGCGCGCTGGATCAGAGCTTCGAAATGCTCGTGAATATCGGCGAAGATCGATTCCGACGGCACGAACAGGAAGGCCGTATCCTGCGTTTCGCCGGGGATCAGATATTTGTCTGAGACATCCTTGATATGCACTTCCATGTCGCGGCGGAACTGGGCGACGGCTGCCTTGCGCGCCTCCGGCTGTTCCGTTTCGCGCATGGAATTCCAGGCTTCGAGCGGAAATTTCGCGTCGATCACCAAAGAGGGCGCGTTGTTGGGCATCCGCACTAAGCAGTCGGGGCGGGTGCTGTTGGAAAGCGTCGCCTGAAACTCGTAAGCGCCCTGTGGCAGGCCGTCGGCAATGATCGCCTCCATCCGTGATTGGCCGAAAGCGCCGCGCGTCTGCTTGTTGGCGAGGATCGCCTGCAACTGCACCACCTGTCCGGCGAGCGACTGGATATTGTTCTGCGCCGTGTCGATGACGGCAAGGCGCTCCTGCAATTTGGCAAGGTTCTCATGCGTCGAGCGGGTCTGCTCGGTCATGGTCTGGCCGATGCGGTGCGTCATGCCGTCGAGCCGTTCGCGGATCGACTGGTTGAGTTCGGCCTGCCGCGAGCCGAACACTTCCGCCATGGTTTGCATCCGGCCCTGCATTTCGGCTTGTGCCTTCAGGATTTCCGCCATGCGAAATTCCGCGTCGCGGGCACGGTCCTCCGCCTGCGCTTCCGCGACCGCGCGAAGCCGTGCGGAACGTGTCGCCGCAATGAGAAAAACGCACAGGCAGAGCACAAGCACGACGATGCCCGCCAGCAGGATATTGCCGAGCGTGAAGGACGTGGCGCCGAGCTGTAGAAGCGGCTCATTCAAGAGGTTCTGATTTTCCATGAAGGGAGCTTAACTGATTCGTGACGCCTTGATGAGATCAAAACAAGAACATTTTGCAATGTGGAATTGACGATTCTCGCGCGACCCATTACGTGAAAGCCCATGTCTGTAAAACCGCTTATCATCCTTCCCGATCCCGTGCTGCGTCAGGTTTCCGCGCCTGTTGAACGCTTCGACGATCAATTGCGCAAATTCGCCAGCGATATGTTCGACACCATGTATGATGCGCCGGGCATCGGCCTTGCCGCCATTCAGGTGGGGGAACCGATCCGTATGCTCGTCATCGACCTTGCCAAGGAAGGCGAGCCGAAGGCGCCGCATGTCTTCGTCAACCCGACGATCGTGCAGTCCTCCGACGAGCGCAGTACCTATGAAGAGGGCTGTCTTTCAATCCCGGATTATTATGCGGAGGTCGAGCGCCCCGCGACGGTCAAGGTCGATTATTTCGATGCCGACGGCAAGCCGCAGTCCATGGAGGCCGATGGATTGATGGCCACCTGCCTGCAACATGAAATCGACCACCTGAACGGCGTGCTCTTCATCGACCATATTTCCAAGTTGAAACGCGATATGGTTATCAAGAAGTTCAAGAAGCTCGCCAGCCAGCGGGCATCGAAGAAAGTGCTTTAATGCGTGTCGTTTTCATGGGGACGCCGGAATTTTCCGTGCCGATCCTCACCGCCATCATCGGTCATGGTTATGAGGTCGTTGCCGCCTATACGCAGCCGCCGCGCCCGGCAGGCCGCAGAGGTCTGGAGCTGACCAAGTCGCCGGTGCATGAAAAGGCCGAACAGTTCGGCATTCCGGTGTTCACGCCGAAGAGCCTCAAGGGTGCGGAAGAGCAGGACGTTTTCGCAAGTCTCGAGGCTGATGTTGCGGTTGTCGTGGCTTATGGCCTGTTGCTGCCGCAGGCCATTCTGGATGCGCCGCGCCTTGGTTGCTATAACGGCCATGCCTCGCTGCTGCCGCGCTGGCGCGGCGCTGCTCCCATCCAGCGCGCCATCATGGCGGGCGATGCGGAAACCGGCATGATGATTATGAAGATGGATGCGGGGCTTGATACCGGGCCTGTCGCCATGGCGGAAAAGGTTGCGATCACGCCCGACATGACGGCAGGCGAACTGCATGATCGCCTGAGCATGATCGGCGCCGACCTGATGATCCGCGCGCTGGGCGCGCTGGAACGCGAAAGCCTTGCTTTGCAGCCGCAGGCGGAAGACGGCGTCACCTATGCCGCCAAGATCGACAAGGCCGAAGCGCGCATCGACTGGTCGAAGCCGGCAACGGATGTGCACAACACCATTCGCGGCCTGTCGCCCTTTCCGGGCGCGTGGTGCGAGATGGAAATCAATGGCGCTGTCGAGCGCGTGAAGTTGCAGCGCTCCACGCTGGGCGAAGGTTCGGGCGCGCCGGGCACGGTGCTGGATGATCGCCTGACGGTTGCCTGCGGCGAGGGTGCTGTGCGGCTCGTCACGCTGCAGCGCTCCGGCGGCAAGCCATTGCCTGCGCAGGAATTTCTGCGTGGTGCACAGGTCACGAAGGTTCTGTAGGCAGTGCCGCGCTACAAGCTCACTGTCGAATATGACGGCACGCCCTATGTCGGCTGGCAGCGGCAGGAAAACGGCCATGCGGTGCAGAATGCCATCGAACTGGCGTTCAAGAAGTTCTGCGGCGAAGACCTGACGCTGAGTGCTGCGGGGCGCACCGATGCGGGTGTTCACGCGACCGCGCAGGTCGTCCATGTCGATCTTGCAAAGGATTGGGGCGCGGGCAAGGTGCGCGATGCGGTCAATGCGCATCTGGTGATGGCAGATGAACGCATCAGCATTCTGAATGTCGAGAAGACGACCGACACATTCGATGCGCGTTTTTCCGCGCGCGCCCGGCATTATCTCTACCGTATCCATAATCGCCGTGCGCCTCTGGCTATCAATTATCAGCGTGCATGGTGGGTGCAGAAGCCGCTCGATGCCGGAGCGATGCACGAGGCGGCACAGCGGCTGTTGGGGGAGCATGACTTCACCACTTTCCGCGCTACCCAATGCCAGGCCAAGAGCCCGGTCAAGACGCTCGACCGGCTCAATGTCACCCGCAACGGCGACATGGTAGAAATGCGTGTTTCAGCGCGGTCCTTCCTGCATAATCAGGTGCGTTCCTTTGCGGGCAGCCTGATGGAGGTGGGCGTCGGGCGCTGGACGGCGGATGATCTGCAGGCCGCGCTCGAAGCGCGTGACCGCAAGGCTTGCGGCCAGGTTGCCCCGCCCTATGGGCTTTATCTGGTTGGCGTCGACTACGCCTTTCCATTTTAGAGCCTGTTCCAAAAGACGCCCTGTGTGGCTGCAAATGGCAATTTATCTGCGTTCCGGTGCTCACGTACCTTTAAGTACGCTCCGCTCCGGTACTCGAAAATCACCATTTTCGCACACACATGCCGCTTTTTGATTCAGGCTCCAAGAGCGAGGTATTTGAGCCAATCTCGCTCAATAAGCGTGCGGGTCGAAACCGATCCCGAGCAGTTGCTGCAGCAGGACGGTCATGAACAGCGAGCCAAAGATGAGGCAGGCGTAGAACGGCGCCGCATAGGTGTGCGGACGTTGCAGTGCGACGAATGTCAGCCGATAACTCAGCACGATAGATATGCCGAACATGATGAAGGCGAACAGCGTCGCGATGTCGAACCGGCCGGGGAAGAACAGCTGCAGCAACGTGATCGGTGCGAATATCCATGAGAGCAATGCGCTGCCCCAGTTGGTGGCGATCACAAAGGCTGCATAACGCTTGGCGATGCCGATCCGTTTGGCGATAAGACCTATGATGACAAGCGGGATAATCCACGCCGCTATGTCCACGAAGGCCGCGCGGGTAACGATGGCAAAGCGCAGGCCCGCTTCCTCGCGACCTGCCGTCAGATCCGCAGCATAGGCGACCCAGCTTGCGAAGAGCGGCGGCAGCGCAATTGCTATCGCATAGAAGGACGACCAGAAGCCCTCGGCCGAAATGTCGAGATAGGTCAGTCCTTCCTTGCGCCCGAGCATCATTTTCCAGACGCCCCAGAAATATCTGAAAATATCATCCAGGCTTGGCATGAGATTCCCAATTTTTCGCGTAATCCCGGCGGAAAGTCATGCAACTTTTCGGGATTATGCTCTACCCAAAGAAATCGGCGATGAAACGTTCATAAATCTGTGTCAGGCCTTCGAGGTCGGCAAGGGCCACGCGCTCGTCAACCATATGCATGGTCTGTCCGACGAGACCGAACTCGACCACCGGACAATAATCCTTGATGAAGCGGGCATCGGACGTGCCGCCCGATGTCGAAAGTTCCGGGCGCTTGCCGGTCACCGCCTCGACGGAGGCCGTCAGCGTGCCGATCAGCTTTTCGTCGCGGGTCAGGAACACATGGCTCGGATGCTCGCGCCAGGTCAGTTCATAATTGATCGGCGTTTCGCGCCCTGGGCGCAGGCGATTGTCGCGTGCAGCCTTTTCCAGCCGGGAAATGATTTCCGCCTGCAGGCTTTCGGCTGTCCATGTGTCGTTGAAGCGGATATTGAACGAGGCGGTTGCCTTGTTGGCAATGACATTGGTGGCCTTATTGCCGACATCGATGGTGGTGACTTCCAGATTGCTGGCCTGGAAATTCGCCGTGCCTTCGTCGAAAGCCGGATAAAGCAGGCTGTCCACCAGTGTTGTGATGCCGCGCACCGGGTTCTCGGCCAGATGCGGATAGGCTGCATGACCCTGCACGCCGTGAACGGTGATCGTGCCGGAGAGCGAACCGCGCCGTCCGATCTTGATCATGTCGCCTAGCGCGTTGGGGTTGGTCGGCTCGCCGACGATGGACGCATCCCAGCTTTCGCCGCGCTCTTTTGCCCAATCGAGAAGCTTGACAGTGCCATTGATGGCCGGACCTTCCTCGTCACCGGTGATGAGAAAGGAAACACTGCCCTTGATGTTGCCGTGCTGTTCGATATGGCGGGCAACTGCAGCCACAAAACAGGCAACGCCGCCTTTCATGTCCACCGCGCCGCGGCCATACATGATACCGTCTTCGATGGCGGCGGAGAAGGGCGGGTGTTTCCAGTCGGCTTCATTGCCGGGCGGCACGACATCGGTATGGCCTGCGAACATGAGATGCGGGCCATTGCCCGACTTGCGCGCATAGAGATTTTCGATATCCGGCGTACCTTCATCGTGGAAAACGGGTCGCTCTACCGAAAATCCCATCGGCTTCAGCATTGCTTCCAGCGCTGTCAGCGCACCGCCCTCGGCGGGCGTTACGGATGGGCAGTGGATCAGGGCGGCAAGGTTATCGGCGGGATTGACGGCTAAACGCATGAGATAGGGACTTCTGAAAGGAATCGTCTGATAGCGAGATTATAGCGCATCCCGAAAAGTGCGAAGCGGTTTTCGGAATAAGATGCGCGCGGCAAACAACTGCATCCCGAAAAGTGCGAAGCGGTTTTCGGAATAAGATGCGCGTGGCAAACAACTGCATCCCGAAAAGTGCGAAGCGGTTTCGGAGGAAGTCGGGGTAAATTCCGGCGGTTGCGCGGGAGAGGCGATTTTCGCCTTTCACTTGTTTTTCTCACCCGGTTTCAATTTGGGAACGAAATTTCCTTGACCGGAGGTGCCCTGTCATCGTTAGTTAAAAATAAGTTGATAACGAGACCCGCAAAGGGCCGGTCGACGGGGACTCTTTTAAAATGGGAAATAGCGCATGCGTTTTGTCACTTCTGCGATAGCAGGCATGATGGTGTTCTTTGGGGCAACGACGATACCGGCCAAGGCCGCGCAATGGAGTGAAACTGGCGGGTTTACAAGCATTCCTTATGGACACAAAGATTATTGTGATCGCAATCGGCGCGATTGCGGTGCACACCGTGTGTTGCCGCCCATGAAGCTGACCCCGCAGCGCATGAAGCTGTTGCAATCGGTCAGCAGTGCCGTCAATCGGCGTATCAAACCGGTTTCCGATCAGGATAATTACGGCAAGCGCGATTACTGGACCATTCCCGTCAACGGCAAGGGCGATTGCGAAGACTATGTCCTGATGAAGCGGGCGCAACTGATGGCGCGGGGCATCAGCCCGTCGCAGCTTCTCATCACCATGGTGCAGGGCAGCGAGCCGCATGTCGTCTTGACGGTGCGCACCGATCATGGCGATTACATCCTCGACAATCTGCGCGACGAGGTGTTGCCGGTCGAGAAGACTTCATATCGCTATATCAAGATGCAGTCGCCAGCCAATTCCGGTCAATGGGTTTCCATCGCAGGACGCTCTGTCGCTGTCGCAAACAATTAAATCTCGGCAGCGTTCGAATGAGCGCTGCTTCAGTCAATCCGTGAACTGTTGTCGGCCGCATTTCGATGCGGCTTTTCTTTTTAGAGCTTGCTGATTTGACCCATTGATTGATGCCAGCGGCAAAACAGGGATTATTTCCGTGATGCACACTGTTCGCAAACTATCCTCTATTTTTCAGGAATAGTGTCATTGTTCAATATAATTGGACAATATATTGAGACAGACTGTTTGTGTTTTTTGAACAAAAAGTCCTTTATAACAGTTGCGTGAATGCTGGTATATCAATCAACTATATGTTTTTGTTGTGTTTTTAGAAGAGAAATCGCTGCCATCCAAATATTAGGCTGCACAAATGTGTGATTAAGAAAACAATTTCGTGACTGGAACTTTCGCTCACTGTCACCCATTTCAGGTGCATCGGAACGACGAACAAAACGCCGCTCCACTTTCCAAGGAGATAGGAAAATGAAGAAGATTGTTCTTGCTGCCGCTGCCCTCGCGCTTAGTGCCGGTGCCGCTTTTGCAGAAAATCCACATGTCGGTGAACCTGCCGATCTTTATGCAAACGACCGCACCCCGGTCGCTTCCCAGAAGGTCGACTACACAGCTCCTGCCTCGATCAAGGCTCCTGTCTATCAGGACGGTTCGGCTCATCGCTTTGGTGACGCATCGCCTTCCTCTTACCAGAACTAAAAGTCCGTTCGGACTTTTGGTCTTTCCGGTCCAAATGGATCGGGCATGAATGAAATACCGAAATTGCATGTATTCCCTCATGTGTCGGTGCATTTCCTCCCAGATGTGCCTGACACCAAGGGGCGGGCCACGAAGGCCCAGTTAACCGAAAGTCCCCCGTAAATTCGAGGCGCGATCTCGTCGGCGCGAAGTGCCGATATTGCGGGGACGCTATGAAAAGAAGGAATGAAGAAATGAAGAAGTTTGCTCTCGCCGCTCTTGCTGTCGCTCTTAGCGCCGGTGCTGCTTATGCCGAAAACCCGTTCGTTGGCCAGCCTCCTGAAATGGCTGCTCAGGACAAGGCTTTCATTCTTCCTGGTGAAACTCCGGTTGCTTCGACCCGCAGCAACATTGATTACACGGCTCCGGCTGCAATTCGTCAGTCCGCACCTGTCTATCAGGATGGTTCGGCTCATCGCTTTGGCGACGCTTCCCCATCCAGCTACCAGAACTAATTCGTTGCGATAGCTGAGCCTGTCGGTCGTCCTGCAAGTGTTCTATGCGTTCGTCCCCCTCACACATAGGATACGCAGGGCAACCGAAGGGCTGGTAAGAAATCTCCCCGGAGGATGGCGTCAATGTCTCTCCGGATTGCCCGATAAGAGGCATTGTGCCATCCGATGGGGCGGCCAGTTTCAAATGAAAAAGGCGACGCTGTCAGCGTCGCCTTTTGTTTTCAGCACATTGGCTTGTTGCCCATTGGCTTGTTGCTCAGTCGCGCAGCAATTCGTTGATGGAGGTCTTGGAGCGGGTCTTTTCATCGACGCGCTTGACGATGACGGCGCAATAGAGGCTTGGGCCCCAGTTTTCGCCGGGCACATTCTTGCCCGGCATGGTGCCGGCAACGACGACCGAATAGGGCGGTACTTCACCGTAGAAGACTTCGCCGGTCGCACGATCCACGATCTTGGTCGACTTGCCGATGAAAACGCCCATGCCGAGGACCGAGCCTTCACGCACGATGCAGCCTTCGACGACTTCCGAGCGGGCGCCGATGAAACAATTGTCCTCGATGATGGTTGGGCCAGCCTGCATCGGTTCCAAAACCCCGCCAATGCCGACGCCTCCGGAAAGATGAACGTTCTTGCCGATCTGTGCGCAGGAGCCGACGGTCGCCCAGGTA
>NZ_JBHEEO010000022.1:0-67742 GCF_041929965.1 Brucella oryzae | reverse complement strand
CTTTTTCAAGTTGCAAGTTTCGCCAACGGCCGACACTCGCCACACCAACGCCAAACCGTTCTGCAGCCTCCCGATGCGATGCACCAGCCGAAACGGCAGCAAGAACACGGGTACGAAGATCAACAGAAAGGGCCTTCGACATATCTGCCGACCTCCATCGGCAGATAGTTTGAATCAGAAACGAACTGATTTGCAAAGCCATCCAATTCATTCAGATAGAGAAACGCTCTAAGTGAAGTTCCGCTTACGGCCCCGGCGCAAGAAACACAGAATTTGATTAGCGGAGCGGCTTCTTCATGATCAACGGTCCATCTGATGCGGGTGCCGTATATCGCATTACCACCCGGATTGTTCGAGACTTAACGACTGTCTTGTCCGCACATTCATTCAATGCCTGTTGAGCACTGATTGCAAATTCTCGACCAGCCCGCCGAACTGGCTGATACTCGACTGTTACGATGCGCTCCAACTCGCCCTCGGCATTGTATGTAACCTCGAACGTTGCCGACGCCCGCTGATAGTCCATGTCCTCGGGCAACTTCCAGCACTTGAAAGCCATATCGGCAACCAATTGCGCGTCGTTAGCTGCAGCCGGGAACACTGCTAGCAGTATCAGAATGGTTCCAACGACGCCGGTTCTGTGCATGTTTCTCCCTTGGAAATTAGTTGGTTGCGATTCAGCCCTATACGTAGTCCTTGAATCGCCTGGGTACCAGCCTGACGACGTTCATGGCCGGAGAAGTTGCATGTTACAGTGCCAGATTTTTCCCACACCATCCAATTGAGGGTAAACCGCTGATCGATATGGAGAAAGGCCTGACCGGCAGGGAACGCCAGCGCGTCGATGAACTACTCGGCGAAGAAAAGGGCAAGATTGACTTGGTGAAGCTTGATGCAATTGAAAAGGCTGAAGGCAAGAAGCCAACTGGCACGTTCGCAACGCGCACGCAAAGGTGGGCTGCGTCTGATCTTCAGTAGATCGTCAATGATTATAATATGATAGTTACCACGTCACAGAATGCGACGATATTCTCCAAGAACTGACGAATTCCTGTTCAATCCGGAAATCGCTGTCCAGCATGAAAATGGTCGGGGTTGAACTATGGCCAGCCCCGACCGTTCTTTATTATTTGGCTGCGATGGCCTGCAGACCAGCAAGTGCACATTCTGCATCGGTTGCGCCCGATGGTGCGCCGCCGACACCAATTCCACCGACCAGTGCGTCACCGATCTTGATCGGCAGTCCGCCCGCCTGAATAACGAAGCGAGAATCCATGTCCCGCATACCGTTATTGGCTGGCTTCGACGCGATAAACTCTGCAAGTTCACCGGAATCGCGACCCAATGCAGCTGACGTAAATGCTTTTCCTTCCGCGCTATTGCCGGTATGCGGACCGGAAAGGTCCGCCTTGAGCAGAACTTTGGTCGAGCCATCGCGGGCTACGACTGCGACGCTCACATTATTGCCCTTGGCAACACAGGCATCCAACGCAGCCTGCGCTGCCTTGGTGGCCAGATCAAGCGGCAGATAAGGTGTGGTTGGAAGCGTTTGAGCGAAAGCGGTAGCCGGAGCCATCGACAAGGCAATAATTGCAAGTTTACGGATCATCGTCGTTCCTCGGTTGTGATGAGGAACAATTAATGTCCGCCAGAGAGCAACGGAATCCGTAGCTTTTACAAACTTATCGGTAGTTCTACGGATTCGACTGTCCCTCCAGCCACAAACGCGTCATTTCCGCTTGTGAAGTCGTGCCCAGTTTCGCCCCTATGGCCGCACGGTGGCTGTCTATCGTGCGTGGCGACAATTCAAGACCATCAGCAATTTGCCGGGTGGTGAACCCTTGTGCGATACGGTCGAGCACCTCACGTTCACGCGCTGTCAGCGTGTCCAGCAGTGCCAGCGTTTCGGCTCGCAGCGCCTCGCTTCCCAATCTACGTTCAAGCAGTTGCTGCGCCTTCTGGATTGCGTCGATCAAATCCTGCTCATCGACAGGCTTGGAAAGATAGTCCACCGCGCCATTTCGAAAGGCACGACGGCAGGCTTCAATATCGCCGTGGCCCGAGATGATGATCACCGGCCAGCCAATTTCCTGTGCGGCCAACAGCTCCTGAAGTTTCAGCCCTGTCATCACGGGCATGCGAATATCGAAGATCATACATCCAGGCTTCAGTCGTGGCAGCTGCGCCAGAAAAGCAGAAGGGTCGGCAAAACTCCTGACCTCGATGTCTATGGTCGACAAGAGCAGGCTGAGCGACTTTCGTACTGCTTCATCGTCGTCGACGAGATAGACCGGCTGAACCATCCTCTTAACTTCCCGCGTCTTCAGCAATTGGGAGCACAACGCGAAACAGCGCGCCGCGCTCCTGTGGAATATAGGAAATCTCACCGCCAAAACGTTCGACCAGCCGCTGGCTGAGCGCCAGACCGAGGCCAGTTCCCTCCGGACGGCTTGTGGTAAACGGGGTGAAGAGGCGCGGCAAGAGTTCCGGTGCAACACCGGGACCATTATCGGCAACTTCCAGAATAGCTACCAACCCATCAGCTTTCAGCGATGCCTTCACCCTTCGGTCCTGATCGCCATCGCGAAAGGATTCAATCGCATTGCGGAGAAGATTGAACATTACCTGCTCCATTTCCACGGGATCGACAGCAGCCATCAAAAGTGCTTCAGGCATTTCAAGCTCAACTTTGACGCGGCGCCGGGCAGCTTCCGTGGCCAGCAAAGTCTGCACGTTTTGAAGCGACAGGCGCAGATCGGCAGGTGTCGTCTGTCGGCGCTGCGGGCGAGACCAGTTGCGCAGCCGGTCCAGAATGGCCGATGCACGGCGCGCCTGATCCACCATATCGTCCAGCGCGCCAGCGAGAGCGTCCATATTGTTGCGGTTCAACAAGCGGCGTCCTGCCTGCGCACTAGCGAGAAGTGCTGTCAGGGGCTGTGTCAATTCATGCGCCATGCCGCTTGCCATCTCGCCCATCGTGTTGACGCGCGAGGCATGGGCCAACCGAGCCTCGAGGCTACTCAGTTCTGCACGGCGTTCCGCATGGCGTGTGCGTCGTGTCTGGCGAACGATGACCAGCCCACCGAAGAACAGCAGATTCGTGAGAACGAGAATGGGGATCAACTGGTCGAAAGGCAGCAGATCGGTCCATCTCATGTCGAGAGCAGTCTGGAAAAGAAGCGGCTGTGTAGCACTCCCCAGTTTCTTGGAAAAACGCGCTTCGCCGAATGAGACAGAACTACTGAACAAAACCGTCCCGTCAGGCATGAGGATGCGTCGCGCGACGCCTGCACGGTTCCAGAATGCGTCGTCAGAAGTAATCAGGTTGTCGGCATTGATCGCCAGCATCAGACCGTCGTGCGGATTATTCGTATTCGGGCTGCGCTTTACGATCAAATAATGTCCAGGCCGCTTTGCCGGAGCCAGCAGTTCAGGAACACCACGGGATGAGCGGGCCGCCGCCCGTATGGCATCGGCCAGTTCCGGTTCCAGCTTTCTGGTACCAGTCACTGGAACGACCGGTTCCATCGGTACAAGTTGGATCTCGTCTATGCGCGGATAGAAGTGAGTAATCGTTGCCGCTACTTCAAGGAAAACATCATTCTGAGAAATATCGGCAGTTCGCGCCTTTGATTGAGCAATCGTCGAAAGCGCCGTCAAATGGGCATCGTGCTGATCGGCGCGCTGCGAAGCTTCACGATGCAACGTGAAGCTTGCAGCCTGAAGCTCGGACAATAGGGCAGCTCGTTGATAGAAAACAAGGCTGCCTATCGCCAAAAGATTAAACAGCATCCACACGAAAAACGGGAGCAAGACAGACCAGATATCTTCCCGGATGCGTCCGTTGTAGAGGTTCATAAGTCGCATCCCGGCATCAGCCGTTGTTCAAGAGAATATCGCACCGCGATCCAGTCGTTCATCTCAAACCGGCATCGTTTTCTGATCTTTATCGCATCCCTGTTATCGATATATACCCGTTTGAATCTCTCCGTCCAAACCACACCAGGCGCGATACATGCCCGGACTGTTGAAAGGCAGGCTGATATTGCCTTTGCGGTCTACGGCAACCAGGCCACCGGAGCCACCGATTTCGCCAAGTTCGCGGACAACAGCACCTGCCGCTTCGTTGAGCGACTGCCCCGCCCAGCGCATTCGCGCATCGACTTCGTGACCAACAGCCCAGCGGATAAAATACTCTCCGTGACCTGTGGCGGAAAGCGCAACCGTGTGGTCATCCGCCCAGGTTCCAGCGCCAATGATCGGGCTGTCTCCAACGCGTCCAGGCGTCTTGGCGGTCATGCCCCCTGTCGATGTTGCTGCGGCCAGATGACCGAAACTATCCAGCGCAACAGCCCCGACCGTCCCATGCTTGCGGGCAGGATCGCCATCGTCCGCAGCGCCGCTGCGGCGACGTGCCATTTCGTCATGTAATGCCTTGCGGCGTTGTTCCGTCGAGAACCATTCCGGAGCCATCATTTCCAGACCGGCAGTTTCGCAAAACCGCTTTGCCCCTTCGCCCGCGAGAAATACGTGCTCGGTCTGCTCCATAACCGCACGTGCCGCCAGCACAGGATTGCGTGGTCCGCAAATTCCAGAAATTGCGCCGCATGCCCGAGTTGCGCCATCCATGATGGCGGCATCCATTTCATGCGTTTCATCCGTCGTGAAAACGGCTCCACGACCCGCGTTGAAGAGCGTGTTTTCTTCGAGAGCGATCACGGATGCCGTCACAGCGTCGATAGCTTTTCCACCCTTACGTAAGATGTCCAGTCCAGCCTGCAGGCATTCACGCAAACCGGCATGATAGGCCGCTTCTTTCTCCGGCGTCATATTTGACTTGAGAATAGTTCCAGCGCCGCCGTGCAACGCGATTACAGGTACGAATTCAGACATTTCTGATAACTCACTATCGAAGATGGTATCACGGATCAAAATAACGCATAGCAGATCGGGATTAAGGCCCCTCATGAGCCGCCAGTCCCTGTTTATTCTATTTCCGCCTGACGTCCATAGCCAACGTATTTTCGCCTTCGGCAGGCCAGAAATCAGCGAATCCGCTTAGCATGATAGAGATCACCGGATTGCTAACGGCAATCAGGTCCCGGGACTTCGACCGGACGGCTAGGCTGAGGCATACCTCTAATCTTTCAGTGATCGGCATCTTGCCGCTTCGGAGGGAGGACGTGTTGCAGGATAACTACAAACAAAAAAACATGACCGTTTTTATCATGTAATTTCTTGCCCATATTAATACATGAATATAATACTCATGATTATCAAATCATGTTGGGAATATTCCTATGCGCTCCGATTGCATGCCTCTCCGTCGTACAATTCTGGCTAGTACATCCTTAATTGCTCTTGCCGCTACGGCAGCAATGGCACAGGATCAGCCCGCTTCCGCTCCCACGGAGAATGGTACAATCATTCTCAACAAGATCGTCATCAACGGCGGTAGCGGTGGCGTGATTAATGCAGACGGCTATGTAGCACGCAGCAGTGCAACTGGTGCTAAGATCGACACCCCATTTGTGCAAACCCCGCAATCTATTTCCTCCGTTACCCAACAGCAGCTTGAAGATCGCAATCCGCAGACCTTGCTCGACGCCGTTGCCTATACGCCGGGTGCACGCGTTGGTGGCTATGGCTTCGATCCGCGGTTCGACTCGTTCACCGTGCGTGGATTCGACGTCACGTATACCGGTGTGTTTCGCGACAATCTCCGTCAGCCCGGAGCAAGCTCGGCGCTATTCAAGACTGAACCTTATGGCCTGGAAGGCATTTCCATTTTGCGCGGCCCATCGTCTGCCCTATACGGCGCTTCCGGTGCCGGTGGCCTGTTCAATCTGATCAGTAAGCGTCCAACCGAAACTCCTCTTCATGAGGTACAGGTCCAGTATGGCACCAATAATCGCTATCAGACCCAGTTCGACCTCTCCGGCCCAGTCAAGGAAGGCGACCCGCTTTATTACCGCCTGACAGGCCTTTGGCGCGACGCCGATACCGAACAGCCCTCGATTCCCGATGATCGCTTTTACATTGCACCGGCCTTTACATGGAAGCCGGACGAAGACACGCGTCTGACGATCCTCAGCGAGTTCTCCCGCACTAAAACCGGCGGTACGGCCGCGTATTATTATGATGCCGTTACGGGCAAGGTATCCGATTTTTTTGCGGGCAATACCGCTTTCAACGACTCCGTACAAACTCAGGGACGTATCGGCTATGAATTTGAAACCCGTCTCAACGACACATTCGTGTTCCGCCAGAATGCTCGCCTTGCATCGACCAAAATTGGAGCCGACTGGGCCTTTGCCTATCAGGCCAATAAAGACGATCCGTTACTTCTCGACAGCAGCGCAGGCACTTTTGAAGAGCGCCTGACCAGCTTCACCATCGATAATCAACTGGAAGCAAATTTCGATACCGGCAATTTTGAGCACAAATTCCTGGCCGGTGTCGACCTGACGAAGCTGCAATGGAAGGGATTGAACGGTTATGGCTACACGCCGCCGCTGGATACCAGACATCCGTCCAGGGGGCGCCCTGTAGCGCCAATAGATTTCCAGAAAAAAGACGTTCAAGACCAGCTCATGGCGGGCATCTATCTGCAGGATCAGATCCGTTATGATGCCTGGACCATTACCCTTGGCGGTCGCCAGGACTGGGTCAGTACCGACACGAAGAACACCGATCTGACAACCAGCACATCCACCGATTTCGATCAGAGTGACAAGGCCTTCACATGGCGCGCCGGCGTGACCTACGAGACGCCTTGGGGCATTACGCCATATGCCAGCTACTCGACCGCTTTTTCGCCCAATGCCGGTGTAAACCAGGCAACAGGCAATCCGTTCGAGCCAACGGAAAGTGACCAGCAGGAAATCGGAATCAAGTATCAACTGCCCAACAGCAATACCTTGTTGACGGCAGCCCTGTTCAACATCAATCAGGACAACGGCCTCTATTACGAAGTGGTTGAACTCGATACAGGCCCGGCCAACATTCAGGTGCAGCGCGGTAAACTGCGCTCACGCGGCCTGGAGCTGGAAGCCAGTACCAGTCTCGACAATGGCCTCTCCCTCATTGCGTCCTATAGTTACATGCAGACCAGTATCAAGGACGGGCCGGACGGCACCGCGGGCAATGAAATCTCGTCCGTACCGACCCACATGGCATCGGCCTGGGCGCACTATAAATTGCCTGAAAACAGTTTTCTCTACGGTTTGGGTGTCGGCGCAGGCGTGCGCTTTGTCGGTTCAAGCTATGGCAATGACGAAAACACCATGAAAAACAGTTCACGCGCTTTCGTCGATGCAGCGATTGATTTCGATTTTGGCGCCATCAAGAAGGACTATGAAGGCGTAAAGCTGCAGGTCAACGCTACCAACCTCTTCGATACGCGCAAGCCGGTCTGCTCCGCGGGTTTCTGTTATCGCGATCAGGGACGGACGGTTGTCGGCAGCCTGAAATATTCATGGTAGACGCCAATACACAGAATAAAGCTCTCAGGCCCGAGGCCTGAGCGCTATCTGAATTTAGAGCATTTCCCGCAAAAGTGCGAAGCGGTTTTGCGAAGGATAATGCGACGAAACAAATACTTGGAGCGGTTCCAGCGACACCGCATTAATTGGAACCCCTCTAGAAAGTAATGAGATGATCCGTCTTGTTATCTGTCTGACAGTAATCTGGCTGGCCCTTGGTAGAAGCGCTGCTGCAGATGTGACCTATCCCATTCATGTCAAGGATGCGCTTGACCGGGACGTTACCATTACCTCCCAACCAAAGTCCGTGCTGCTTGGCAGCGGCTTCAATTTGATTGCATTGTCACTTATTCATCCCGATCCCGTCAGCCTGCTGGCCGGTTGGGCCGACGACCTCAAGGGCGACAACCCGGAAATCTACGCCGGTTTCAAAGAGCGTTTCCCGGAAATTGACGCGCTGCCGATCATTGGCGACGGCATGACAGTTTCGGTCGAGAAGATTGTTTCCATCAAAGCCGATCTGGCCATTCTTTCGGATTGGCAGATGCGCAGCGATGAAGGTGTGCAGGCAATCGCCTATCTCGAGAAAATGGGCATACCAGTGATCGTGGTCGATTTCGGCAACCATGCACTCCAAAACACATCGCAGAACATGCGTCTGCTGGGCAAGGTACTCAACCGTGAGGAGCAAGCCAACGCTTTTGCCGATTTCTATGATGAGCGCATTGCCCGAATTCGTGATCGAGTGGGCAAGAACGATGCCGGGCCGACTGTTCTGCTTGAAGCCTTTCCCAATGCCGACCAATGCTGCTACGCCTACGGGCGAAGCAGCATGGGCGAGTTCATCACACTGACCGGTAGCCGAAATATCGCTGCGGACGGGCCGCCACAAGGAGCCATAATCAGCAGCGAATATATCGTCGCTGCCGACCCGCAGGTTTACATCGCCACCTCGTCTCCCGGTGGTAAGTATAGCGGCTTTTCGATTGGCCCGGGCGTCAGCGAGCAGGAAGCGCGCGACACACTTTCAAGTGCCTTGAAAAATCCGTTCCGTGCCGGTTTGAAGGCCGTGCACGATAAGCGCGTGCACGGATTGTGGAACTTTTTCAATGCTGTTCCCTTGAATATTTTGGCGGCGGAGACCTTTGCGGTCTGGTTGCGCCCGGAACTATTTGCCGATATCAGCCCTGAAGCGACGCTAGTGGAGATTAACAGGCGTTTCGCGGCTGTTCCCTTTGAAGGTTCGTATTGGATTAGTCTTAAACCGTGAGCAGCGCAGCTGTCAGGGCCAGCTGCCGATCCATTTTGCCACCTTGATGTTCATATCGCCTGTAACCGGTAATGACCGCGCAACGAATAACCGGCCTGCTCCAATTTAGGCAACCGGCCGGTTTCGAGAGCCGGATATTTTGATAGGAATTGGCCGAACGAGATTGAGGCTGGATGGCGGAGTGGTAACGCAGCGGATTGCAAATCTGCTTAGCCTGGTTCGATTCCAGGTCCGGCCTCCAACAAGCTAGTGTACGATCCATCACAATCGACCATTATACGCGGACGGGTTAAAACGTGAATGGTTGGCTATGCTGGGCGACTGCTGTTGGCCGACAGAGTTTTAATGAACGAGGAAAGAACCAATATTACATGGGGAAGGGTACGACACTCGCGATTGAGGTACGACCAAAGGAACGTGAGCCCATATTCCTTGCCCTTGCACGTACAATCATCGAAGAAATCGAACGGGGCCGGCTTAAACCAGGCGATCCGCTGCCCGGAACGCGAGCTTTTTCAAAAAGCTTGAAGCTTAACCGCAATACTATCGATGCGGCTTATCATGAACTGGCAATGCAAGGGTGGCTGACGACCAAACCTGCCCGAGGAACTTACGTTGCGGCAGATCTTCCTGACACGGTAAAACGTGACAAAACCAAGCGCGCTAATGATGTTGCCACCAAGCTAATACATTCAGAAGAGCGCCTAACGCTTCGCTTGTCGGACGGCTCCCCCGACGTCCGCCTTGTCCCCACGACAGCCTTCGCACAAGCATTTCGCCGGGCTCTCACCAGTGTCGCTTTCGCTTCCGGAAGCGTCTATGGTGATCCTCGCGGCATTGGAACTTTGCGAGATGCACTTTCTGCCTATCTCAGCGACGAACGCGGCCTGGCGGCAGCCGCGTCCGAAATCCTGATAACGAGCGGCAGTCAGATGGCACTGTTTCTGGCAGCGTCTGCTGTGACCGAGCCGGGTTCGGTCATTGCCGTGGAAAGGCCGGGATATCCCCTTGCCTGGGCGGCCTTTCGGGCCACCGGAGCGCATGTGGTTGGTGTTTCTGTTGATGATGGCGGGATAGACGTTGATGCGCTGGAGGAGTTGGCTCGCAGAGATGGACGCCTGCGTGCAGTCTATGTTACTCCGCATCATCAATATCCGACCACGACCACTATGGGAGCCGGTCGGCGGTTGCGGCTACTGGATATCGCTCGACGTTTTGGTCTTGTCGTCATCGAAGATGACTATGATAACGAATATCGGTTCGATGGTCGCCCCATTTTGCCCCTCGCGGCACGGGCTGATGAGAACCTGCAAATCATCTATATCGGGTCATTGTCCAAATTGTTGGCTCCGGGCATTCGTCTCGGCTACGCCGTCGCTCCAGCACAGATACTACTTAAAATGGCAGTCCGGCGGGAGGCCCTCGTCCGGCAAGGTGATTTGCCACTCGAACACGCTCTGGCCGAGCTGATTACGGACGGCACAATCAGGCGCCACGCGCGCAAGGCGCGGCGCATCTATCACGCGCGTCGAGATCATATGGCCGAGCTTCTCAGAGAACGATTGCCAGACGATACTCATTTCAACCTCCCAGCCGGAGGCCTCGCAATCTGGCTCAAGTTGAAAGAAGGTTTAAGCGCGGAGACGTGGGCGCACAATGCCGCCAGGCTCGGCCTCTCGGTGATACCCGGCATCCAATTCGATCTGGAGACTGCAAATCCTGTCGAAGCTTTCCGGCTTGGCTTCGCCAGCCTGAATGACAATGAACTCGCGCGCGCAGTGAATCTTCTTGTCCACTCGAAACCTGACCGGTGAATGGTTTACCGACAATTCTGGACCTCACCTCACATGCTGTCCTGTTGCAATCGCTTCAGGCCATTCCTGTTTGGAAACTACCGCGTTGTCCCCTGCAGCCATTCGGCGAACATCTTTCGAGCGGCCTCTCGCAAAATACTTCCATAGCGCGCGGCCTCCGAACGAAGGCGAACGGGATCGATGTGTGCTTGCGACAATTCGGCGGCATGACCGATCAGCCAGCGCTCAATTCCCGCACAAGCCTCCACTTCAGGGTGAAACTGAAGCCCGAGAATGTTGTGCCCGACAGCAAAACCCTGCGTCGCACAAAGAGGTGTTGAGGCAAGGCTCGACGCATCTGACGGAATTTCGAAAGCGTCCCCATGCCAATGAAGCACGGGGACGCCTTCCAGATGTCGAAGCGGCCCAACCCGCCCTTCATCCGTGAGAGAAAGTGGAGAAAAGCCAATTTCCTTATGCCCCATCGGCATAACTTTGGCGCCAAGCGCTTTTGCGATCTGTTGAGCGCCGAGACAGATACCAAGCGTTGGGCGTCCGGCGGCCAGACGGCTCTCAAGAAGCTGTCGTTCTTCTTCGAGGAAGGGATAGGCCTCCGTCTCGTTGGCACCAACAGGACCTCCCAGAATGACCAGGAGATCTGGAACAGCAGGATCGATAGTCCACAGTTCATTCATCCCAAGATCATAGTAGTGAATGCGATACCCAGCAGCTGTCAGAACAGCCTCGAAAGTTCCCAAATCTTCAAAATGAACATGACGAATAGCGACCGCTGTCCTAAGCACGCCAGTACTCCCCTTTAAGTACTTGCTATCAGCCTAGAACCGACAGATCTGCACCATAATTAATGTGGTAAACAGAACCATCGATAATCAATGCGGGTACGGACTTTATACCAGCGTCCCGAGCTTCTGCAATCCTGTGCTTGGCATTGCCAAGGTGAACGGATTCGACGGTATAGCGGCTGGGATCAAGGGCATTGACAAACCGGTTCTCTGCATCGGCGCACACCGCGCAACCCGCATGATAAAAAATAACCTTCTCCACCATGATATTTATTCCTTTCAGCGATGAGCGGTTCTCTGTAACCGTACATTCATGAAATATTGATCCAGGCTGCATGCGGAGGGCCGGATTTCAAATAATTGGCAGGCCGGATGTTTACGGCTGTCGTTTCGAACCGGTCACCTGCCTCGTTGAGAGCCTGAATCAAAAAGCGGCATGCGTGTGCGGAAATGCTGATTTTCGAGTACCAGAGCGCAGGAAATTGCCATTTTCAGCCACAGATGGCGACTTTTGGAACAGGTTCTCGGGCACATACCGCTGTGGCAAGTTCTGGAAGAGGTCTGAGTGTGGAGCCACAAAACTACCGTTCTCACCCGGCATTCGATGAAGTCATCCGCATCCAGCTGCGTATAGGCGACTTGGGTCGTGCCTCGGGACACGCCAAACGATTTGGCTTAACCACGCGAGGCCGGAAGGGGCTTTCTGGGGACGGGCTGATTACGTATATCGTTCTCAACGGTCGTCTGCCGCGTCGTGAACGAACCGAATTGAGCGCGAGCGAAGGAGCTGCGAAATGATTGCTGACGATACGGGAATGATCACCTCCATCATCTCTATCCAGAGCCAGGTCGTGCACGGGCATGTCGGTAACAGCGCTGCGGTTCTGCCCATGCAGGCCCATGGATTGAATGTTGCGGCAGTTCCTACCACCCTCCTGTCCAACAATCCGCATTTCGAAACCATGCGCGGGCGTGTTCTCGAATCCGAGCTGGTCGGCGATCTCCTGCGCGGCGTTGAAGAACGCGGACTGATTGAAACAAGCCGCTATATCGTTTCCGGCTATCTCGGCTCCCAGGTAAACGGAGATGTGATCGCCGCGTTCGTCGAACGCGCGCGCCAGATCAATCCGGACATAAAATACATTTGCGACCCGGTAATGGGCGACATGAATCTCGGCATTTTCGTTACCGATCAGGTGGTGAAATGTATCGTTGAAAGGCTTGTCCCGCTGGCCGATTTGCTGACACCCAATCAGTTCGAGCTTGGTCTCATTGCACAGACCGAAACGGATTCCTGGCCCGCACTTCAAGCCGCCGCGGCTCATGTGCAGACATTGCGCGATGCCAGACTGGTCGTGACAGGCTGCAATCTGGCCGACACACCTGAGGGTTATCTGGAAAATATCGTCGTCGACCGCACGTCTTTCACGCGACTGCCCTCACCGTGCCTGCCAATCGTACCGGTCGGGACCGGCGACCTTTTCACGGGCCTTCTGACCGCTAAACTTACGCGAGGCAATACTCTGATCGAGGCAGTGCGCGGCGCTGCTGCCACCGTGTCCGAAGTGCTCAGGCGCACCATGGAGGCGGGTGAACAGGACATGCAGCTTGCCAGTGTCATTGGTGCGATTACTCCAGCCGATCCAAAGAATTGTAATAATGACCTTCAGCTATGAAGTCTTTTTGCACATAGATTTCGGGAAACCGCATCACAACGAGTGCTACGCGGCAATGCAAGCCTAGAGCGGTTCCGGTTAAAACGGAGTCGTTGGAACCGCTTTATCTCTTTGTTTTCCGCATGTCTTAACCCCAAAACCGGTTCCCACTTTCGGGAGACATGCTCTAGCCGAAGACGATTCCGAGCAGGATGATCGTTAGGACCATCGCCGCAATGGCAGCATAGACATAATCGCGCTCACGCAGAAAAAGATACATCACCAGCACGACCCTGGTGATCGGTAGGAGGATGAATACCGCAATACCGGCGTTCATGATGTCGTGGCCGTTGATGGAAAGCGAGAGCGTTGCTTGTAATGGTTCAACGGTCGTTATAGCAACACCGGCTGCGGTCAGCGCTGAGGCGAGCCACGTGCCGTACCAGAGAAGTGCCGCGACGGCCTTGTCCCGGCGTCCGGGATTTTCGACAGGTTTCATTGCGAGCCCCCAATGATTTCAATACCGAAGGCGTTCAGAAACATCTGAACCGCAAGGACGAGGAGAACCGCTACGAAGAAAGCACGCAGCTTATCTGCGGGAAGGCTCATCAGCAGACGGGCGCCGACCAGCGCGCCGATAACCGAGCCCAGAGCAATCGGGCCGGTGATCCCGATATCGATATCGCCGCGAACAAAATAAGCGCTGGCGCTCGCGGCAGCTGTGACCCCGATCATGAAATTGGAAGTGGCGGACGAAACTTTGATGGGCAGCTTCAGGGCGGTATCCATCGCCGGAATTTTGAGAACGCCGGAGCCAATGCCCAGAAGTGCGGAGACCAGCCCCGCCCCATACATCAGCGCCATGCCAAGCGGAACGTGACCGACCTTGTAATGCACCTCCTGCCCCGATGCCGGATCTGGAAAGCTGGAATGCAGCCGCAGGCTGGTGGCCAAGCTCATCGCTCCGGAAGCGCTGGAGTCAAGTTCCTCGCGTCGCCGCACAAGCATCTGCTTGGCGGAAAGCACCAGAATGGCCGCAAACAAGCCATAGAGGAACGAAGTCGAAACGATCCCGATAAGGAAAACACCAGTCAGCGCTCCGAGGGTGGTTGCCGTCTCAAGAACGATTGCAAGCCGGATATTGGTCAGTCGCCTCTTCAGCAGCGGAGCCGCGCTGCCGCAGGAGCATGCAATGACCGAAACGATGCTCGCACCGATAGCGACATGAATGTCCACGCCAAAGAAGAGCGTGAGCGCCGGCACGATAAAGATGCCGCTTGCCATGCCCAGCACACCGCCAAGTGCGCTTGCGCCGAAAGCGGCTACGAACAACCATAAAGCTATCATTTCTGACTCTCAGCTACTTGTGATCGCGTGGTCGCCGGGCCAAGCGAGTAACGAAGCTGATGAGGTCGCCGCGATAGTGGAGTTTTTCGTAGTCTATCGCCCGGTGCCCTTCAGTGAAGGATGTACGCTCGATCAGAAACACCGCGCTGCCAGCCTCGACCGCAAGAGCCGCCGCAACGTCCGGCGCAGCGTTTACAGCTTCCAGCCGATACTCCGCTTCGATAAGGGGGAAATCATATTTGTCTTCAAGCAGCGTGAAGATCGGCTCGACATTCAGGTCGTGCGTGACAACCTTCTCACCGATTTCACGCGGCAGATATGTTTCATCCAAAGACATGGCGACGCCGTCAGCAAGCCGGACACGTCGGATCCGCATGACCAGAGCTCCGGAGGGCAAAGCAAGCTGCCGGGCCACATCTGCGTCGGCGGGTACAATCTCCTTGTCGAGCAATTGCGCCGTGGCGGCCCGGCCAAGAGCCTGCATGTCTTCGACGAATCCGGTCAGCTGCGTCAATTCCTGAGTGACCTTGGGCTGAGCGACGAACGTGCCTTTGCCGCGACGGATTTCAACGAGGCCGCGCGCCACCAGATTCTCGACGGCCTTGCGAATAGTTGTCCGGCTGAAACCGAAACGTTCGATCAGACGCTCTTCAGGCGGAAGCTGACTGCCCGGAGGCAAGACGCCCGCTGAGATATCGTCAGCCAGCGATGTCTCTACCTTGGCGTATAGAGGGGCGTGATCTTCTGCAGTCTTCATTCAAATATCATGACATCATGACGTCACTATGTCAATGAACGCACCCCGTATAAATGAACCTTTTCATTAGTTGTTTGTTAACCATGTAGGAGGACATCGCCATGCAGTTGATTTTTTGGATTGAGATAACAGCGATCCTGGCCGTCAGCGCTGTCGTCTTCGGCATTACCTGGATCGAGATTCATAAGAAATGACGCGATTGTTACTGATGGACCAGATATGGCTCTGGTTCGGCGTTATTGTGCCAATGATCGTGGGCTTGTATCTGCTTTGGAGACTACCCCACTGATTTCAGTGGGCAATAGGTCACTGTATAACAGATTCCAGACGGTTGAGTTGACATTCAAACTACGCCAAGGTGCTGGCCATGTTTGATTGGTCACTCATATTGGTTTGCCTGATTGCCCTTGGTGTTGGGGTATTTCTGATCTATTGCCTTGCGGTGATGATTTTCGCCAAGCCAGACGGCAAGCCGGTCGAGCCGACGACAATCGATACGGTCGACATGCTCCCGTTTATGAACCACGACGCTGATTGATATCCTGGCCCAAAGCCACATCACAGAAGTGTTACAGGAAGCCATCCGCTAGACTGAAGCCGTTTTTAGCGTGTCCGGGATCAATTCCGGCGCAGCGCCGCCACGCTTATTTTCCGCATTCACTGGATGTTTTGGCATTGAATGCCTCGTTTCCAACGGCCCGATAGTGCTAAAAATTTGATCAGCAAGAAATAGAATTATTCTTAAAAACAATGCCCGAAACACAACATCACAAGAATGTAATTTAGTACATTTTATAACATCATTATATCATAAACAGACGCCACGATCAGCTCTATATCTTGCCATTGGAGATGCAGACCATGATCCACTCGACATCGAATACAGTCGCCTCGGGCGCACCGGAAGCCGGTGTTCGTGCGTTTGGCAATTCCGGCAGGCTTCAAGAATTGCAGGCCAAAGTCGAAGATGCCAAGCGCAAGGCTAACAACAGCTTGCGACGAGCGCAGTCCGCGCCTGAGCCGCATGTAACGACGAATTCTATTTTCGCGTCTCTCTATGAAGAACACCTGCGCGACCGGGAATCGTTGTTTTCATCATTGCGGCAGCTTGATGATATGCGCAAAAATGCGAGTATCTGAGGCGACGCATCAATGAACATGCTTTGCCGTGAAAGAATGACCAAGAATTACGATCAGCCAGAGCACGCCGTACCTTCTGCCGATATATCCCGGATGGCTTTAACTGAGGAGCTCGTTTCGCTGAGCCTTCGGCTCGAGGTCGATCGCGGCCCCGATCCGTGCGCCGATCACCGATAATGAGGTCGATGAACTGGCCGATCAGCTCTTTCACGAAGCCGCAGACGGCCCACTCTGGGTTTTTGCCTATGGTTCCCTGATCTGGAAACCGGATTTCGATGCGGTGGACTCGCGCGCCGGAACGGCGAGCGGCTGGCACCGGTCATTCTGCCTTCGGCTGACACGCTGGCGCGCAACAATGGCACAGCCCGGCCTCATGCTGGCGCTTCGACCGGGCGGCAGCTGCAAAGGAATTGTTTTCCGGCTGTCCGACGAGGACCGCCTCGGACAATTGCGCAGAATGATCCGGCGCGAAATCAGTTCGATTGAGGATGCCTATTCCATTCGCTGGGTGTCAGTCGACACCGAGGATGGGCCTGTGCGTGCGCTCGTTTTCTGGGCTGGGCCGCGCGGAGACAGGCTTTCGGATAAATTGCCTCTGACGTCGGTGGCCCGATTGCTCGCGCGCGCCTGCGGGCATATGGGTTCCTGCGCCGAATATCTCTATCTCACCGTCAAGCATCTGGAAGAAAAAGGTATCCGCGACCGCAATCTGTGGGAATTGCAGCGCCTGGTCGCCGAAGAGATCATCAGCATTTACTGCGAGGATATGCCCGTCCAGGACCTGAAACCGGCATAAGGGAAACCGCCTTAATCCTGATAAGCCAGACTATCGCTGAAATTGCCGCTGAAATTGCGCCCGGCTTCACGGGCGATATTGGCCACAAGCGTGATCAGGCGCGTTGCCGCGCTCTCCAGATAGATAGCGCTATAGCTCGTCGCCGGGAAAGCGGCATTCGTATTCAACACTTGCAGCTCGCCAGTTCGAAGCTCTTTCTGGATCACTACCGGGGGAATGACCGAAATCCCTACCCCTGCCGAAATCATGTTGATCGTCGTGGTGAGCGAGTTGGAATAGTGAACGGTCGCGTCCTTCAGCCGTTCTTCCGAGAAATAATTGATGATCTGCTGATAATTATAGGAACCGCTCTCGTAGGAAATGAGATTGCAGCCGAGCAGGTCATCGCGGGACAGCATGTCTTCCGTCCCGCCCGGAAACTGATTGCTACGCGATATCCAGAACATGCCGAAAGTACATATGTCAACGATGCGCAGATTGGACGTCGGCTCGGGTCTTATGGCAAAAACAATATCGAGCTCCCGCTGCTCCAGCTTCTGCACGATCCCCTTTGATGAGGAGGTCGTGATCGAGATGCGGATCTTCGGGTATCGTTGCCGAACAATATCGAGAATACCCGGCAATATTGTCATGGCGAGGCTTGGAACAATGCCGATCTTCAACGTTCCTTCGAGCCCATTGTGCGGGCTCAGGCTTTCCACCAGATCATGGTAACGGCGCACGACATCACGCGCACCCTCGACAAAAGCTTCCCCTTCCGCCGTCAGATTGACGTCGCGGGCATCGCGATCGAAGAGCCGGAAACCCAGTTCCTGCTCCATAGCGCCGATACGATTGGATATTGCCGCAGGCGTCATGTTGAGGCGAGCCGCCGTCGCCCGGAAATTACGCAGTTCCGACAACCAGATCACCGTTTCCAGAAAACGGATATTCATGGACGGGCATGTCCCTTCCCATTTCAATCACCCGCGCGCTTGCGTTTCTTGAAGTCCCTTATTGCGCTCCGGGCAATCAGATTCGTGCTTTCCTTCTAAGCCACTTGCGGGGTGAAAATAAGCAAATAGTAATATCCCACCCCACAAATGATCGGGGCCGGTCGCAACCGGCCCGCATCGGATCAGCTTCCCGCATGGGCGAGAATTTTCTTGGTGGCACCGGACACGTCACCGAGCTTGAGACCGGTTTTCACCGAAGCCTCGCGCACCTTGCCCTTGTCCTGTATGTCGAGCGCACGGGAGGCGACCGCATTCACCTCGTCACGCGGCAGGACCAGAACTCCGCTCTCATCGGCCAGAATGGCATCACCGGGATTGACAACGACACCGCCGCAGGAGACCGGAATATTGATGCCGCCTCCCAGATCATAGAGCCGGGTGGTGATGGGCGAGATACCCCTCGCCCACATCGGAAAATCGGAATCCTCGATTTCCGTCAGGTCCGTGCACGGGCCATCCACGATGCCAGCGACCGCACCCGAGGCCTTCGCAGCGATGGTCACACCGCCGCCCCAGCACGCATAGCGGTCGTCGCCCATACGATCCACCACCAGAATATCGCCGGGGCGAAGCATTCCGGTTACGTGGTGAAGCAGGGTGGAATCCGGGCCCGGTATGGCGATGGTGACGGCAGTGCCGACCACACGGCGCTTCGGGAGGAGCGGCTGGATAGAACGGTGCATGAAGCCGAAGAAGCGCCAGTGGCCGACAGTGGCCGTTTCGACCCCTGACAGCAGCTGGAGATCACCGGCAGGAACCTGCTCCGGCATGGGATTGATCGTGTACATATGGCGCCTCCTATGCGCAGGCTTGCAACTGCTTGCCGATGCGGCGATGGCTGACCATGGGGATAAGCGAACGCACGCGCTCGATCTGCGCGCGCTCGATGCGCGCCGTCACGAAGCCGACGCCATCGGACGCGCGCGCCACAACATGGCCCCACGGATCGCAAACGAGCGAATGACCATAGGTATGACGCCGTTCACCGTTGGAAACCGTGCTGCCGGTCTGGCCGCAGGCCGCGAAATAGGTCTGGGTTTCGATGGCACGGGCACGCGCCAGCACTTCCCAATGATCTTTGCCCGTTTGCAGCGTAAATGCGGCGGGAAGAACGATGACATCGGCACCGGCCTTTTCCAGTTCCAGATAAAGTTCGGCAAAGCGGATGTCGTAGCAGATCGCGCAGCCGATCTTGAACCCGTCGAGATCGTAGACAACGACATTCTCGCCCGGCTTGACGGTTGCGGATTCCTTATAGGCCGTCCCGTCCGGCCCGACGATGTCAAACATATGGATCTTGCGATAATGCGCGATCTCCTTGCCTTCGCGATTGAAGACGAAGGTGGAATTATAGATCCGCTTTTCGTTTGGAACCTTTTCCATCAGGGTTCCGGCATGGACGAAGACGTTGTGCTCGCGGGCAAAGTCCTGCGCCATCTTATAGGCAGGGCCATCGGGAACACTTTCGGCTGCCGCAAGTTTCTCTTCCGGAGTACCGCCGTAATATTCGAAATATTCGGGCAGCACGATCAGGTCCGGAGAATCCGTGCGCACGGCATCTTCCATCAATCCCCGCGTAATACGCAGGTTTTCTGCCTTGTCGGTCTGCGGGCTCGTTTGGATCAAGCTAATCTTCATTTTTTCCTCCAGCGGATGAGTGTTCAGTTCAATCAGGCAACCAAGGCTTCGCTTTTCAGCATGTTCACAGTCGAAACCATGCCTTGGCGAAGCGTCATGTTCTGGGTGGCGACGACCAGCATCGCGGCACCCTCCTCCTGTGCGAAGCGCCGTTCGGCCTCAGTCCAGGCGGGCATGATCCATGGCTTCCCGGCAGCGCGTGCAGCCGCCGCGCAGCGGCGCAGGTCGGCCTTGTCATCATCATTGAAGGCGTAGGCTCCCCGACCGCGTGCAAGCGCAAGATCCGATGGACCAGGAAACAAGCCATCGACCGTGTCGAGCGCAATGATCTTCTCAACGTCGGCAAGGCTTTCTGCCGTCTCGACCATAGCGAAGCATTTGGTGCGCTTGTTCTCTTTTTCGAAAGCATCCGTCGCCGGGCGGGCGTAGCCGAAAACGCGGCCGCCCGTATAAGAGCGCGTGCCAACGAGCGGATATTTTGCAGCTTTTGTCACCTGATGCGCATGGTCCACGCCGAGAATATGCGGAACGATGACGCCATCCGATCCGAAGTCCAGCGCCTGCTGAATGGCCTCCGGCGTCGGGGCCAGAACCTTGGTCAGGGTGGAGAGACCCTGCGCCTTGGTGAAAGCCAAAAACTGGTCCAGTGTCGACAGGTCGAAGGTTCCGTGTTCGAGTTCGAGAACGAAGGATGAGAAGCCGCAGGTCCGGGCAATTTCCAGATAGCTGAAATGCGGTTGCGACATCCAGAGGGCGATATTTTCCATGCTTGCAGTCACTTTCAGTTGGGAGGTTATTTGCCGATTGTGCGTGACAATCCGAGTGTGCGTTCGATGACGAAGATGATGAGCAGCGTGGACGCGATCAGCACAACCGAGATGGAAGCGGTCATCGGGTCGGTGCGGCTTTCGACATAGTTGAAGATTTCCACCGGCAGCGTCGTCATGCGTGGTCCGGTGATGAAGAGCGAGATCACCACCTCATCGAATGACAGGAGGAAGGACAAAGCCGCACTTGCCACCAGACCCGGCATCATCAACGGCAGGGTGATGCGACGAAACACGGTGAACGGTGAAGCACCCAGCATCGTGGCGGCCTCCTCGACCGATGGCGGCAAAGTCGAGAATGCCGTTATCATGATGCGGATGACGTAAGGGGTTGTCACGATCAGATGGGCGATCACCAGACCGGTGAACGTTCCGAGCAGTTCCAGCCGCACGAAGACCAGCAGAATGGCGAGGCCAAGCACGATGGACGGCAGAAGCAGCGGCGCAGTGAAGAGGTTCAGCACCGCTTCGCGTCCACGGAACTGATAGCGGCGGATCGCATAGGCTGCCGGGATGCCCGCCAGCAGCGACAGGACGGTGACGACCGATGCAATGCCGAGGCTGATCCAGAACGCCTGAATGAGCGTTTCATGATGCAGCATTTCCGCATACCAGCGTACGCCCCAGCTCTGCGGCGGGAAAGTGAGATAGTTGTCGTTGCTGAACGATAGCGGCACGACCACCAGAATGGGGGCCAGCAGGAACAGATAGAGCAGGCCGACCAGAACCCGGAATGGCAATGAAGTTGAACCAATCATCTCATTTCTCCTTTGCCAATCAGTCGATGCGACGTGCGATGCGGGAATAGACCATCAGGGCCAGCCCGAAGATGATCAGGACAATGACGGAGGTTGCGGCGGCGCGCGGCCATTCAAGCTGGATCACGGCCTGATCATAGATTTCCGTCGCCAGCAGGAACACGCGCCCGCCGCCAAGCAATTTCGGCGTGATGAAGGAGCTGATCGCCAGCACGAAGCAAAGCAGGCAGCCAAGCGCTATACCCGGCAAGGTAAGCGGCAGGATGATCCGGCGAAACCGCGTGAAGGCATTGGCGCCAAGGGATGCCGCAGCTTCTTCGAGCGAGGCATTCAGGCGCCCGAAACCGGCAATCAGCGACAGCGCCATATAGGGGATCAGGATTTCCACCATGCCGATGAATACGCCAAGCGTATTGTTGACGAGCCTGATGGGGGAGGAAATGAGGCCGAGATTCATCAAAGCTCCATTGACGAGCCCCTGGTCGCCGAGAAGCACCATCCAGCCATAGGTGCGCACCACGCTGCTGACGAGCAGCGGCGAGACTGTCACCACGAAAAGGAAGTTGCGCCAGACCGGCGAAACACGATGCAGGAAAAGCGCAATCGGATAGGCGCAGATGAGCGTTGCCAGCGTGATGAACGCGCTCAGCCAGAGCGAGTTGAACACAAGCCCCCAATTGAAGCTGTCGGTGAAGAAATTGATGTAGTTTTCGAACGTATAGCGGTCTGTCAGAACGCCGCCGCTCTCGCTCTGCAGAAAGGATATCTGCGCCAGATGCGCTACCGGCGCGATGAAGGCGATGAGATTGATCAAGGCCATCGGCAGAAGGAGCGCAACTGCGACGAGACTATAGCGCCTGCGTCTCGATGACTTTGCCGGAATGATATCGGTTGACGTGATCGCTGTCATGACATCAGCTCCCGAAAACCAGCATATCTTCCGGTTTCCATTCGCACAGCAGCCGGTCACCGGTATGGAATGCATGTCCCGCGCTCGCGGTGGGCACCTCCACTTTCAGGCAGGCGCCCTCGATCTCGATGTCGTATTGAACGATGTCACCGATATAGGTCGTGCGCTCGACCACGCCGTGCGCGCTGTTGGTTACGACGCTGACAAGATTGCGATCGCGGTTGGGCGTGAGATTGATGCGGTGCGGACGAATGGCGATCTGCCCTGACCCGCGTGACTTTCCATGCGTGTTGCAGCGATAGGTGCCGCTGCCCAGACGGCAGACATTTTCGTCGACGATCTCGCAATCATGGACATTGGCGCGGCCGACAAATTTGGCCACAAAGAGGGAGGACGGCTTTTCATAGATTTCTTCCGGTGAACCGAGCTGTGCCAGCTTACCGCTATCCATCACGCCGACGACATCGCACATTGTGAGCGCTTCGACCTGATCATGCGTGACGAAAACCGTGGTGATGTCGAGGCGCTTCTGAATCTCGCGGATTTCGATCCGCATGTCATCGCGCAGCTTCGCATCCAGATTGGACAGAGGCTCATCGAGCAGAAGAATGCGCGGGCGGATGACCAGCGCGCGCGCCAGCGCCACGCGTTGCTGCTGACCGCCGGACATTTCTTTCGGCTTGCGCGAACCGTAGCCGGGAAGCCGCACCATTTCGAGTGCTTCCTCAACGCGCTTCTTCGCCTCAGTCTTGCCGACCTTGCGCATATCGAGACCGAAAGCGACATTTTCGGCCACGGTCATGTGCGGGAACAGGGCATAGTTCTGGAAAACCAGACCGATATCGCGCTGATGGGGCGGCCTGTGCGAAATATCGTTGCCATCGATCAGGATGTTACCGTCTGATATCGAGGCGAGACCGGCAATCATGCGCAAAGTCGTCGTCTTGCCACAACCGGATGGACCGAGGAGGCCGAGCAGTTTCCCGCGTGGCAGATCGAGATGAAGGTCGTCCACTGCCCGGTAATTGTTACCGTAGAGCTTGGTGAGAGCCTTCAACTGTAGAAATGAGCTTTCTGCTACCATATCGAAACCTGTGAGGGGTCGTTGCCGCCCCGGCGAAACGGGGCGGAAGCGTGAATTTCAGAGTGAGGTAGGGATTTAGCGACCAGCCGGAATGATCTGGCGGCGCCAGGGATTGAGCAGTTTGTCGCGCATATCGCCGATTGTCATCCAGTTGACAGGAATGAGCTTTTCGCGCTGGGCCGTATCCATGTACGGAATGCGCTTTTTCGTTTCGTCGTTCACGTCCGCTTTCGTGTTCGATGGCGCATAGAACATGATCTCGGCGAAACGGGCCTGCGCCTCGGAGCTTATCGCGTAATCGATGAATGTCTTGGTTGCATCCATGTTCTTGCCGTTGGCAATCGCACTGATGACGTTCACCTGCGCAGCCGTGCCTTCCTTGGGCCCGACAGACTGAAGCTTTCCCCCGGTCTGGTCGAAGTAGAACTGGGCGCGAGCATTATAGCCGATGGACAAGGTCGCCGTGCCGTTTGCAACCAGCGTATAGGCATCGGGCTTCGGTTCCCATGTCTGCACGGCAGGCGCCAGCTCCACCAGCTTGTCGACGCCCGGTTCCACGGTCTTCGTATAGTCGTCTTCACCGGCAAGGCGGTTCGCGATGATCGTAAGCAGGATGGCTTGGATATCGCCGCCGCCCTGCGCCGGGATGATGACCTTGCCGCTTTGCTGCTTATCCCAGAGCGTTTCCCAGCTATCCGGTGAACCCTTCGCAAATGCATCGTGATTATAAAGAAGCGAAAGCGTGTCATATGTAATCGGTATTGCAGCGCCAGCGAGTTCCTTGCCGAGATCGGCGACATCCGCATAATTTTTGAGCGATGCCGGATCAAGCTTCTCGACCAGCCCTTCCTCATCGGCAATCTTGGCGACCGAGAGGTCATAGATGACCGCATCCGTCTGGGGCGAGGATTTCTGGGCGCGCATATTTCCGAGCGATGTCGCTGCATTCTGCACGCCGTAATAGGTGACCTTGATGTCGGGATGTTCCTTCTGGAACGGTTCGATGACGGCCTTGACGTAATTGTCCTGGAATGCGCCGCGATAACCCATCACGGTAATTTCCGCAGCGTTGGCTGCGTAAACAGTCATTGCCGAAACACTCAACGCCAGGCTTGCCAGAAAAGCCGATTTTCTGTTGATCGAACGTGCCATCAGTCACTCCCCTTTTGTTTGAGGATAAGGTGAAGAATGGTGGCCGGAGCGTCCAACGACTTATTCTGTCCGCCTGTTCGATTTTGCTTTATGCCTTTGAGTTTCCAGGCTTTTTGCTCCCGAATGACAAGCGGCGCGACCGGGATGATGCAAGCTGAATATCAGGCGTGATGAAATTGTAATCCGTTGCCTGTTTTTTGAGCAGACATTCTCCGCTTTCTGTTGCGCAAATCTTGCCCGCTCGGTCGCATTCGCCGTTTCCACCTTAAAAATGTGCCAAATTCGGAACTGGCATGGTCCTTGCTTCTATTAAATCGAACGCCGAGCCGCGCGACACCGCATGACTTGTGGTGATTGATCAACCGAGGATGACAGAGAGACTAGCGATGACCAACTACAAGCTCGAATACATTTGGCTCGATGGGTGCAAGCCAGCTGCAAACCTGCGCGGCAAGACGCAGATCAAGGAATTCGATGCTTTCCCTACGCTTGAGCAATTGCCGCTCTGGGGCTTCGACGGCTCGTCGACAATGCAGGCCGAAGGCCGCAGCTCGGATTGCGTATTGAAGCCGGTCGCGATCTACCCCGATCCCGCGCGCAAGAACGGCGTTCTCGTGATGTGTGAAGTCATGATGCCGGATGGCATCACGCCGCATCCATCCAACAGCCGCGCAACCGTCCTTGAAGACGACGATGCATGGTTCGGTTTCGAGCAGGAATATTTCTTCTACAAGGATGGCCGTCCGCTGGGCTTCCCGGAACAGGGTTTCCCTGCCCCGCAGGGTCCATATTACACCGGCGTCGGCTACAAGAATATCGGCTCCATCGCCCGCAAGATCGTCGAGGAACATCTCGATCTCTGCCTCGATGCCGGCATCAATCACGAAGGCATCAATGCGGAAGTGGCCAAGGGCCAGTGGGAGTTCCAGATTTTCGGCAAGGGTTCCAAGAACGCCGCCGACCAGATCTGGATCGCCCGCTATCTCCTGCTTCGCCTTTGCGAACAGTATGAAATCGATATCGAGTTCCATTGCAAGCCGCTCGGCGATACCGATTGGAATGGCTCTGGCATGCACTGCAACTTCTCGACCAAATATATGCGTGAAGTGGGCGGCAAGGACTATTTCGAAGCGCTCATGGCGCAGTTCGACAAGAACCTGCAGGACCATATCGACGTTTACGGCCCGGATAACCACATGCGCCTGACCGGCAAGCATGAAACCGCGCCGTGGAACAAGTTCTCCTACGGCGTTGCCGACCGTGGCGCTTCGATCCGCGTTCCACACGCGTTCGTCAGGGATGGATATCGCGGTTATCTGGAAGATCGTCGCCCGAACTCGCAGGGCTGCCCGTATCAGATCGCTTCGCAGGTCCTGAAGACGATTTCCGAAGTCCCGACCTCGGAAGACGAAGCACTCGCCGCTTAGTTTTTAGCCGGACGGCCTGTTTGAAAAATTCAGCAGGCCGTTCGGGTCTATTTTCATGAAAACTGCAGACAACAAAAAAGGCCGGGGCGAAAACGCACCGACCTTCCTGATCATCGCTTTCCTACCAGTGCCAGTACATCCGTGGTCAAAAGCATCAAGCGATGAAGGCTATTGCGAGCGACAGACGCGTTCCAGCGCTCTTAAGCAATGCCTATGACAGCCATATAGGTGCACATCTTGTTCAAAACAAGGTCAGGCAACAATTTAGTTCGCAGCAGCCTAACCTAGCTTTTCCCTTCCCGCGCAAAGCGAAAGCAGCGGAACTCATGACTTAACGAAACTATGATGACATCATGTACATCATCATAGTCGTTTTCAACGCCGTTCCCGCAAGGCTTCACGCCACGTTCAAAACGCTTTCGGGCGCAAAAGCTTCATAACCAAGCGCTTCCGCAACCGGCCTGTTGGTGATGCGTCCCTTGTAGACGTTCAGGCCATCACGCAGATGCTTGTTCTCGGCAATTGCCCTCAGACCGTGGTCGGCAAGCGCCAGACCGTAATGAAGGGTCGCGTTGTTGAGGGCGTGAGCCGAGGTCACCGGAACGGCACCCGGCATATTGGCCACGCAGTAATGGACGATCCCGTCCACTTCGTAAGTGGGATCGGAATGTGTCGTTGCGTGGGAGGTCTCGAAACAGCCGCCCTGATCGATAGCCACGTCAACGATAACCGCGCCCTTCTTCATGCCGGACAACATTTCGTGGGTAACGAGTTTCGGCGCTGCGGCTCCAGGGATCAACACGGCACCAATAACGAGATCGGCAGAGAAGACCTCGTCTTCAAGCGCCTGAATGCTGGAATAACGCGTGTGAACGCGACCGCCGAATATATCGTCGAGCTGGCGCAGGCGTGGCAGCGAGCGATCCAGAATGCATATGTCAGCACCAAGGCCCGCTGCCATTCTGGCTGCATGAAGCCCAACGACACCGCCGCCGATGATCGTGACTTTTGCTGGAAGTACGCCGGGCACGCCGCCCAGCAGAATGCCAAGTCCGCCATTTGCCTTCTGAAGCGCCGTCGCACCGGCCTGTATTGACAGGCAACCCGCCACTTCCGACATCGGCGCGAGCAGCGGCAGTCCGCCGCGATCATCCGTTACGGTTTCATAGGCAATTGCCGTCACGCCGGAGGCGAGCAGCCCCTTGGTCTGTTCCGGGTCGGGCGCAAGATGGAGATAGGTGTAGAGAAGCTGTCCTTCACGAAGCTGCACCCATTCGGCAGGCTGCGGCTCCTTGACCTTCACGATCATGTCGCACTTCTCGAAAATGTCTTTTGCGGAAGCGGTAATTTTTGCGCCAGCGGCGATGTAACTGGCATCATCGGCACCAATGCCGACACCTGCCTTTGTTTCAATCCAGACTTCGTGGCCATGAGCCACATATTCACGAACTGCGGCGGGGGTCAGTCCGACACGATATTCATGGTTCTTGATTTCCTTCGGGCAACCGACACGCATAAGCGTTCCTCTCATTTTTTGCCCACTTGCCGTGGGTCGTTGTCGATCCGAAAATGAGAACATCTGCAGCATGCAATGTCCTTGCAAAGAAGATTTGTCTGCTCCATCTTTTTGATGAATTATTGCGCGGACAGCCCTCTTTTTCGAAGGTTCTTCGAATGAGTAATCTTGATCCTATCGATCTTGCAATTCTCAGGACATTGCAGGTCAATGCACGCATCACCAATGCAGAACTTGCGGAGAAGGTAGGATTGTCGCCTTCTGCCTGTTCGCGCCGCCTCGATATTCTGGAAAATGGCGGTGTGATCGCGGGCTATCATGCCCGCCTCTCCCAGAAGGCGTTCGAATACCGGATGATCGCAATTGTCCATATTTCGCTCTCGGGGCAGTTCGCCAAGACGCTTACAGAATTCGAGGCTGCAGTGAAACGGTGCCCCAACGTACTGGTCTGCTACCTGATGTCGGGCGAATATGACTATATTCTGCGCGTTGCAGCACGCGATCTTGAGGATTATGAGCGCATCCATCGCGACTGGCTTTCGGCTCTTCCGCATGTCGTGAAGATCAATTCCAGTTTTGCCCTGCGTGAAGTGATCGACAGGCCAAATGTCGGGCTTTAACTGTTTATTTTGACGCGCATCTTTTCCTAAAACCGTTTCACACTTTTCAGGACGCACTCTAGATTGAACTTTTCGAGTCCCTGATGTTGGTGCCATGCTGCAGTTCACCAGAAGAGTTTTGCAAGAGGCCAGATGGGGTCTGCCAGCCTCAGTCGCCCTGCATCTGATGCTGGCATTGCTGTTTCTGGTTCATCTTCCGGAACTCCGCACCCCGGCTTCGGAACAAAGCGTCAATGTGGAGCTGGTTCAACCGCCAGTGCCTGAAAAGAAGCCACAGCCAAAGACACCGGAACAGGCTGCCGCTCCACCGCAACCGCAAGCGTTCGAGTCCGCAGCGGAAAAGCAGGAGGTGAAATCGCCGCCTGAGCAGGCTAAGAAAAAGCCTTCCGAAACCGGTCAGATCGTGGCAGCTGAAGAAAAGAAACCACTCGCACCGCAAGAAAAGCCGGCTACGTCCAAAAAACTTCAAACGGCGCACGATCAGAAAGCCGATGCTCCCAAACCGGCTACGCCAGCCAAAAAGCTGACGCGAGCGCGCGAAATCTATTCAAAGGATGCCATATCCGATCCTCGTGTAAAACAGGCGCTGGGCAAGCTCGCGCCCAACGACCGGATCATCCAGGTTTGCGGTATCGAGGCGCTTGAACAGGTGCGCCGCCATCAACCCGGCGCTTTTCCAGATATGCTTGCGCGTGAAGGCGGTTCCGTTTCAGCAACTGGCCTGACGGTCAGCGACGGCGCCTTTCGTAGCCAGCGCAGATGGTATGCTATCGACTTCACGTGCAAGATCGATGCGGAAACGATGGTGATCGACTCATTCAGCTACAATATCGGACGGGCCATTCCCGAAGGAGAATGGGCCAGGCGGCAGCTTCCAACGGATTAATAACAGCCATGAAAATGTCGTGTCCGCCCTATATCACCATCCCGTCATTTTCAAACCGGAGCGCCCTCCGAAAAGTGCAAAGCGGTTTTCAGAACAAGATGCGCGTAAAAGCAAATGGATAGAGCATTTCCAATGTTTCAATCAAAACGTGGAACGCTCTGGACGGCATAACAGAAATTCGAGGAGACTGGCATGAGTATGCATTTTGCCCCACAACTGACCGTGTGTGGAATTCAGGAACTACCCGAACAGCGGACACGCAAAGTCACCCATGTTCTTTCGCTGGTCGATCCGGACCTTCCGGAGCTGGAAGCGTTTCAGGCTTTCGAGCAACATCATCGCGTGACGCTGCGTTTTCACGACATCATCAACGCCGCCGACAACCACACAATGCCGACGCCCGATCATATGAGCGCGATCCTCCAGTTCGGCTCGGAATTCCTTGCTGCACAAACCCCGGAAGCACCGACCCATCTACTGGTCCACTGCCATATGGGCGTGTCGCGCTCGACAGCAGCCATGGTTTCGCTTATGGCCCAGGCCAATCAGGACGAGACTGCCGAGAGCCTCTTCACCCGCCTTGTTGCCATTCGCCCGCAGGCCTGGCCAAATTCCCAGATGATCGGGTTTGCCGACGAGCAGCTTGGACGTAAAGGCGAATTGACAGCCGCATTGCGCAGACATTACGGACGCCAGATCGAGCGTAATCCTCAGTACAGTGAATGGATGACGACACTGGGACGTCAGGCCGAACTGCAAATGGCGGTGCGGAACTAACCCGCAACCAACCCGTATTATTCAGCTTGAACCTTCTTCCCCGGCGAGTTTCGTAATCTTGCCGGGAGGCGTCAAAGGTTCAGGGACAGGAACACCGGTAAGCAGCTGATCCGCACCGGAATAGATATCGCCCTGCACCTGCGCCGTCAGCCGTTCGGCATCGCGCATACGAATATCGCGCAATGTGTCCTCTGCCAGACTTTCATCCAGACCAAGCTCACAGAGCGCCTCCTTTCCGAAAAGCAGCGCGGATTCGAATGTTTCGCGCAGCTCGAAATCCACCCCTGCCTTGAGCAATTCGATGGAATGCGTGCGATCATAGGAACGCACCATGAGCTTTGCTGCCGGAAAATGAGACTTTATCAGTTCGACGATCCGATTGGCCGTCTTCCGGTCGTCTACGCAGACCATGATGATTTCGGCTTCGTCGGCGCCTGAATGATGCAGGATGTCGAGACGCGATCCATCGCCATAGAATATCTTGAAACCAAACCGCCCGGCTTCGCGGATGCGGTTGGGATCGGCTTCGATAATCGAAACATCCGATCTTTGTGCGAGCAGCAATTGCGATGCGATTTGCCCGAACCGTCCGAAGCCGATCATCAATACCCGGCCTTTGAGATTATGAGCGGATTCAACGCCTTCAAGAGATGGCGCCTCCTCGCGCAGAAGCCGGGTACCCAGAAGCAGCACGAATGGCGTCACAGCCATCGACAGAATGATGACGGTTGAAAAAAGCGCGTTGTCGCGCGCTGAAATCAGCCCGTTACCGAATGCCGATGTATAGAGCACGAAGGCAAACTCGCCGCCCTGTGCAAAGAGCAGTGTCCGTTCGAGCGCCGAATGATGGGTGGAGCCGAAAATGCGGGCGACAGCATAAATGCCAATTGCCTTTGTAATCACATAGGCAACGAGAAAGATGAGTACTGAGCGCCAATCCGAGGCGACCACGCCAAGATCGAGCGACATGCCCACAGCCAGAAAAAACAGTCCCATCAGGAGCCCCTTGAACGGCTCGATGTCGCTTTCAATCTGATGCCGATAACTGGAGCCGGACAGCATGACCCCGGCCAGGAAGGCGCCCATCGCCATGGAAAGGCCGCTCGCTTCCATAAGCAAGGCAGCCCCGAGTACGACGATCAAGGCGCCAGCCGTCAGAACCTCCCGCGTCCGGGCACGCGCCAGTAATGAAAAGAATGGATCGAGCAACCAGCGCCCGATAGCAATCAGCAATAAAATGGCGCCAATGGCTATCGCAATACCCAAAATCCCGCCAGATTCATGCTGAGCAGGTGAAAGAAAGGCGACAAGGGCCAGCAGCGGCACGATCATCAGATCTTCGAGCAGGAGGATGGAAACTGCCTTCTGGCCGTCCGGCGTGGCGATTTCCCCGCGCTCCTGCAGCATGGACATGATAACGGCGGTAGAAGACAAGACAAAGCCGGCACCCGCTATCAGTGCAGTTATCGGAGACAAGCCCAGAAGTACCCCCGCCCCGGTCAGAAGGGCGGTACAGCCGAGAACCTGCGCGAGACCGAGACCGAATATCTGATGCCGCATCGTCCAGAGCTTGCCGGGGCGCATTTCTAGCCCGATGACGAACAGGAACATGACTACGCCAAGTTCGGAAAAATGCAAAATTGTTGCGGGATCGGTGAAAAAACCGAAAACCGAAGGCCCCACCAGCGCACCCGCCGCGAAATAGCCCAGAACTGAGCCAAGACCCAGTTTCCGAAACAATGGCACCGCCACAACACCAGCCGCGAGCAGAACCACAGCGGGTCCGAGTGTCTGTCCAAGTCCTTCAGTCGCCATATGGTCTCCGTGCGGGGATCTGTTTGTTCTGTTTTGCTAATATAACAAGTCAATAAAAACTGAACAATTAAGGCGTATCCCGAAAAGTGTGAAATGGTTTTGCATGAGGATAATGCGATGAAATAAACATTTAGAGCGTCGATCTGATTCAATCAGATCGAATAGTAATCGGATTGCGATCCAGGGTGCCTGATATCTAAACCGGTTTCGCAAGCAGCCCGGTCGCAAGCGATCGAAAGGCGTCGATCGCCTTGGAGAGTACGGCTTTCGGATCGTCGCTCGCGGCAATCCAGAGCGCCGCATTCAACGCCGCGCCGTTGAGCAATCGTGCGGCGGCTTCCGGGTCGACCGGTTTCAATACTCCTTGCTCGATCAGCTGGACCATTTTTTGCCGTGACGCTTGCAGACAACTGTTCTGGCTCGGCCATTGCGATGGATCGCCGAGAAATGCTGGTCCGTCAAGAAGCACGATACGCTGGACATCTGGATCAAGCGCCATCTCTATATAAGCAACCCCTTCCGCCAGAAGACCATCCCACAGAGTATCCGCCCGTGCGGCAATCTCCTGTGCCCGTGCAGCCATTTCATTATCCATCTGGCTGACCACAGCCGCCAGCAGCCCGCGCTTGTCGCCGAAATTGTGATAGAGCGCGCCGCGCGTCAGGCCGACCTCCGCGGTCAATTCATCCATTGAGGCGGCGGCATACCCCTTTTCAGCAAAAGTTTTCCGGGCCGCAGCAACCAGCTTCACCCGGTTCTCTTCCATCGCCTTGATGCGCAGGTTCACCGCCATTGTCACACCTGTTTTCGTATACGGCGTGTATATGAATTGACATACAGGCCGTATATGTGTTGTTTAATATACATGGCGTATACCAAAAAATCCGGACGATTGTGAAGTCAAGAACGGGCATATTCTCCAATGACCCACGCCGCAACACGACGAAGGAAAACAAGAATGACAAAAAGAGAGGCAATTTTTCCCGCAAACCGGCATGCTCTTTATGAAGCACACGGCTATTCAGCCGCAATCCGCTCAGGCGATCTGGTTTTCGTTTCCGGCCAGGTTGGAAGTCGCAACGACGGGACGCCGGAACCGGATTTCGGAAAGCAGGTTCAGCTCGCTTTCGATAATCTTGAAGCAACACTGAAAGCCGCCGGTTGCACCTTCGACAATATCATCGATGTGACAACCTTTCATACCGATCCGGAAAATCAATTCGAAACCATCATGCAGGTCAAGAACCGGGTGTTCAGCACTCCACCCTTCCCCAACTGGACAGCCGTTGGCGTCAACTGGCTTGCCGGTTTTGACTTTGAAATCAAGGTTATTGCCCGCACCACCGGCAATCTCTGAGCCCATATCGTGGGGTCTTACCATTCTTACCCTGCATGGTGGTTTACAATTGAACCGACGAAAGAAAAAGGCGCCGTTCGGCGCCTTCTTGCTAACTTACCAGTCGGCCCAGCCATATCAATATGCAGGCGCCGATGAAGCCCGCGATCAGATAGCCCAGCCAGCCGCCGAACGAAACACCGAGAAATCCGAAGATAAAGCTCGCTACGGCTGCGCCGATGATACCGAGGATGACATTCATGAATATCCCGGTATTGCTGTTCATGAAATTGGAGGCAATCCAGCCGGCCAAACCACCGATGATGATTGCCGCAATCCAGCCTATTCCTGCGCTTCCCATCGGGAACCCTCCTGATTACAATCCGGCGGGTACTTTGCCGCCATTATCCTTGAGTTTCTGGATGACCTGCTTGTGCAGCCAGATATTCATGGTCGCGGAATCGCCCGTGTCGCCGGTATAGCCCAGCTCCTTGGCGAGCTCCTTGCGGTGATCCAGACTGCTGTCGAGGCCGAGAGCCTTCATCAGATCGACGATAGAAGTCTTCCAGTTGAGCTTCTGGCCGCTTTTGGCAACGGCAGCGTCCAGAATGGCGCCTACATCGACAGCACCCGTCGAAGCCGGTGCGGATGCGGATGGCGCCGGAGCGGCGGCGGCAGGTGAAGCGGTCGGTGTCGGCGCAGACTGTGCAACCGTTTCCGTCTCAGGAGTAGCCGCTTGTGCCTCTCCCCAAATGGCGTTCTTAATCTTATCGAAAATCCCCATCATGAACTCCAATCGTTGAAAAATCTATATGCCCCCAAACTCCCGATATGTGACGATCGGAAACCTGGACACGGCTGATCATCCGGTGATTCCCGGACAATCGCTCAAAGTAAATGAATCTGAAGCAGTTTTGTTCCCGATAAAGATGCTGACTGCTCCCCTGAAATATCCGTTCTCCAGAGAAGGAGGCAGAACTGAAACGAGCCCGCTTCAGTAAAGAACAGGTCATCGGGATATTGCAGGAGCATCGGGCTCTGATATCAGCCGCTGGGCTGTCCGAAAGTATGGCGGCATGCATGAATGTGTCCAAGGCGGCAATTCTGCCGCCTTTTTCACTTTCCCTTATCGGTCTTACTTGACCCACACGACACGGCGGGTCTGCGTATCAATCAGAGCCGGGCGATCTTCTACATAAATGTAGGAATAACTCGGCTGGTCAGGAACGGCCACGAGCGGCACATCATCGGCGATGATCGTGCCTTCCCCCAGATCCCCGTCAATCATGACCGGGTCGACCGGGTTGGTTTCGATATAGGTCACGATTTCCTTTGGCACGAGTGGTCCGGCATTCGGCTCATCAGTGTAATAGACGACCTGGCGGTTCTGCATGGAAACAATAACCGGTTCGCCATTGACGTAGATATAGCCGAAATCTGGATTATCAGGGATCGGATGAATGGCCACCGCGTCTGGAAGGACATAACCATCGCCGATCTCCCCCTCTATAACCACAGGGTCCAAGGGATTTGCGATTACATAGTCGCGTGCTGCCTGAGGTACTTCGATAAGCACTCGATCCTGCGCCAGCGCAAAACCGGAGCTGGCGAGAAACGCCGCGACGGTCAGAACAAGAGCTTTTTTCATTTTCAGCCTCACTTTCGCGTTAAATCGCAAGGCTGTAACAACCGGACCGAAGCTCTATGGTTCCCGCCCACGCGCACACTTCATGCGACAGCTTGAAACATATCCCTTTCAATTCCCCCTCTTCCGCCGATGATCGGATTGCGCAGCCACATATTAGACGATGGGCAATACACTCCCACCAAAAGAAGCCAATCATTAATGGGGCGCATCAACGCAGTATGGCTAGAAGCTGCCGGGCCCGTAACAAAACCTGGATTTTTTCAGAATTATCACTACGGGCCACAGGATACATAAAGGCTTCTGAATTACTGCTGCGGTCCAGGCGAATGCAATCCATTATTCAGACAACCGTGAATTAGTGACTTGCCACGAAAAAAGTTTACCCAGTAAGTTGCTATTTAGGATCGATCTGAACCTCACTAGGATGGCCTCGTTTCAATAACGAGGTTTTTTTTTAAGTATGAAGTATATTATTCGGGTACTTTCCCTCACTGTTCGACCGGCAACCTATGCCGCGGCAATGGCTTTGGTTCGCGGCAGAACCTGAAGCAGCTAGGGGAATGCAAAAACGGTTTTTAGAATACCGGTATGATGTAGTGATAATTCTACTGCCCTTATATCGGTGCTCAGGTCGAGGTTGCGTTCTGGTACCGTTGATTTTCAAATATAATTTTTTGATTACGAATGAGCGGATAGCTTTCGTTATGCCGTTGGGATGCCGTCCCGATCCATAAGATCGAAACATATTCCACCACATAACAAACTATCGCGGCTGCCCTTGTTTATCTGACCAGAACAGACAAGGGCAGCCGTTTTTAATGGATTTCAATTGCTGGAGTTCACACGGGTGCCTTACCCATCCGCGCTAAAACGGTCCGAAGCTCCTCGACCGATCTGTCAACCTCGTCCTTTTTCTTTTCAAGCTCGATAAGTTTTTCCTTGAAGCGTTTGCGCAGATTATCGATCTCCGCAGGCTCGGCAATGCCTCTTTCCCACACACCGATCAATTGCCCCATCTCGCTCAAAGTAAAACCTATGCGACGTCCGAACAGGATCAATCGTAACCGCGTGTGATCGTTGTAATCATAGAGCCGCGTCGCACCTGCGCGGCGCGGATTGAGCAATCCCCTGTCTTCGTAGAAACGCAAGGCTCGCAACGTCAGGTCGAATTCTTCTGCAAGATCACCGATCCTGTACAATGGACCGCCTGACTGTGTTTCCCTTTCTGTATGGCCTCCACCGCCAGACAGCAAATCTGCAATCGCGATACCCGCCGCATGCCCCGCCATATTTTTATATTTACTCATGTTCTACCCTGTTTCCGCCCCCGGAAACGCCCGGTCACCGCGCGGTCGCGCGATGGAACCACTGTTGATGACAGCTCACATTGACATTGCTGTCAGTGCTGCAGCCTCGATTTACATTCGTCGCCGCAAATCACCCATCTTCTATGCCCGACAAACCCGCTTCCCATATCAAGTTGCGTTCAACATGCCGAATTTATCTCGTTCAACCATGGGATGCTCCTTCACATCCACTAAAGCACGTCCTCCACCACATATATTAACGAGTTGTTTACCACGTTTGTACAAATGTAAGCAGAGCAAATTCTTGCCGGTTGCGTCGGTGAAATTTGCTCCCGGCGGTCTCTATCATTGGAAAAAGTGAATTTCTCATGGCAAACCCAGATCTGGCGTCAGGTTCACGATCCATCATTGACGATTTGAACGCCCGCCGCGAGCGCCGGGCTCCTTCGCCTGCTATGGAAGAACTCAATCGCACTTTGGCAAGCCTTGAAAAGCGCCTGATGGATCTGGAACAGGACGATGCACCCGATATGCGCGATATTCTGCGCTCGCAACGTCAGCCAGCTCGCTATCCGGACGAAACCGTTACCGGTCTTGCTGAAATTGCCGAGAACCTGCGCCGGATGCGTGGAAGCCATGAAGAAGCGCAGCAGCCTTACGCCTCAAGCGCTGAGGTCAGCCGCGCCAGCCGCGAGATGACCCGCCTTCAGCGCGCAGCGAGCGAAGAAGGCTTTTCACAGCGGATGAGTGACGATTTCGAACGCATCAACGACAGTGTGCGCCTTCTGGCAGACCGCAGTAGCGAAGCCAATGCGCAGGCGCTTCGCCGCCAGCTCGAAGAACTCAACCGAACGGTCCAGAGCCTCGCCCGCGAAGAAACCTTGCATCGCCTAAACAATCGTTGGGACCGCTTCGACGCCCGTTTTGAAGCGTTCGAGCAACGTCACAATTCGGTCGACCCGGCGCTGGATGCAATCGGCTCGCGGCTTGAGCAGGTGCGTGACGCCATCGGCACCTTACCGCAATCGAACCGGTTGAGCGCTATCGAGGACCGCATCGGTCAACTCGCCAATTCCATTGAGGAATCGCTCAGCCCGCAACATGTGTCGTCGCTGGAGCAGAACCGCCTGCAGCAGATCGATGAGCGGCTGGACGAAATCAGCCGCGCCATCATTGCCACAAGCCGCGCCCAGCGCCCGGATCAGGACGGTGCGCGCCGTCTGGAGCGCATCGAAAACCGTCTGGCGGAACTTGCGGAACAACTCGCCACTTCGGCAACACAGCAGAATTCCGACACGCTTTACCGCAAGCTCGGCGAACTTTCCTCGCGCATCGACGGTTTATCAGACGGTTCTGCGCTGCCGGACGGTATCATCGACCAGCTCGCACACCAGATCAACCTGCTTGCCAATCAGGTTGGCAAGGTCATGGAAAATCTCAGCCAGTCCGACTACCAGGCTGTTGAGGCTCGTCTTGAGGCCATCGGCGAAAAACTTGAAGCTGCGGAACGCCGGGCCGAAGAGCCGCATCCGTCCGTTCTGGACACGATCGACCGCCGCTTTGCAGAACTGACCCAGCGTCTCGATACGCAATATGCCACGCAGCATGTCGATAATAGCGCGATCCATACGTTGGAAGGCCGCCTCGACGATCTTTCGCAGCAGATTTCACTGGGCCTCCTTCAGGCTCCGACCTATGAAGGTCCGGGGCTAGACATGAAGGCGATCCGCAGTCTTGAAGATCAGATCGCGAACATCGCCCACCATCTCGCGCAGCCCGTAGCCGAGATAGCGGAACTGAAGCCGCGTCTCGATTCCATCGAACGCTCCATCGCATCCAATCGCGAAACAGTGCTGGATGCCGCGCGTGAAGCTGCCGAAAGTGCGGTCGCGCGCGTGCTGCAGCACGGTTCGCATGGCGACAGCGTGATTGCTCGGCAACTGGCCGAAGACATGAAATCGCTCGAGGCTCTGGCGCGTAACTCCGACGAGCGCAATGGCAAGACATTCGAGACAGTCCATGACACGCTGGTCAAGATCGTCGACCGTCTAGCGAAGCTTGAGCAGGATGTATCTGGCAGATCGGACACGCCGGATACGGAAAAACCGGTTTTCACAAGCCCGAATTCCGGATCATCACGCCCGTCGGCACCGCGTTCGCCGGCTGCGGCTGCTGCAGAAGCAGCTTTTGCGACCGTTCAGAGCGAAACCGGTCCCGCCGATATGAAGACAGCTGGATCGACTGGCAAGTCATCGATTTTTGGCGGTTTTGCTAAGGCAATACGTGGTCGCCGCCCCGACAAGTCCGTCGGAAAGAACGACGAAACGCTCGAAGCCAGCGCTTTCGATACAACACTTGATGCGCCAGCCTTCCAAAGCGATCTTGCCGCCATAGAGCCCATCACACGCGAAGCACCGGAGCTGGAAACGACCCCATCCCCTCGCCCGCAGGGTGAAGGCATGCCGGATCTCAATTCCATTATGAAGCGGGTGCGCGAAGAACGTCGCCAGCGCGAAGATGCTGCCGATGCAGCCCTTGCCGCCAATGGCAAGGTCGACTTCATAACGGCAGCCCGGCGCGCTGCCCAGCTTGCCGCAGCCGAATCCGAACAGCTTCAGAAGGGTGCAACCAAGCGCACCGGCAAGAAAAAGTCGTCCGTTGGCGACTTGATCCAACGCCAGCGCAAACCTATCCTGATGGCAATCGGTGCGGTAATGATCGCAATGGCTGGTCTGCAGATCGGCTCAGCCTTCCTCAACCGCGACGAACCGGTGGAAACGGCAATCGATACGGTGCCGCCGCAGATCGATACCACTGCCGACGAGAACACCTCCGCTCCAGCCGACGAAATCGCCACCAAGATCGCATCGGATACGACACCTGCGCTCGAACAACCCGCTGATACCACGCCCGGGATTACCGAGCCGCGCGCAGAAAAAATTGCACAGGAAGAGACACAGGCACCAGAAAACGAGCAGCCGGCAACGGTGGAAATTCCCACACAGATCGAACAGCCTGCCGCAACAGCTGTCAATCCGGTGAAACCCGTTGAAACAGCAGCGCCGGCTGAAACCGTCGCCCCATCTCAGGCCGCCATTCCGCCTGTGCCGGAAGAAGCTGGTCCGGCAGCACTTCGCGAAGCTGCGGCCAAGGGCGATGCCCGCGCGCTCTTTGAAATCGGTAATCGCTACATGGAAGGCCGCGGCGTTGCCGCCGACTTCGCCAAGGCGGCAAAATGGTATGAAATTTCTGCCGGTCAGGGTTTTGCTCCGGCGCAGTATCGTCTCGGCAACTTCAACGAGAAGGGCCTTGGCATGCCCCGTGATCTCGAAAAGGCCAAGACCTGGTATCAGCTCTCGGCCCAGCAAGGCAATGCAAGCGCAATGCACAATCTCGCCGTCCTTTTCGCAACCGGCGCCAATGGCAACCCCGACAATGCTTCCGCCGTGCGCTGGTTCACCGATGCTGCCGAACTCGGCGTAAAGGACAGCCAGTTCAATCTCGGCATCCTTGCGGCCAAGGGATTGGGCATGCCAGTCAATCTGGAAGAGAGCTACAAGTGGTTCTCGCTCGCCGCCAATGCGGGTGATAAGGATGCTGCCGACAAGCGTGACCAGATTGCCAAGGCACTGAAGCCAGAACAGCTTGAACGCGCCAAGGATCTGGTAAAGCTCTGGAAGGCCAAGCCACTCGATCAGGCGACCAATTCCATTGACGTCCCGGATGCATGGGCGGAAAACAAGCCGCTCACCACCGGTTCTGTGGATATGAAGAAGGCCGTTCGCAACATCCAGCTCATTCTCCAGAAGAACGGCTACGATGTAGGCACAGCGGATGGCGTGATGGGCGGCAAGACCCGCGCCGCGATCGCTGCATTCCAGAAGGCAAATGGACAGACACCAACCGGCGATGTCGACCAGAAACTGGTTCAGCTTCTGCTTGAGAAGAACAAATAACTCACTGAGGCCACGTGGATTTCGCGAGGGCAGCACACGCTGCCCTTTTTCGTTTCAACCACAAACGTCTGAAAGAAGTGACAGGTTGTATCGACTCGTCGAGGCTTATTATCTACCTCCTATCAACGAGGGGATAGACAATGCTCTTGCACGTAAACAACGACATGGAAAACGGTATCATCGCGAAGATTCCCCTCGCGCTCGACAAGGATATCAAGAGCTTTCAGGGAGATGCGATCGACTTTGAAATCTCCTCCGGCGACAATCAGCTTATTCCGGCCGAGGACATTCATCCCTACAAATCTATTTTCAAGGTTCTTTCCGGCAGTTTCGAGCTGAAGAACATCTTCATCGCCGTATCGTTCAATGCAAACTTCACCACACCCGATGGCAAGAAGACCTGCCTGACGCGTTCCAGCCCGATGGAGGAATGGAACGTGATGAATGGCAGCTATTATGCTGAAAGCATGAACTGCTTCGGTTTCAAGTCCAGCAGCCGCTTTGCCGGAAATTTCAGTGTGAACCTGACCAATCCTTATCTTTATATCATAAAGAACGGCAGCCTGGCCGACAGTAAAATGTCCGACAACATTTCTATCCGCGCGCAATTCTACCCATCGTCTGGCCATTCCATCATCACGCCGAAAGAAGACATCAATATTGTCATTAGTAACCGCCAGAGCGCGACCGACTGATTCACTGTGCATCGCCTCCGAAACCACTGATGTATTTCCTATACATTCTATGGGATTATGCTCGCGGCGACAGTTTTCAGCACTCTTCAGCGTTCTTTTTGTTGTTCTTAAACAACACCTCGGAAATTTCCTTGAATAGAGTTCCGCGAGTGAGCTTTATCGGCAATCGGCGTTTGACTCTGCGGTGGCGACAGAGCAAGACATTATCAGGAGTGGCCCGGTTGAAACCCATGGTTTGAGTTGAGCCTAACTGCTTGTTTTCATGCATTTCCGTACGCAGAACAGTTTCATAATTTTGCCGGAGATGTTTTAGTAGGGTGAAACATCTTGCGGAGAAGCGCGGCCGCAAGCAGTTGTGTGTCATGCGTTCGTGAAAGCCGGGTTCGGAATTGGGTATTTACCTTCCCATTGCGGAATTATCGGTCAACATGCTGGTTCTTCTCGGCATGGGCGCCGCCGTGGGTTTCCTGTCTGGATTGTTCGGCGTGGGCGGCGGTTTTCTGATCACGCCTCTTCTGATCTTTTATAACATTCCACCAGCAATCGCGGTCGCCACAGGCGCCAATCAGGTCATCGCTTCGTCGGTTTCAGGCGCGCTGGCACATTTCAAACGTCGAACACTCGATATCAAGCTGGGCCTGTTTCTTGTGGCAGGCGGTATAGTAGGTTCCCTCGTCGGTATCTTCGTGTTCTCATGGCTGCGCGATCTCGGTCAATTGGACCTGATCGTTTCCATTCTTTACGTCTTCTTTCTCGGTACTGTCGGCGGCTTGATGCTGGTGGAAAGCGTGCGTGCGCTCCGCCGCGTGAAAAAAGGGCAGGCTGGTGCCGTGCGACGGTCCGGCCAGCACACGTGGATACACCGACTGCCGTTCAAGATGCGGTTTCGTGCCTCGACCATCTATGTCAGCATCATTCCGGTTCTCGGAATCGGCTTCTTCATCGGTCTTTTGTCATCGGTAATGGGTGTCGGCGGCGGCTTCATCATGGTGCCAGCCCTCATCTATCTGCTGCATGTGCCGACCAACGTGGTTGTCGGCACCTCCTTGTTTCAGATCACCTTTGTAACCGCATTCACAACCGTCCTGCAGGCGACAACAAACCAGTCCATCGACATCGTGCTTGCTTTCCTGCTGATGGTTGGCGGCGTTATCGGCGCGCAATATGGCGCTCGCGCAGGGCAAAAGCTGCGCGGCGAACAATTGCGCCTTCTGCTGGCACTTCTGGTGCTTGCCGTTGGCCTACGCCTCGCCTTTGGCCTGTTCGTGCGACCGGACAATCTGTTTTCCGTTTCGATTGCGGATATCTGACATGCGGAGCCTCACGCTTTCCTCCGCATTGTTCATGTTCCTGTTGGCGGGAACTGCTGCGGCACAGGTCGATTCCAGCGGCAGTGGCAACACGGTTCCGCAATTGCAAAACCCCGCCGATGAAACCATCGAAATCGGGCTCTCGACCGAAACCATCGCCATCACATCGAATTTCGGCGGCACGGATCTCACCATATTCGGTGCACTCGACAATGCCGATCCGATGGTCCAGCGGCAGGGCCGTTACGATATCATCGTCGTGCTGCAAGGCCCATCGCGCGATCTCGTGGTGCGCAAGAAGGACCGCTATCTCGGCGTCTGGGTGAATGCGGATTCAGAAACCTTTATGGGCGTGCCACTCTCCTATTCGTTGGCCTCCACCCGCAATCTGCAGGACATTACTGAAGAGAAAATCTACCGACAGCTTTCCGTGGGTGCGCGCAACTTCTACCTCGTTCCCGAAGATCCGGGCAGCCTGTCGGGCAATATCCCGACCTTCGGCAACGAACTGCGCGAGATGAAAATCCGGCAGGGCCTCTATACGCAGCGCATCGGAGGCGTGGAGTTCATTTCCCGCACCTTGTTTCGCGCCACGCTCAAACTGCCTGCCAACGTGCCGGTCGGTCGCCACAAGGCCCGGGCGCTTCTGTTCCGCAATGGTGTTTTTCTGCGAGAAGCCAATGCCAGTCTGGAAATCGTCAAGGCGGGTTTTGAACAGAGCATCTACAACGCCGCCCACCAGAACAGCTTTCTCTACGGCCTTTTTGCGGTTTTCCTTGCCGTCTTCACCGGCTGGTTCGGACGCATTCTGTTTCGCAGGGATTAACCCCCATAAAGCGCACCGCGCGCAATCGGGTAAACCTTGCCCTGTCCCAGCATATAGGCGCGCAGTGTCTCATCGGCGAACAGCCCGCGAAAGGCTCGATCCAGAATATTCAGCGCACCCGTATAGGCTCCAAAAGCAGGCATGATGAGCCTTTCGCCGTCGCTTACAAAACAGGGGCGGCGCACCGACCGTCCCCGTCGCACGATGCGGGCCGCCGGATGAAGATGGCCTGCAATCTCGCCCTGCCCGACCTTGCGCGATGGTTCATGCCGGAAGGTAAGCGGTCCGACTGCCAGTTCCTCCACGCAATCGCCCGGCAAGTCGACCGGGCGATCCGGATCGTGATTGCCGGTGATCCAGAACCAGTCGCGGTGCTCCATAAGGGATTTCAGCCGGATGGCATAAAGCGATGGCAGGCGCTCGCTGGCGGTTGCATCGTGAAAACTGTCGCCAAGGCTGATGACGGTTCGCGGCTGATAGCGCGCGATGGCCAGCGCCAGCATGTCGAGCGTCGTCGCTGTGTCATAAGGCGGGATGAGCTGGCCGCGCCGGGCAAAGGATGAACCTTTTTCCAGATGCAGGTCTGAGACAATCAGCATATGCAGGTCTGGCAGGAACAGTGCACCGGATGGATCGCACACAGCTGCAACGCCACGCACTTCCGTATGGGCCAGACTGTAGGCCTCTCCATTTCCCCACGCGGCAGTCTTCATTGCATTGCTTCCCTGATAAGATCGTCGGCCGCTTCTTCAAGCAGCATTTCATCGCCATCGCCTGCCACACGCTCGCGTCCGATTTCGAGCATCACAGGCAGCGCCAGCGGTGAAATCCTGTCGAGCGGCTTGTGCAAAAGATGACCTTTCACACGTGCCAGCATGTCGCCAAGCCGCTTGATGTCCAGAAGCCCGGTCGCTGCATCCGCGCGTGTCGCCTGCAACAATATATGGTCAGGCTCATGACTGCGCAAAACGTCGTAGATAAGGTCGGTGGAAACCGTAACCTGACGGCCTGTTTTCTCCTGTCCCGGATGACGGCGCTCGATAAGCCCGGAAATCACGGCGCAATTACGGAAAGTACGTTTCAAAAGATAACTTTCATCGAGCCAGGCTTCGAGATCGTCCCCCAACATATCCTCGTCGAACAGCCGGGTGAGATTGAGCTTTCCGGTGCCGATCAGCGCGCCCATATCCTTGAGGCCCCAAAGCCCCAGCGAATAATCGGTGGCGACGAAGCCCAGCGGATGCGCGCCCATGCGTTCCAGACGGCGCGTCAGCAACATGCCGAGCGTCTGGTGCGCCAGCCTGCCCTCGAACGGATAGGCTACCATGTAGAAGCGATTGCCGCGCGGAAAGGTTTCAATCAACAGCTCGTCCGTTGCAGGCAGCACGGATTTCCACTGCTGCACTTCCAGCCATTCGCGTACCTGCTGCGGCAGGAATTGCCAGCGCGTACGGTCGGCAAGCATGGCGCGCACCTGCGCGGCGAGATAGGTGGAAAGCGGAAATTTTCCGCCGGCATAGACGGGAATTTTCGCGTCCTGTCCGGCGGCATTGGAGGCGATGCATTCGTTCTCGCGGATGCCCTCGAAGCGCAGCACCTTGCCCGCAAAGAGGAACGTATCGCCAGCCGTCAGCGTCTCCAGAAAATATTCCTCGATGCGGCCCAGCACGCGCCCGCCCCGCGCATTTGCGCCCTTGCCGCCGCGTGTGAGCCGCACATTCAGCTCCGGCGCTTCGACAATGGTGCCGATGTTGAGGCGATATTGCTGCGCGATACGCGGATTGGACACCCGCCACGTGCCGTCCACGGTCTTGCGGATTTTCGCAAACCGCTCATAGGTCTTGAGCGCGTAGCCTCCGGTCGCCACGAAATCCAGAATACGGTCGAATGTGTCTCGCGGAAGGTTCGAATAAGGCGCAGCGCTCTGCACTTCACGATAAAGCTGATCGGCGTTGAAAGGCTCGGCACAGGCCATGCCGAGCACGTGCTGCGCCAGCACATCCAGCGCCCCATCGATCAGGGGCGGCGTATCCTGCGCGCCCAGATAATTGGCGTCGAGCGCGGCGCGGCACTCCATCACCTCGAAGCGATTGGCGGGCACCAGAATGGCCCGGCTTGGCTCGTCCATGCGGTGATTGGCGCGCCCGATGCGCTGCGCAAGGCGGCTTGCGCCCTTCGGCGCGCCGACATGAATGACCAGATCGACATCGCCCCAGTCGATCCCAAGATCAAGTGTCGAGGTCGCGACCACAGCCCGTAAAGTGTTGGCGGCCATGGCCTGCTCGACCTTGCGGCGCTGGCTGGCATCGAGCGAGCCATGATGCAGCGCTATCGGCAGCGTGTCCTCATTGACCCGCCAGAGCTCCTGAAACAACATTTCCGCCTGACTGCGCGTATTGACGAACAGGAGCGTCGTCTTGTGCTGGCCGATCGCCTCGTAAATGTCGGGAATGGCATAGCGTGACGAATGGCCCGACCATGGCACCCGTTCGTCGGAATCGAGAATGGTGATTTCCGGCTTGGCACCGCCATCCACCGTCACAAGACCGGCCATCGGCCCGGTGGCGTCCTGTTCCACCAGCCAGCGACGCAGTTCATCGGGCTCAGCCACCGTGGCGGAAAGGCCGATGGTCTGCAATTGCGGTTGCAAGCGGCGCAACCGTGCCAGCCCCAACGCCAATAAATGCCCGCGCTTGGAAATCACCAGCGAGTGCAATTCATCCAGCACCACATAGCGCAGCCCCTTGAAGAACTGTTCCGCGCCTTTGGAAGCGATCAACAGTGCTAGCTGCTCTGGCGTGGTCAGCAGAATATCCGGCGGCGCCAACTTCTGCCGCTGGCGTTTGTGCGCAGGCGTATCGCCGGTCCGGGTCTCGATGGTGATGTCGAGACCCATTTCCTCGACTGGCACCGTCAGATTGCGATGAATATCGACGGCAAGTGCTTTCAAGGGTGAAATATAGAGCGTGTGAACTCCGCGCTTCGCCAAGCCGGGCTTTAAGCGCCCACATTTTTCCAGATCCACCAATGCAGGCAGAAACCCGGCCAGCGTTTTACCCGCCCCGGTGGGTGCGATCAGAAGCGTAGACTGTCCCTGTTCGGCACGGGCCAGAAGCTCAAGCTGATGCGCGCGCGGCGACCAATCTTTGGCCGCAAACCATTTAAGAAAACGGTCCGGCAAGGGAAAAGCAGTCGATGCGGCGGCGGGCTTCAAGTTCAGTGTCACGCCGTCAATCTAATCGCAGCGAGGCAAGCCGCCAAGGTGTTTGTTCACTTTTGTTCTCATTTTGTCAGTAGCAAAGAGCTCCCTCCCTTTTCGGCGCAAACTTCATGACCTATCTTGAAACCATGCGTTTCAACCAGCTTCTCTGCTCCTCTCCCAAAGGTCTTTATTGCCCGCCCGGCGATTTCTACATCGACCCAGTACGTCCGGTGGAACGCGCGCTCATCACCCATGGGCACTCCGATCATGCTCGCTCTGGCCATACTCATGTACTGGCGACACCCGAAACGCTCGACATCATGGCGCTACGCTACGGCGCAAGTTTTGCCGGAACCACCCAGTCGATAAGCCTCGGTGAAACCCTGACGCTCAACGGTGTCCGGGTGAGCTTCCACGGTGCGGGCCACGTGCTCGGTTCTGCACAGATCGCGGTGGAGAAAGAGGGAACCCGTATTGTCGCTTCAGGCGATTACAAGCGCGCAGCCGATCCGACCTGCGCGCCGTTTGAGCCTGTCGCCTGTGATGTCTTCATCACCGAAGCAACCTTCGCACTGCCGGTTTTCCGCCATCCGCAGGCTTCGCATGAAATCGCCACGCTTTTGAAATCGCTCCAGCTTTTTCCAGAGCGGGCGCATATGGTCGGGGCCTATTCACTCGGCAAGGCACAGCGGGTCATCAAACTCATACGTAATGCTGGCTACTCGGAACCGATCTATATCCACGGAGCACTGGAAAAGATCTGCGATTATTACCAGTCGCGAGGCATCGATCTCGGCCCTCTTGAACCAACACCCCTGGAGCGTGGCGAGGCACAGCCCGACTTTGCGGGCAAAATCATCGTCGGACCGCCGACCGCCTTTTCCGACCGTTGGGCGCGGCGTTTTCCCGATCCCATTTCAGCCTTTGCCTCCGGCTGGATGCGCATCCGCCAACGCGCCAGACAGCAGGGCGTGGAGTTGCCGCTTATCATTTCCGACCATTGCGACTGGGACGAGCTGACCGAAACCATAACGGAAATCGCCCCCGTCGAAGTGTGGGTCACCCATGGGCGCGAGGAAGCGCTCGTTCGGTGGTGCGAATTGCAGAACCTTCCTGCAAAGCCGCTCCATCTCGTCGGCTATGAAGATGAGGGCGATTGATGCGCGCTTTCGCCGAACTTCTCGACCGGCTGGTGCTGACGCCACAGCGCAACGGCAAGCTGCGCCTGCTCATCGATTATTTTCGCACCACGCCCGACCCGGATCGCGGTCTGGCATTGGCGGCAATCACGCGTGATCTTGAACTGCAAAGTGTGAAGCCCGCCATGCTGCGAGCGCTCATTGCCGAGCGGACCGATGCGACACTCTTTGCTTATTCCTACGACTATGTCGGCGATCTTGCCGAAACGATTTCGCTGATTTGGCCCGGCCCAAGCGAAACCGCGCCTGGCGCAAATCTGCCACTTGGGATCGTAGTGCACGAATTGCAGAATGCTTCGCGCCGCGAAGGTCCCATGTTCGTGGCAGGATGGCTCGATCTGCTCGGCATTTCTGAACGCTACGCACTGTTAAAGCTCGTCACCGGCGGTTTGCGCGTCGGAGTTTCAGCCCGTCTGGCCAAACAGGCCCTTGCTGATTTCGGCGGCGTCAACGTTGTCGAAATCGAGGAACTCTGGCACGGCCAGTCACCGCCCTATGAGACGCTTTTCGCTTGGCTGGAAGGCAGAGGCGAAAAACCTGCCGCGACCGCAGCCGCGCCGTTTCGCCCTGTCATGCTGGCGACTGCGCTCGATGAGACCGATATTCCGTCGCTCGACGCATCCGCCTATAGCGCGGAATGGAAATGGGACGGCATTCGCGTACAGGCGGTTTCGGAAGGTGGCGTGCGGCGGCTTTATTCCCGCACTGGCGACGATATTTCAGGCGCTTTCCCCGACATTCTGGAAGCTATGGATTTCGAAGGTGCAATCGACGGCGAACTACTCGTCGGTCATCACGGCGAAACCGGCATAGAAACAGCCACTTTTTCCGATCTCCAGCAACGACTGAACCGCAAGACCGTAAGCGCGAAGCAATTACGAGATTATCCGGCTTTCGTGCGAGCCTATGATCTGTTGCAGGAAGGAAACCAGCAAACGGGCAGCGATTTGCGCACGTTGCCTTTTTCCGAGCGCCGCGCCCGCCTGCAAAATTTCGTCGCCAGGCTCGATCCGCGCCGCTTTGATCTTTCGCCCGTCCTGCCCTTTGCCGATTTTCACGAACTGGCAGAGTTTCGCGCCAATCCACCCCATCCCGTCATCGAAGGCGTTATGCTGAAGCGTCACGACAGCACCTATCTACCCGGACGCCCGAAAGGGCCATGGTTCAAATGGAAGCGCGATCCCTTCACCGTCGATGCCGTGATCGTCTATGCGCAGCGCGGCCACGGCAAGCGATCCAGCTATTATTCAGACTTCACCTTTGCCGTCTGGACGGGACCGGAGGATGAACCCGTGCTCGTGCCGGTGGGCAAGGCTTATTTCGGCTTTACCGACGAAGAACTGAAATTGCTGGATAAATTCGTGCGGGAAAATACGATTGAGCGTTTCGGTCCGGTGCGTTCGGTGCGCGCCGAGCCGAATCACGGACTGGTGGTGGAAGTCGCTTTCGAGGGTCTCAACCGCTCCACGCGCCATAAATCCGGCGTCGCCATGCGCTTTCCGCGGTTTTCACGGCTACGCTGGGACAAGCCACCCCGCGAAGCCGACCGGCTTGAAACACTGGAAAAACTGCTCGGCTGATTATTCGGTCGCAGTCGATACGCGAATTTCGTAGATGTTGACCGGCTTACCGGAACCGCTCAAATCCGAGTTGACGGTTATTGTGCCTGCTCGGCCAGCCTTCTGACCAGCTGGAATATCCATATCGAAAAGGAAATCACTTACGGAATCGCGCACGTCGTAGCGCCTGCGTCCGCAATCGCCAAGACCGCCAAAATCGCAATTGACCGACATCTGGGTCACCTTGCCATCGTCAGCGCGTGCCACGATATCGAAGGTTGCCTTTCTGCCTTCCAGCTGATCCAAAATTCCTTCGCCCACATCGAATGTAACCGTATCTTCAGCGCCGGAAGACTGGATGCGCGCAAAACTGCGCGTGCCTTCCTGCCTGATTTCAGCTGTCGCGCGTCCCTTGACGGACATACGTGTCGCCTCGGACGGCTGGAAAATGGTGATCCACTTCAATCCGCCTGGCTCCTCGCCCTCCTTCAAAGGCGCAATATTGCCATCGCTATGCAGTGGATTGTTCGCTGGCCCACGGCTCAGGTCAATAAAGCTGTTATAGAGCGAATAGCCAATGAAAGCGGCGACAGCCAGTACGAGCGCCGGAATGCCGTAGCTGTAGAAAGGTGAATGGCGTTTCTTTTTCCTGCGATCCTTGCGCGAGACGCCCCCCTCATAGCCGAGATCGGCATTGCTGCGCTTCGTCTGACGCGCCGTCGCACGAATGTCACCAGTATCAAGTGCAGGTGCTGCGTCTTCCGTCCTGTCGCCAAGCACCGGGTCTTCCCTGTGTGGAGCGTCGAGCGAGGGTTCGCGACGGTTGCTCGTGTCAGTGCCGGTCTTGAATTCCTGTTCAATACCAGAGATCGCGTCCTTCAGTTTCTGGCGTCGCTGTTCCTTCTGCCCATCGCTGAGCGCTGTATTTGTCGCAAGAGCGCGCTCATGCGCGCCCCAAGCGGATTCATAGATTCGCTGGCGGGTCGCCGGATTATGCGCATCCGCCTTGGCGAATGCATTCCTGATCGCGCGCTCAATACTTTCCAAAGGCTGCTCTTCCCTTGTTCGTTCTTCCCGCCGTCTTGCCACGCCCTCAACAGGAGCAAACGGTCTCCGGTGCAGACGATTTCATAAGCCTCAGCGAAATTAACGTCTGAATCAAGGCATTTACCTGTTCATTACCCGCTTTGACTAGTCGATAAGCATGTTGGAGACACCAAATATTAACTTTGACTGCGGTTTTCCCCCACCCGTATATCTTTCCAGGGACAAACTGCACCCGTTGTGGGTGAGCGAGACATCCTGAAGTATGCTGGCGATTCCCTCTCATCCGGCGTTCCCCCTTAGAAGCGGAACGCCTACGCTTGGAAATACCCAAACCGGATGGCCTTCGACACGCCACAGCGAGATTTTCAGAAGGTGGCAGAGTAGAGAAAGATTAGCGCTAGCACTTCTGATATTGCCGTTGGACAAAGAGCTGCTAAAACTATTACGTTTACGGAAACGTCAATCACGGAGGACGATTGAAGATGGCCTTGCCGGATATTCTGAAAAGCAAATTGCGCATCCCGGTGGTTGGTGCTCCCTTGTTCATCATTTCACATCCAGCTCTCGTGATGGCGCAGTGCAAGGCAGGTGTTGTCGGTTCATTTCCTGCACTCAATGCCCGCCCTGAAGCACAGCTTGATGAGTGGCTGGCAGAGATAACGGAGGGACTTTCCGCCTACGACAAGGCCAATCCAGACCGGCCATCTGCGCCTTTTGCGGTCAACCAGATCGTCCATCGTTCGAACAAGCGCCTTGAGCATGACCTTGGACTTTGTGTGAAATATAAGGTGCCGATCGTTATTTCCTCGCTCGGCGCCGTGCCGGAAGTGAATGCCGCGATCCATTCCTATGGCGGCATCGTCCTTCATGATGTCATCAACAATCGCCATGCCAATTCGGCAATCCGTAAGGGGGCAGACGGCCTCATCGCGGTGGCTGCCGGTGCAGGCGGCCATGCGGGTTCGCTTTCACCCTTCGCACTTGTACAGGAAATCCGCTCCTGGTTCGATGGTCCCCTGCTCCTTTCGGGCGCCATCGCCAATGGCGGCTCGATCCTCGCCGCGCAGGCCATGGGCGCCGACCTCGCTTATATCGGATCGCCCTTCATTGCCACGACAGAAGCGCGCGCAACTGATGCCTATAAGCAAATGATAGTTGACTCGAATTCATCCGATATCGTCTATTCTAACTACTTCACCGGCATAGCAGGCAATTACCTGAAGCCATCCATCGCCAATTCGGGACTTGATCCAGACAACCTTCCAGAGGCCGATCCTTCCAAGATGGACTTCGACAAGGCGCAGCAGGAAGGCGCCAAGGCCTGGAAGGACATCTGGGGCTGCGGTCAGGGTATCGGCGCTATTCACGAAGTGGTCCCTGCCGGGCTACTGATCAACCGCCTTGAGCGCGAATATAAAGAAGCTCGCCAGCATCTTTGCGCAGGCGCCTGATTCTCGGATTTCCACGACAACGCTCCAGCTTGACGGCTGGCGCGGCGGGACGATAAACACTTGCATCCCGCAAAACCGCCCTGTTTCTGCAATGACAGGCATTCACGATGCGCATAGTGTGAAACCTTTTGAACAAACATATAGATTGTTTGATTTCGGCCTTGCTTTCCTCCACGCTTTTGGTTATCAGCGCACCGTTCAGCCGGAAACGGTTAGCTTCCTTCGGGAAATTGGGACGCAATGTTCCGGGCCGCTTTAGCTCAGTTGGTAGAGCACATCATTCGTAATTAGCGGGTCCGCTAGAGAATGATGTTCGAGATCAGTGAGTTAGAGGGTGAATAAATAAAATAGTAGGGCGATAGTAGGTCGTCCTTGGCTGGTAAGCCGCTTTAGCTCAGTTGGTAGAGCACATCATTCGTAATGATGGGGTCGCGTGTTCGAGTCACGCAAGCGGCACCACTTCCTTCTGCGAGGAACATGGAAGTGTCTGGTGGTCCTTATGATCCGAGAGCCATCGCCAACCTTATGTTGGATGAGGCCGATTGATCTGGAATCAAAGTCACCAACCTCGCACTGCAAAAGCTCCTGTACTTCGCCCATTCCATTTTTCTAATCGAGGCCAAGCGCCCTCTGGTGAGCGGCTATTTCGAGGCGTGGCAGTACGGGCCGGTGCATCCTGCCGCCTACTCAGCCTTCAAAACGGCTGGCGGTTCCCCCATCGACTTCCGCGCCACTGGGCAGAACGTGATGACCGGAGAGCGTATAGTCCTTGACCTTCCCGAAGACTTGACCGTACGCCGCCATCTGGCCCGCATCATGTCATCCTATGGGCAATTATCCCCCGGTCGCCTTGTCGATATATCGCACGCCAAGGGTGCGCCATGGGATTTTATCGTGGACAAAGGCAGAACATCGGTTGCATTGGGTTTAAGAATCCCCGATGCTGTCATTATCGACCGATTCAAATATCATAAGGTTTCGGTTGGAGTGGCCCCCGTCATGGGAGAACCGGATGAAGATACGCCGCTTACCTGAAATCGATCTTGCTCGCATCGCGCCGCTGGCGACCGACCAGAAGCGCTGTGCCCTCGAGCGATTTAAGCTTGGCCATCCGACACTCACCTACAAACCGGTACGCGCGCTATTTTCCGGCATTTTCAATGTCCAGCTAGACATGTTTGTCGCTATCGCTCCGACCGGATGGCCAGTTCTTGAACGGCTAATCCGGGCAAAGGCAACTTCCGACGACGAGTTTAATGCCAATCTGCTGGTCGCCAAAGGGTTGCATGACTTTGTGCAAGCCAAGGCTCTCCGCAGCCGCTCTCATCCATTTTTCCCGTTATCCCTCAGCGTCGGCGAGAAAGTTGAATACTGGTTGCCCATGGTGACCGCGCTGGATGGTGTGCCTCTCGTCATTTTCATCGACCCACGACGCGGCAAGAAGCTAACCGCCGAAGCAAGACGCTAACCGCCGAAGCAAGACGCTTCGTTTTCTCGATGATGAATGAGCATATTCGGGTGGCCAATCCCGACTTCGCAGAGGCTCGTCTTGGCATTCTCCAGTTCGGCGACGTGGTCGAAGACCAGCGGCAGGTCAAATTCTGGACTGATACCGGGATAGCCCTTTATGGCTTCGATGAACTCGACCAAATGGTTCGGGAAACCTATGACATTTGGCGTGAGGTCAACGAGGCACGCGAGAGCGAGGTTCGGCGTAAAGCCGCTGGCGGTGGTCACGGGCCGCTGTTCGGTTAAGGGCATTAGCGCTTTTCCAGTCGCTGCCTGATGGCCTTCCGTACCCGATGCCAATAGGTCTGTTCCGCACTGTCGCTGCGGTTCCATGCGCGCTGATGGCGGGCGAATGCCTCAAGTTCCGGGTCAGAATAATTGGCAATTATGTCTGCGGCAACGCGGTCGATATCGGCGGCAGGGATCAGCCTCGGCTTTACAGCGTCGGTCCAGACGTTCCACAGGACCAAGCCGATAAAGATGAGAATCTGCCCGCCGAAAAAGACCAACAAGAGCCAGCTTAAAGCGTAAAGCACCGTATCGAACGCCATCATGATATGGAACCACAACACCCTTCTTATAAATATGAGAATTTATAGTTCCTATTTTTGAGAATGCAAAGTTCTTATTTCTCGATTTGCATAGCCGATTGCCGCTTCCGTTAAGAACGAGGTGAGCAATGGAGCTTCAACGCCTATTTGGTGCGAATGTGCGCCATCATCGAAAAGCCAAAGGCTGGACCCTTGAGCGGCTTTCTGAACAAGTGGGGGTTTCCCGCGAGACCATTGGCAAAATCGAGCGGGGTGTTGCCGCGCCACTTTTCGAGACCGCGGAAAATATAGCGGCAGCGCTGGACGTGTCTGCGCCGGTCTTGTTCGGCGTCAACACTGTACCCGGCATCGGTGAACGGGCACGACTACTCACCGAGATCAACGGCACACTATCCCGAATGAACGATGACCAGCTTGGTCGCGCTGCGAAGATGCTGAAGGCGTTTGTGGGGTAACGACCTCGGAGGCCGTTTAAAGGCCACCGGCTGTGGCGGCACCCTATGCACCCAACCCATGCCAGCGGCGCTCTGAGGGCAATCGGAAGCCCTCTGAGGCGTGCCTTGCAGCCCCGTTGCCTATACCCGGGTTGGCATTGCCGCAAAGCCTGTTACCTACACCCGTAACTTAAGGCTCAAAACACACAAAAAAGGCAGGGGGAGTGGTCAACTCCCCCTGCCTGCCGCTAAAGGTTTTGCTACCTGCTAGGTTACAGGTTGTAAGTTACACAAGGCCGTTAAAATGGGCCGTTCGCGTCCGTGTGCTCGCTGATGGCGTGAAGGACGGCGATGCCGCCTTCGGTGCGCTTGGCGACCCATTTGGTCTTCTGCTCGTCGGCATTGCCGCGTGCAAATCCCTTGCGGGCGCTCCGCCCGGTGCGACCGAGATCATGAAGCCTGTGGGTTCCGTATTCCCACCCCAGCACGATCATCGCGCCGGTAATACGCTGGAATTCGCCGGCGCTCATGCGCCCGGCCTCATAGCCGAGAAGCAGTTTGACGCTTTCCATCGACACCCGGCCTGTGCGCTCGCCAAATGCACCTTGCAGCACAATGCCTATAGGGTCTTCGATCATGCGGCTGGCCTGAAGTTCGTCGGCAACCTGCCATAGATGCCGGGGCAATATGATTGGCTCTCCGGCTTGCTCCCGTACAACAGCTTCGGCCCATAGCTGATAGACGTCGCGGCTGAAAGCGTCCATATCGATGCTGCCAACCTTGACCGGCCAGTATCGCCGGTTTCCAGTCGTGTCGCGCAGATAGGCGTCTTCGTTGGTGGTGCCGATAATAACGCAATGCCGGGGAAAGGAACCGGCAGCGTGCGCATAGGCAGGTCGATAGGCGTGGCGAGGAATGCCTTGATTGCATCCAGCGTAGCCTTGCGAGCGCCATCGGGTTCCTGACACTCGACAATCCAAGCGCGGGAGACAAGCTCGGCCTTGGTCTTAGCATCTGCACTCAGGTTTAGATCGCCACAGAACCACTCGTCACGCACCGCGAGTCGAGCCGCCAGACGGGATTTCCCCACGCCCTGACGACCTTCCAGAACCAGCATCGTGTCAAACTTGACGCCGGGCTGTTTGATCCGCCGCACGCCGCCGATCAGGAACCGTACGCCAAATTCGCGGTTGAGTTCGGTGTCGTCCGCCTCGCAATAATCCCTGAGCCATGTATCGAGGCGCGGAACGCCGTCCCATATCAGCCTGTCAAGATAGTCGATGACGGGATGGTAAGCACGCTCATAGGCAATTGTAATCAACTCACGGCGGATGACGGTTACTCTGGCGCGAAAATCCAGCTTGCGTTCAAACATGCTGCACAGGATTTCGCAGATGTCCGAAATGTCGCGTCCTTCCAGTCCCAGTCCGGTCACCTCATCGAAGTGGGTGAACATATTGCGGCGCGCATCGACATCGAGCGTGGCGAGAGCGAACCGCACATTTTCTGGCTCATGCGCGGCCGGATGCCCGTGCTCATCGACTTTCGGCCATCCCCGCCCTCGCAGATCGATGGCTTCCATCGCCCGCGCAACCTGACGACGGGCATAGCGCAGCGGATTGGGATTTTCCCGGACGTGAGCGCTGATGCCAAGATCGGGGCTGGTCAGGATCGATACGACATGACCCGGCGCGACATTGTGACCGAGCAGCCAGAGAGCCGCCGCAAAAACCAGTTCGGAGCGAGACTGGTAGTTCTTGTCGGGCGGATTCTTGCCCGTAACGATAACTTCCGACCAAACCGGATCGAGAGGTATAATCTCGCCCCGGTCATCTGGTAGAGGCAGCGCCTCAATGTCATCCAGATTGGTAAGTGCCTTGCCATCGGTCTTGGGTGCGTTGGATTTGTCGAGACGCAGCCGGAAATCGGCAAGCGTATAGTTTCTCGGTTCAACGCTGAACGAAATCGGCTCCATCAGGAACGCCTTGGCCGGTTCGCGGCCTGTCGCTCGTTTTCTGTCGCTCAACCAATTTACGGTTCCGGGCAATCTGAGAAGTCGGCTGACGTCGATTGTACCGGCCCCGCCCTGAAACGCGACGAGCAAGGCGCGGTTGTGCGCTTCGGCATCCTCTGCCGGAACGGGGTCTGTCATGCGCCAGATCGCCTGATAACCGCCGCCTGTGAACCAGAATGCAGTCGGTTTCGGTACGCCTGACGGGCGCAGCTTGTCGTCGCTGAGCAGACCAAGGATTGTATCGCGCTGTTGCGCCTCGCTACCGGGATAATCCTTGCAGTCGAGGTCAACCCAGACCGAGCGCAGATGCCGCATGACATTGTTGGCGGTAACCTTGCCGTTCTCAGCCGAAATTTCCTGATGCTTCTTCAACACCATCTGCCGGGTGATTTCGTTGATCGGCTTCTTACGCCATGCCTTGAGGTAGAGCTTGGCGGTTCGTGTGTAGTTCCGCACACTGTACGGGGACAGGTGGGGGCGGGCGGCGAAAAATGTGTCGAATGCATCGGCGAGTGTCAGCTTGACCACCGTTTCCCTGCGCTTCTCTGCATGCGGGTCCAAGCCTTCCGCCATTTCAGCGAGCAACGCCATGGCCTTCTTCCGCGCGACTTCTGGCGCGAAGACATCGGCCCGACCGATGGTCACACGGCGCGTCCGGCGGTTTACCTGCCCCTCGTCGGCATAGTAAACCTTGGATTGAGTGCCCACACGCAGACCGAAGCCGGTCAGCAGGGTATCACGGTAGTAAACTTGGCCGCTGTCAGCATGTGGAAGATCATCGATCGCGCGGCGGGTGAGACGTAAATTCGGCATTGAGACCTCCTGTTGGCCTCAACTCGAAATAACATATGAGTCTATAAAAACAAGTAATTTCAGATAGTTATCTGATATTTTCCAATTTGATCCAATACGATGAAACACGATCTATCGCCTGCGCACGCGCGATCGGACGAACATGAGCAACGCCTGTTTCAGTTTAGCCTTTCACGATAGCTCAAACTGGCCATATTCACTTGTCCATATCACGAATTGCCCGATCTACCATCCGCTCAAGCCGCATCACCTGCCGAACGATCCGCTTCGATCCAAAGGCATCAGCGGCCCGCCTAGCGTATTTAGAGAAATTCCGCGCACCAACCGGTGCAAAGCGTTTACGAAGGCGCTTGGTATAGATTTTGTCAGCGCGCCCTTTGGCTATTGCTTGTTCACCAATCCGCTTCGTGGTCTTTATTGCTCGACGCGCCTTGCGCCACTGCCTCGCCAATGAGGTCGGACGAATTACCGCTCCATCTTTCGACACGTTGAATCCAAGGTATTGAAAGATGTCTTCACTGCCAGACCCAAACAGCGCGCGCTCCGTTTTCTCGTCCTTGATTTCGAGCTTATGCGCGATAATGACTGATTTAAGCGCATTGATGATTTCCGTCTCGTTGTCAGGCCTGCAAACAATCAGAATGTCATCGGAATAGCGCTGATAGAGCGCCCCGATTTTTCCACAGGCGGTCACCATGGCTGCATCGACATCCATCATGTAAAGATTCGAAAAGGCGCTGCTGATCGGCGTACCCTGCGGGATTCCGAACTTGTTCGGGTTGGGAGTAATCACAATTCCGGCCTTGTGAAGTTCCGTGATCGTCGCAATCGGCTCGCGAGTGTCCCCTTTGATCCTCGTCGAGAATACGGGGTGCGCCTCAAGCTCCTGACGTTCCACTTTGTGGAACTTCGTAACGTGCCGAAATACAGCATACCAATCAGGCGGCAATTCATCGACCCCAAGCAGGCGCTTCAGTCGATTCTTAAGGATGGTATGGTCCAGATTGTCAAAAAAGCCGGTGATGTCGAAGCACAACACAACGCAAGGTTCATGCTTCTGGGCGAAGCGATAGGCATCTGCAGAAAAATCGTAGTTTCCCCGACCAAGTTTGCGATAGGCGATTACATGATTGCTTAAAGCGGATTTTATGTAGTGCTGATCGAGAAGTACACTGAGATCAAAAGCGTATTTCGCAAGAATACAAGCGTCTCGATGGGAGGCGAACATGATGTCACGGTCTTTGTAGACGGTTTTGCCGTCCTTTGCCTTGTAACGTTTGACGCGCTTGACGTAGTGAATGAGCGGGAGCCAAGAATGCTTGGCGACGAACTTCGAACTGTCGACTTTGGCCGCATATGATGGACCAACTGGCGCGTCGAAATGGCGATATCCCCTCGTCTTGAATCACTCGTGCCCCAAATATTCCCCCAGGTTTTTGCAGTGATCGGGGGACTGGCTCCAACCCTGAACCTCGGCTAACGCCGAACGCCCCCCCCAATCGCGCGCCTCTATCCGTCGGCTTCTTCCCGTTGTCTCAAACAGGCTTGCCCCCAACGCGGGTTTCTAAAACGCATGGCGGTATAGTGTAGCCGTAGGAGTGCGAACTATGTTCACAGTCTCATGGGACGACCTTGCCAGCCTGACGATGACAATCGTCGTGGCCTGCGCGGCAGTCATGTTTCCAGTTGACCGTCCAAACGACCGTGCCAACTGGCCAATTCCAGAGGCAGCATAAATATGGGAACAGCCGCAGCGTTCTGCAAGTGATGCTTCTATTTTGTTCCCCGCAATCGAGTAGCAAAATCAAAATTGCATCTGACGCTTATGGGAGCTGTCATATTTGCAGACGATCAGGATAAAATCCTGCATATCCCTTGCGGTCCGTCGCCGAGATGTTGCCCTCGCGCCGCATCGTCTGGCACAAAGTGGCATGAGCAAAGCAGATCGAATCGACGAAACCTCACCTGATTTGAAAACCCAGCTCCTCGAGCGCTTGAAAAGCGTGGTCCCGGAGGCGTTTTCAGACGGGCAGCTTGACCTTGATCGTTTGGCTGAACTGGCAGGCGATGCGGTAGCGGCGGGGCCGGAACGCTATGGGCTGACGTGGCCGGGCAAACGTGACGCTATTTCCATGCTGCAAGCGCCATCGCGAGCAACCTTGGTGCCCGACCGGACCGAAAGCGTCAACTTCGACGATGCGCAGCATGTCTTTATCGAAGGCGAAAACCTCGAAGTCCTGAAACTTCTCTACAAGTCCTACTTTGGGCGGGTGAAGCTTATCTACATCGACCCGCCCTACAACACGGGCAACGATTTCATCTACGACGACGATTTCACCGACCCTTTGGCCGCATATTTGAAGCAGACGGGCCAAATGACCGAAGAGGGTGACTTGGCAACCAGCACGCCGGAAAAGGCGGGCAGGCTGCACTCGCGTTGGTTGTCGATGATGTATCCCCGCCTGTCCATGGCACGGCAGATGCTGAAGGACGAAGGCATCATCCTGATCAGCATAAACGACGCGGAAGCCGCCAATCTGAAGCAACTATGCGATGAAGTATTCGGCCCGGAAAATTTCATTGCTCAAATGGTGTGGGAAAAGGGCCGGAAGAACGACGCCAAGCTGCTTTCGGTCGGCCATGAATACATCCTGGTCTACGCGCGGCTGTTGTCGTCGCTGAAAGAGGCGAGGACCGTTTGGCGGGAAGAAAAGCCGGGCGCTCGCGAGATTTGGGACGAATACGTGCAGTTGCGCGCCAAGCACGGCGACGATGACAAGACCGTAGAAGCACATCTGCAACTTTGGTACGCGGCCCTGCCCAAGGGCATCCGTCGAAGAAATGGAGTCGCTACAAGCAAATCGACAAGAATGGGCCTTGGAGAGACGATAATATTTCATGGCCAGGGAGCGGGGGGCCAACATATGACGTCATCCATCCTACGACAGGTTTACCCTGCGCGGTACCAGAAGCAGGCTGGCGTTTTGCAACTACCGAGAAAATGCAATCAAAAATCGACGCTGGGATCGTGACGTTCAGGGAGGATCACACTGAGCCCCCCTTCCGAAAGACTCATCTAAGGCCAGTTGCTGAGGAAACCGATGACGCCACTTCAGAGGAAGATGGCTTAGACATTGCTGATCAGTCGGAGCAAGAAACCGAACTCGCCGCGATGGTCAGAGGCACATATTTTTATAAGCAGGCTCAAGTATCTGTGAAGTATCTTCGGGAGCTTATGGGTGCGAAGGTTTTTGACAACCCGAAAGACCACGAAGAACTTGCGCGTCTGTTCAGATATGTCGCGTCTGACGAACCGAAGCCGATCATCATGGACTTTTTTGCCGGGTCCGGCTCAACCGCCGAAGCAGTAATCCGCCTTGCTGCTAATGGCATGGCCGAAGCAAAGTTCATTGCCATCCAGTTCCCAGAGCCGGTGAACCCGAAGGAGCGTACGGGCAAGGCCGCGCTGGCAAAGGGTTGGAAGACAATTTCCGAAGTCACACGCGAACGCCTGCGGCGCGTATTGAAGCAGCCTGATCTTCAATCAATCCCGCAAGGTTTCCGCGCCTTCCGCTTAGCCGAAACCGGTATCTTACGCTGGAACGGCGCGAACAGCATCGAACCCGAAGACTACCTGAAGCAGATGGATGCCTTTGCAGACACGCTCAAACCCGGCTGGAAGGCCGAAGATTTGATTTGGGAAGTAGCCTTGCGCGAAGGCTTGGCTCTCACCTCCAGGGTGGTTTCTGTGGAAGGTGAAAAGCCCGGCAAGCTGTGGCGCGTCACCGACGACGAACAGGGCAAGGCATTCATTATTTGCTTGGCCGATGCCATCGATCTACCGGACCTGAAAGGGCTGGGGCTGACCAAGGATGACCTGTTCATTTGTCGTGATACAGCGCTAACTGACACGGTTGCCGCCAACCTTGCCCTACAATGCCGCCTGAAGGTGTTGTGAGCGATGGAATTCAAGTTCGACTCCACCCAACAATTTCAGCTTGACGCAATCGCCTCAATTGTCGGCCTTCTTGATGGGCAAGGCCATATAGGTTCAGCGCTGGTTCCCGCTGCCGGATCAACGGTGGTTCCAAATCGGCTAGAGCTGAGCGAAGACCAACTGCTTGCCAATCTGAACCGCGTCCAGACCGACAATGGGCTGAAAGCCGATACGGCGCTCGCCATGATCGAGCAGGACGCGGACCTATTTGAAGGTGTAGGCAAGGTTCGGTTTCCGAACTTTTCGGTGGAGATGGAGACGGGCACCGGCAAGACCTACGTCTATCTACGCACCGCATTGAACCTAGCCCACCGCTACGGGCTGACCAAATTCATTATCGTTGTGCCATCGGTCGCCGTCCGCGAAGGCGTACTGAAGACGATCCGCCAAACCAAAGCCCATTTCTCGGTGCTGCCCGGCCTGCCGCCTTTCCATCATTCGGTATACGCCGCCCAACCAGGACAGGTCCGCAGCTTCGCCGCATCGAATGCTGTCGAACTTATGGTGATGACCATTGACGCGTTTTCGCGGGAACAGAACGTCATCCGCAAACCACAAGAAGGCAATCCGCCGGTTATCCATCTACTTCAGGCCGTTCGGCCTGTCCTGATACTGGACGAGCCGCAGAACATGGAAAGCGAAGGCCGAATTGCCGCCTTGGCCGCGCTCAACCCACTGTTCGCACTGCGTTACAGCGCAACGCACCGGAATAGCTATAACCCGGTCTACCGGCTGACCCCGTTCGATGCCTATCGGCAAGGCTTGGTGAAGCAAATCGAAGTTGGCGCAGCCCTCGAAGAGGAAAACGCCAACCTCCCCTATGTTCGTGTCGAAAGTATCAATACGACCAAGAAGTCGCTGACAGCGCAAGTGACAGTCGATGTGCAGGCGAAGTCAGGGGCAATCACGCGGAAGACGATCAAGATCAAACCCGGCGACAAGCTTTGGGAGAAGACCAAGCGCAACGACTACGAAGGCTTGGAAGTCGCCGAAATCAATTTCCAAGCCGGGTATGTGCGTTTCACTAACAATGCTGAGGTCGCACTGGGTGCGGAAACCGGGACGCAACGGGATGCGATCTTGGAAGCGCAAATCCGGTTCACGGTCGAGCGACATTTCCAGAAACAGAAACGCATTCGCGATTTGGGCTTCAACGTCAAGGTTCTATCACTGTTCTTCGTCGATAAGGTCGAAAGTTTTCGCAGCGAAGACGGGTTGATACGTAAGCTGTTCATCAAGGCGTTCAATGAAGCCAAGACCGCTTATCCCGAATGGCGCGACAAAGACCCGAATGATGTTCAGGCGTCCTATTTCGCGTCGACCACCAACAAGAAGGGCGTGGTTTCAGTCGTCGAAAAGGAAGTGCCGACCAACGACAAGGACCGCGCGGCGCAAGCGCGTGAATTCGACCTGATTATGCGTCGGAAGGAAGATCTAATCAGCTTCGACGAACCTGTTGCATTCATCTTCTCTCATTCGGCACTGAAGGAAGGTTGGGACAATCCAAACGTCTTCCAGATTTGCACGTTGCGCGAAGTCGGCAGCGAAACGGAACGCCGCCAACAGGTTGGGCGCGGGGTGCGGCTGCCTGTCGATAGCCTGACAGGCGAACGGGTGAAGGATAACCGCGTCAACATTCTCACTGTTAGTGCGAGCGAGACCTACGAAAGCTTTGTGACCCGCCTGCAAAGCGAAATCGAAAAGGAATACGGGAAGGAGGGCGTGCCACCGAAGCCCGGCGATGCCCGCAAGAAGATCAGCCTGAAGCTGCGCAAAAACCACCTGCTAAAGCCAGAATTTCAAGAGCTTTGGAACAAGATCAAATATCGAACACGCTATGCGGTGAGCGTCGATAGCGCCAAGCTCATCGCCGATGTGATTGCAGAAATGGGCGCAATCCAAGTGCATCGCCCACGCGTCGTGGTCCAAGTTGCTGGCGTCAACGCGAAGAAGGGCGAAGACCTTTTTGAAGCCATCCGCCTAGCTGACGCGAGCGTCGCCATTGATCTCGAAGGCCGCTATCCTGTCCCGAACGTCGTTTCCATCATTGAGAACCTGATGGAGGCTACCTCACCGCCAATGCGCATCGGCCGCAAGACGATCCTCTCAATACTGAAAGGTGCACCCTACCCGAAGGCCGTTGTGGACAATCCTCACGAATTCGCCAGCGCCTTGACCAGCATCATTAAAACGAAGCTCGCTGACCAACTTGTCGGCGGCATCAAGTATGAGCGCGACGGCACATGGTATGCGCAAACGCAGTTCGATGATTTGATAGAAGCCTTTGCGGAGAATGTGGTGAAGAGCGAAGCGAACGCGTTTGCAGGCGGTACGCATATCTATGATGGCGTAAACATCGATTCCGAAACGATTGAACGCCCCTTTGCCGAAGCGTTGGAGAAGGACGCCCGCGTTAAGCTGTATGTGAAGCTTCCCAGCTGGTTTTTGGTCCCGACGCCGATTGGCGGATACAATCCAGATTGGGCTATCGTCATGGATATGGGCGACGGCCAAGATCGCCTCTATCTGGTTCGCGAAACAAAGCCTTCAACTAATTTAGACGAGTTACGGCCTGATGAGCGGCGCAAGATAGAATGCGGCAAGAGACATTTCATCGACACGCTGGGCGTTAACTATGCTGTTGTGACAACAGCGACCGTCCTTCCGTAGGATATTGGGGCACAAACAACAATGAGCATTGAAGCAACGACCACCGGCCATATCGTCCAAGCGCCGCTTTACCCGCTGTATTCGGACGTTGCCCATGCTATACGTCTATTGGATGGCGAACCTGTCCAACGGGTACGCGACATGCTTAACGCGATATTCGAGCAAACTGGGACCCCGCAAAATCCAGTTGATTGGTCGGATCCCGACACGTGGATAAACGAACGTCTTTCTGACGAGCTTCAAGATTTGGCTCGGGAAATATGGGTGGGGAGCGGGAAAACGTTGAACCCCCGCTACCTAAACGGTTGCTACCTTTTCATCAATCGCTTGCGGCTTTTAGATCGCGACACTGGAAGTTATCAGATTGGAGAGCGAGGTAGGCAATTTCTAGCCAATGATGAAGCAATGCTCCGAGAACTCGACACAGCTGAAGGTATCCCGAAGCTGCTATCCCTCGTAGCTGAGCGGTCACCTTGCAAACGTGGTGACATCCTGCCGGCATGGTCGGATTATCTAAAAGCGGTTTCGCTGTTCTCAACGCCAAAGACATTCGCCGACACGCTGCGAAGACGATTGGTCAGCATCGCCGAACGTGGGCTGATCACGCGCGAAGGCAATTTCTACGCCATCACCGATGCTGGGCTGCAATGGTTGAAGGGTTTCAGCGGAGGCGCCAAGCCAGTCACCGTTGCCACGCCTTCTTCAAGGCGCACAACCGTCGCAGAAGCTGCTCATGCCCATAACGAGGAGCAGCTGGCGGCATTCCGCGAACGCTTAATGCAACTTGAACCGGTGCAGTTTGAGCATTTTATCAAAGAACTCCTCGACGCAATGGACTATGAAGACGTTCGCGTGACAAAAGTCAGTGGCGACAAGGGTGTAGATGTTGTTGCCCGCGTACAATTCGGCATTACGGAAATCACCGAAGTGGTTCAGGTTAAGCGGACGGAAAGCACTATTACCCGACCAAAAGTCGATGAGCTTCGGGGCGCGCTCCCGTATTTCAAAGCCATTCGCGGTACGATCATCAGCCTTGGCAATTTCGCAAAAGGTGCTCAAGAGGGAGCACTGTTTGTCGGTGCAGCTCCTATCACGCTGATTGATGGCAAACGCCTTTTAGACCTTTGCATCAAGCATCAGGTGGGAGTGAAACGCCGACCAGTGGAAATATACGAAATAGACGAAGCGTTTTTCTCCGAGAAGTTCACCCGTGAGGAAGTCGAGGATGCTGCGCCGATTACCGACGACACAGAGTTACAATAAGGCATCGGGCACTGTCGGAGCGTCACAATGACTGAGACTGAACTAGAGGGTAAGGTTGAACAGGTAGAAGGGACGGCTCCTTTCTGGCTTCAGGCAACGCCTGATGACATTGCGGGGTTAGAGTTTGAAGCCCCCATCATCGGGTGCAATTCTGCCGATTGCGGTGAATTGAGCACCCTGTACCGCAAGGAAGCAAAGGGGCTACAGGAGACGCAAGGCAACGAAGCCGCTGCGAAGGTGTTCGCGGTGCTGTCCGCCGCTACGGACCTTCACTTCAAACCTAATGACCGCAACGCACCCTTCGGCGCGATGATGATCATGGGAGACCGACGATCGGCCATTCCAGAAGACTTTCGCGGTGTTCCGGTGTCGGTACTTGCCTATGCAGCCGTGAATGCCGCTAACCCGGTGCTGAGGGCGCGGCTATGTGACCTTTGTTGGCTTCTGGAGCGAAAGCGGCATCAATTGGGTCGTGCCGCAATCGCATCCTACGTTGCAATCGCGGAGGGGCTGGGTTCGGGCTCCCTCAAGGATCGTCTTGACCGCGATGATCCGCTCTTGGGGCTTACAGCACGGGATGTTCTACGACGAGCGTTGTCGATGGGTCGGCCACTCGGCTGGGATAGTGACGAGGTTATCGCCGCGCGAACGCTGCTGTCGGCAATAAGGGCGCGAGCTGTCACAAGCAGCAATCCAGTACCAGTCCATTGGTTTTTCGAGATGGACTTGGATTTTAGCATATCCGATCCGAGCATCATCGCGGCGGAAATAGAGGCTTATCTGACAGGGGGCGTTCCCGAACCCGGCTCCCACATGATTGTGGAGCTTTGGCGCTTGGCGGCTCGTGGGTATCATCACGCGAGGGACGAGAATGGAAAGAATCGGTGCCGGACAGGTGCCGCTGAAGCGCTGCTTGCCGAGTCTGAGAAACACACTTCGGCGATGCTGGCCTCGCACTGGCTCAGCGAGGCAATTGCCGAATATCATGGCGTGCCGGGGCGAGGAGAACGACGCACCCAACTTCGTCACAAATTAATCGACGTCCAGTCCGGTATTGCGGACGAAATGTCATCATTCTCCCACCCGATGGACCTCAGCGCAATCGCGGATCAGGTCAAGGGGCAGCTTGAGGGCGAACGTGATCTCATCGACTTGCTGTTGATATTTGCAGACTTGGAACGATCCCCATCGCCAAAGAAGCTCATGGAGGATGCTGTGAAGTCTATCAACGACCATCCGCTTTCTTCTTTGTTCGGTGCGTCATTTCACGACCACGAAGGCAAGGTGATTCACAAGTCCGAGGGTGGAGGTTTCGGAGATGGTGACAACGGCGATGCTATCCGCGTGCAAATTTCTCAGCATGAAAGTATGCGCAGAGGTATCCACGTTTCAGGACAAGTTCAGATAGCGCGTCAATATATCACCGGGAATTATTATGTCGGTGAAGATACATTTCAGGCTCTTATCCGGCATAGTCCATTCGTACCGAACGATCTGGTCAACACTTTCAGTCGGGGCTTTGCTCGCTTCTTCGAAGGAGACTGCGTAAGCGCTCTCTATATCTTGACGCCCATGCTGGAAAATTCTCTTCGCCACATTCTGAAACTGAACGGCCATGACGTCACAACGTTCGACGATGCCAAGCAGGTACAAGAAGATCGCACCATATCGGCGCTTTTTGAGCAGATGCGTCCAGAATTGGAAGAGGCGTTCGGCGACGCCATCACGGCAGACATTGACAACGTCTTTTTGTCCAAACCGGGACCAAGCCTTCGCCATGCGGTTGCTCATGGGCTTTTGAACGACAGCAGCCCCTATGGTACTGACGCGATATATGCTTGTTGGCTCATTTTTCGCCTTTGTTGCATTCCGCTTTTTGGTCAGCGGAAACATCTGACGCTTCCATCCTAGACAGGCGCTTGGACCATCATTGTTTCTCGCTGTTTGAACACACCTATCTGAAAGAGTTTGCTGCCGATGTCTGACGACAACCTCATCCTCTACACCACTGAAGACGGCCGTAGCCGGATCGAATTGCGCACAATTGATGGAACGGCATGGATGACACAAGCCCAAATGGCTGAATTGTTCCAGACGTCTCCACAGGCAATGACCCAACAAATCAGCAGCATCTACGAGGAGCAGGAGCTGAACGAAGAGGCAACTTGTAAGGAACTCTTACAAGTTCGAACCGAGGGCAATCGCACGGTTTCCCGTGCGTTGAAGCACTACAATCTCGATATGATCCTCGCCGTGGGATATCGTGTTCGGTCGGCGCGGGGAGTTCAGTTCCGCCGATGGGCCACGACGACACTGACCGAGTACCTGATCAAGGGATTCGTGATAGACGATATCAGGTTAAAGCAGCCGGGTTATGACTATTTCGACGAACTGCTTGAGCGCATTCGCGACATCAGGGCGTCGGAAGCTCGCTTCTACCAAAAGGTTCGCGATATTCTGGCACTCAGCGAGGATTACGATCCAAACTTGAAATCCGTGAACACGTTCTATGCGACCATCCAGAACAAGATGCTGCACGCAGTCACCGGCTATACTGCCGCCGAATTGATTGTCGCCCGCGCGGACGCCACCGCGCCGAATATGGGACTGACTTCATGGAAAGGGGCGCGGGTAAGAAAGGGCGATGTCGTAACTGCGAAGAATTATCTCGCACAGCCTGAGATTTCAGAACTGAACCTCATCGTCACAATGTTTCTGGACACAGCAGATTTACGCGCCAGACGCCGACAATCCATGCACTTGGTTGAATGGGAAACGGTACTCGATAATTTCTTGCAATCTAACGAACTGAATATCCTCAAAAACGCAGGTTCCGTATCCCACAAGCAGGCCACCAAGATTGCCGAAGCGCATTACGAGAGTTTTGATGAGGCTCGCAAAGAAGCCGCACACTTGGAGGATGCGAAGACAGACGAAGTGGATGAGTTGAAACGCATTGCCGATGAGATGAAAAAAGGTGGAAAGGACAAGGTGTGATCGCGCTTCCTCCCCATGCAGGATTTAATAGGCAGGCGCGTTAATAAACGATTGCGAACTCGACACGCTGCTCAACCTGATCCTCAAGGGTGGCGTGGCCGACGCGATCAACGCCAAGATGGTCCTTCTGGAACAGCGCAAGAAGGAACTGGCCTTGTTCCTGGCCGAAGCTGAGGAACCGCCTCCCCTTCTGCACCCCTCAATGGCGCTGCAATACCGCAAGCGGGTGCAGCAGCTCTATGGAGCCTTGCAGGACGAAGAGGAAGAGAAGCGGGTCGAGGCGGCGGACATCCTTCGCTCGTTGGTGGACCAGATCGTTCTGCCCCCCCCCCCCCGTGGACGGCAAGGTGGAGATCGATGTTCAGGGCGATCTCGCCGGCATCCTGACGATTGCCGCACAAACGCAAAACCCCGCGGCGTGTGCGGCGGGGTCGCAGGTATCGTTGGTTGCGGGGGCAGGATTTGAACCTGCGGCCTTCAGGTTATGAGCCTGACGAGCTACCGGGCT